>CAUZVG010000183.1:0-2565 GCA_963583215.1 Campylobacterales bacterium | reverse complement strand
TTGATTCTTCCACCGTCTGCACGGCTTCCAATGGCTGCTTTCGCAGCACCCATGACTTTTCCCATGTCTTTCATACTTTCCGCACCTACAGAAGCAATGACTTCTTTTAAAGTAGCTTCTAGTTCTGCGTCATCCATAGGTTCAGGCAGGTAGACTTTGACAATGGCAATTTCTGCATTTTCTTTTTCTACTAAGTCTTCACGTCCAGCGTCAGCAAATAGTACTTTAGCATCTTCTCTTTGTTTGAGGTATTTGACTAAAATGGCTTCAATATCTGTATCTGTGACATCTCTACGCCCATCTACTTCAATTTGTTTCATGGCTGCTAAAATGTTACGAAGTGTGTCTCTTTTGATAACTTCTTTTGCTCTCATTGCATCTTTTACGTCTGATTTTATCTGCTCTTTTAGGCTCACGGTGTTATTCCTCTTGATTTTTTTAATATTATACTATAATCGCATTATGATACTTACAATAGAAGACAAACAATTTGACAGCAGAGAAATTACGCAACTTTACCCTGCTGCAGTGGTGAAAACTGGGTTTGAAGATGAGACGACACAGGTGAGTTTGGAGTGGATAGACATTGAGTCTAAAGGTAAAGTCGAGATAGTGGGTTATGGTATTTTTGTGAATTTGGGAGAAGAAGAGAAGCACTCTTTTATTTTTGATACACGAGAAGAGATGGATGCTGCTATTGGACGTGTGGCTTCTCAACTGAAAAAGTAGTCACTTTTCTTTGGATTTAAGTTAGATTATCTTATTATTCATTAATAGAACCACCTAAGTATTACAGAAGGTTCTAACAAATTACGGAGATTTTATGAGCACATTTCAACTTTTACTTCTAATTGTCGCTGGAGGGGTCTTTTACCTCTTTTTTAAACAACTTTTTTCAGGCAATCACCCCAAGCGTGGTATTGATTTTGAATCTAAATTGGATGATGAACAAATAGGGGGCATTAGCCGTCCTGATAAAATATTTTCAACACCAACAGTAGAGCTCTCACGTATGGAACAACTTTTACAAATGGCAGATGAGGCTGTAGAAAAAGAAGACTATGAAGAGGCGAGTAAAGCTTTGGTTTCTGCTTTGATACTTGATGAAAACAGTAGAGATGCTTTACAAAAAATGGCCTATGTTTCTATGCAAACCAAAGCCTATGAGAAAGCTAAAGAGATGTATGAAAAGCTCATTTCCTTAGATGAAAATGATGATATGGCACATGCACTGCTTGCCAATGTTTTACACAAAATGAAAGATGAGGCTGGGGCAGAAAAACACCATGAAAAAGCCATTGTATTGGACCCTGAGTATGCGCCTCACCATTTTAATTATGCCAATATGCTTTACGACTTAGGACGCACAAAAGAAGCACTTGTAGGATACCAAAAAGCCTATGCTTTAGACAATACTTTGGAGACAGCAAAAGAGATGATAGTCAAGCTAGAGGTGCTTTAGTATGGGGTCTGAGTGTTTTGTAACGGAACAAGCGACAGAAACAATACTGTTGCGTGTAACCAATGTTTGTGCAGAATGTTATGATGACATCACTCTGGGTGATACCATTCATTATGATATGCAAAATTATCGTTATATTTGTAAGTCTTGTCAAGAGAGACTCTGCGCGCTTCTTGATGAGAATTGTGAAGTCATAGAAGATGAGGGTGCTGTACTTTTTTAGTACAGCATTTTTGCTTACTTCTTTTTACTTACTCTCTCTTCTTCGTAGGTAGACATAGTACCTATCATACGTCCACCTTCAGCCGTTTTAATGCTTTTAGCAGCAATTTGACCTTCTACAAAACCTTTATCCGTGATTTCTAGTAGTTCAGAGGCAATGACTGTACCTTGTACTTTTCCTGAAACTGTGATTTTTTTACTTTTGATACAAATGGCATGCACTATGCTTTTTGCTAAAACATCAATGCTCTCATGTCCTGTAATGTCACCGGTGATGTCACCTTCTAAAATCAGTTCTTTTGCTTCTATATATTTTGAAACTTTAGCTGAGGCTAGGACTTCTAACTTTTCACACTTCACAGAGCCTTTAAGTACACCGTTGATAATGACATGTTTGGCTTCAATGTTGCCTTCTACTACGCCACTTTTTCCAATGATAATGGTATTGGTTACAATAATGTTTCCTATAACATGTCCATCGATATGAATGGTGTCGCAGCCTTTAAAGTCTCCATGTACTGTGGTACAGGATGTAATAATACTTGCTGAAGAGAGTTTGTCCATCTTTGTTGTTTTTTTGCCTGTTTTTTTTCTAAGTAATGCCATGTTTGTCCTAGCTAGGTTTTTGAAAGAGAAATAAGTTTCTCTATCTGTTTTAAAATACTGTTCCAATTTACTGTAGTAATGTTAGCACTTATGTTGTTAATGTTTTCTAAATCCAAATGCATAAACTTTTTAGGGTCTAACCACTTGGTAAGGTAACGGATTTCATAATGTAAATGTGGCCCTGTACTTCTTCCTGTACTGCCTACGTAGGCTACAATATCACCTTTGGAGACATAGTCACCACTTTTAACAGCAAAACGGCTCAAGTGTCCATA
>CAUZVG010000182.1:0-2569 GCA_963583215.1 Campylobacterales bacterium | reverse complement strand
CCAATAAACTCTTTATTTTATTTTTATATAAGTTTAATATATTAAGATGTAAATATAAAATGATGAAAAAGCCAAACTTGCTGTGAAGTGAGGACAGAAAGCCATGGGTCTTTTTTAAGATCGCCAGGTTGCCATTGATTTATAGGTGCGCTTGATAGATGTAAGCTACCTAAATATTCACCCTTTTTCTACTTTTATAATATTTTTCAACAAAAGGAAACCATTATGAAATTAAGATACCAACTACTCACACTCTCAAGCACACTTATTTTTATAGGCTGTGGAGGCGGCGGAAGTGACAGTGTAGACACTTCAAGCAGTGAAACTGCTTCTTCTACAGGTGCCAGTTCAGGTTCTGTAACGATTACGACACCCAAGCCTTTTCCTACGGAGCGTTTATCGCAAGATACGATTACTGTATATTTGAATGTCATTAATGCTGCACGTGCGGTAAAACAAGACTGTGGGAGACAGGGAAAGAAGTCTGCAGCGCCTGCAGTCACATGGAGTACCGAACTTTATGGAGCAGCAATGGAACACAGTACTGATATGGCGGAGAGTAATACGTTTGAGCACAGTGGTTCAGGTACAAGTTCTGACTGGACAGGCATAGAGTATGGCAAGCAGAGTACTTCACAAGAACGTACAGAAAACAATGACTATCGAGAGTGGAAGACGATAGGGGAAAATCTTACGGCGGGTCCAAAGACAGCACAAGAAGCTGTATCTAATTGGATAGACAGTCCTACTCACTGTGCCATACTCATGAACCCTGAATACACAGAAGTTGGTATGGCGTTAGTGTACGAAGTTGACTCTCAATATACGTACTATTGGACACAAAACTTTGGCGCGCTGCGCTAAACTACTTTACAACTTGCATGGTTGAACAATGGAGTGAACCTCCTTGTTCAATCAGTTTCACACAATTCACCGGAATAATCTCTTTTTCTGGAAATAAATCTTTGAAAATCTCCCCCACTTTTACATCATTTTTATCGTTATAGGTAGGATAAATAAGTGCATCATTACAAATGAGAAAGTTTGCATACGTTGCAGGCAGTCTTTGCCCCTCTTCATTGTATTTGGCTTCACACATAGGCAGGGCATGTAAAGTATAAGGTTTTCCCTCTTTTGTTTTAAAGTTTTTTAATTCTGCTTCCATTTTTTTCAAAGATTCATAGTGTTCATCTTCTTTGTCTTCACACGTGACATACGCAATGTCTTCTTGGTTGACAAAACGTGCCAAAGTGTCAATGTGCGAGTCTGTATCGTCCCCTGCCAAATACCCATGTTCTAACCATAAAATACGTTTTGCACCCAAGGTACTTTTGAGTTTCTCTTCTACTTGGCTTCGAGAGAGTCCTCCGTTTCTGTTAGGGTTGCAAAGACAAGTACTTGTAGTTAAAATGCTTCCTGTACCATCACTTTCAATGGCACCACCTTCAAGTACAAAGTCTATCTTTTCTAAAGGGGTAATACCCATGTAGCCTTTTTGGTGTAAAGTACTGTTGACAGTATTGTCAAGTGTCGCTTCAAACTTACCACCCCAACCGTCAAAAGTGAAGTCAAGTAGTTTATTCTCATTGTTCTCTTTTATACTTATGTAGCCATAGTCACGTATCCAAGTGTCATTTGTGGGAATTTCAATAAACGTCATGTTCCGAGTAGAACAAAACATCGAAGCAATTTTCGCTTTGTCTTTACAGATGATATAGACAGCTTGTCCATAAGCAATGGCTTGAGCAATGCGTATGAAAGGAGAAAGAGCTTCATTTAAATCTGCAGCATCTTTAGCCCAATCTGTCTCTTCATGTGGAAAGCTTATGAGAACACAGAGTTGTTTCTCCCATTCTGCAGGCATTACTCTCATCTTGTCTCCCCTTTTTCAAAACTATTCACTATTTACTATTCACTATTAACTTGATTGGCTATAATCATTTATGGCATTTATAAACATTAACAAAGAAAATTTCTATCACAATCTTAACGAAATAGCGCTTCAAACTGGCTCTTTAGAGAAGGTGGCTATTGTTCTAAAAGACAATGCTTATGGGCATGGTTTGGAGCTTATGGCACGTTTGGCTTCGGAACATGGCATTGTCCATGCTGTTGTACGTAATACGTATGAAGCGGCGAAGATTGAAAGCCTGTTTGAAAGTATACTCATACTAGGAGACAAGGTTTTAAAGCATGAGAAATACTCTTATGCACTTAACAGTCTTGAATCCATCAAAGAGGCACAAAAAGGTGCAAAAGTTGAACTCAAAATAGACACAGGTATGCATAGAAATGGCATAGCATTAGAATCACTTGAAGAAGCCTTGGAGCAGATAGCAAGACAAGGATTAAACCTTGTAGGGGTGATGACACATTACCGTTCTGCAGATGTGTTAAGTTCAGAGTTTTTTTGGCAGCAAAAGTCTTTTGAGAAGGTGAAAGAAGTTGTTCGTCAATCAGGCTTTGAAAATGTACGTTTTCATTCCCATAACTCTGCTGCTATTTTACGAACAAAACATTTTTCAGAAGACCTGGTACGTGTGGGTATTGCTGCTTACGGTTACAATGA
>CAUZVG010000181.1:0-2574 GCA_963583215.1 Campylobacterales bacterium | reverse complement strand
AACCATGAGTTTGTGTTGACAAAAAGCATCCCAAAAGCCATACCTATAAATGCTGTGGCATAAAATAGTTCATGGATAGAGTGGGCATAATAAATGAGAAAAAGTCCAGAAGAGAAAAGTGAAAAGGTTGCAGCGTAGATTTGCATATACGAGTATTTTGCTTTTATCTTGGCGTATTGCATAGCAGTTAAGGCGTTAAAGATCATGGCTGTGGCAATCACAAAACCAACGGTTTGAGGTTGCCCACCTAAAATGTTTACTATGAGGTAGGGAAGTTGCGTCGGAAGTAGATAAAAGAGCACCATAACAAAAAATGCAGTCACATAAATAGGTATACAGTTGGACTCTATGACAAACTCTTCAGAGGCTTTATGTCTTTTTGGTTCAAACAAGTTAGAGAGAATAAAAGGTAAAAAAAGAATGGGAATGAAGTATATGGCAAAAGGGTAAGACCAGTGTATTTGTGCGAGTAAGCCTCCAGCATTTATGAAAACTATGCCTCCCAAGGCTACAGCCAAACCTTGTTTGGCTATAAATTTATGGCGCGCCTCTCCTTCAAAGTAGTCACCGATGAGTGCAGTTGAAGAAGTCATGGTTAGTGCAACAGCCAAGCCAAGTACCGCGCGACCTACTAAAATGGCATAAAAGTTCTCTAAGTAAAATCCTGAAGAGCCTCCAAGGACAAAAAGGATGATACCAAGGTAAAGAGGTTTAAGGCGACCCCATTTGTCTACAATATAACCAGCAAAAGGTGCAAACACTGCGATGACTATGGACGGTATGGTTAGCATTAGTTTGGAGAGAAACTCAATGTGTGGGATGTTAGAAAAAGTGTGGCTCATCAAAGGCAAAGATGCAACCACTGTGATACCCGACATGATACCAATAGTGGCAACTAAGAGTAGGGATATTTGTATTTTATTGGTAATCTTAGGATTTGGCATCGTACTTTCCCGACTTTTCATATAGGATAACACAAATTGAGAGCTTGTTTGTTAACATTTATTTATCTCTTCAGAGTACAATATGTGTAAAGGATCTAATATGAACGAAAAAAGAAAATTACACATCCATATGTCAGTAGACAACATTGAAGAGAGTATTGCTTTTTATAGTACACAGTTTGCTGCTAAACCTACCAAAGTAAAAGAAGATTATGCGCAGTGGCTCATTGAAGATATGTGTCTTAATTTTGCTATTTCTACACGTGGCGAGAAAAAAGGTATCAATCACTTGGGTGTGCAGTATGAGAGTGATGAAGCACTAGACATTGCCCAAAAAGAATTTGAAGCCAAAGGCATTAAAGGAAAAGAAGACAAAGGATCTACTTGTTGTTACATGGCTTCAAACAAGTACTGGGTGACTGACCCTACAGGTATAGTCTGGGAAAATTACCACTCTATGGAAGACATTGAAGTCTTTGGTTTAGATGCAAAAGATTCTGCAGATGCATGTTGTGCACCAAAGTTTGGAAATTTTTCAGCCACAGCACCAACTGAGAGTTGTTGTTCAGATGATGACTCAAGTGAGTGTTGTTCTTGATAGAATTTTCGCTCCAAGAAAAAGAGATACTTGTCAGCAAAGTGAAACAGTATTTTGAAAATGAACTTTCTCAAGACATAGGTCAGTTTGACGCAGAGTTTCTTTTGGACTTTTTTTCTAAAGAGATAGGTGTTTACCACTACAACAAAGGACTCAAAGATGCACAGGATGTCTTTAAGTCTAGAGTAGACTCCATTACTGACGCTATTTATGAACTAGAGTTTCCTACAGAGTTTTCTGGTCAATAAACTAACTCCCCTCCCTTCTTGGCTTAATAAATAGCCACCTACCTCTGCATTTGCGATATGTGCACACTTCCTACAGGTATTTACTATAGTTATGTTATTGTATACATATTATATTATTTAATGAAGGATATATTTTGACAGAGCAAAATTATCGTCCACTAACATTTTTTACCAGACTAGCACTCTTGTTCCTTTTTCTCTTTTTAACTTCTTTTAGTATGGCGAAAGGAAATTTAAATATAAAAATGGCAGTTTCTGAGGGATTGGCAAAAAATCCAGGTTTATCAGAAATCCAAGCAAGATATGAAGCACTAAGAGAGATACCTTCCCAAGTTCAAAGTTTACCTGATCCTATGATAAGTATAGGTGCAGTTAATTTTCCAACAGATACATTTGACAGAGGTCAAGAGCCCATGACCTCTGTACAGATAGGATTTACTCAAGATTTTCCTTATCCTGGTAAGTTAGATTTAAAAGGAGAAGTAGCGAATTTTGTAGCAGATTCTGCTTTTTTCAAGGTCGATGAACAGCGCTTAAAACTTGCAAACTATATTGAAAGTACATGGTGGAAAGTGTACTACTTTGACCATGCCTTAGAAACGGTTCACAATAATCAAGTACTTTTACGCCAGTTTATTAAAGTGGCTGAGGAGAAATACAAGACAGGGAAGGGACTACAGCAAGATGTACTGTTGGCTCAACTAGAACTGTCAAAACTTTTAGACCAAGAGATACAAGTTGAGGCTCTTAGACGAATGCAAGCGATAAATTTGAACTTGCTTAT
>CAUZVG010000180.1:0-2597 GCA_963583215.1 Campylobacterales bacterium | reverse complement strand
AAGAAAGAGCCAACATCATTGCAGGGAATTTCATGCGTAATTTGGGTTTATAGGTCTAAATACGTCTCATATTGAGATGCTTTATGTTATACTTTTCCCCATGCATACACCCTACAAATACAAAGCTTTTCTCTCTTACTCACATCAAGATAAAGCTTTCGCAAAAACCTTACTTTCTGCTATAGAAAACTACAAAATTCCTAAAAGTTTAAGAGAAAAATACCCACATTTACCCAAAGATTTAAAACGAAGTATTTTTCGTGATGAAGAAGAACTCTCTTCTGCTTCTGTGTTGTCAGATGTCTTAAAGAAGGCTTTAGATGAAAGCGCTTCTCTTATCGTCATTGGTTCTCCTTCTGCTAGGAATTCGACTTGGGTGGAAGAGGAGATTGTTTACTTTAAAGAGAGAGAAAATCCTAAAGTATTTGTTATCGTTGGTTTAGGAGAACTTAAAGAAGCTTTGCCTTTGGCCTTGCATAAAGGTGCTGCACCTTTGGCCCTGGATGCACGTACACATCCCAAAGTGGCATTTTTAAAAATCATTGCGGCCATTTTAGAAGTGGACTTTACTGACTTGTGGAAGCGGGAAAAAAGAGAGAAGAAAAAACGTTTTGTATGGAAAAGCATCGCTGTACTCTTTTTTGTGGCTATGGCCATTTATGGGTACACCCTCTCTCAAGTCATTTCCTCTAACCAAGAACTCATCACGTTAGAACGTGACATTGCCCAAGTGAAAGTGGCGCAGAAAGTATTGGGTTTAAGTGACAAAGAAGCGTATATGCTCTCTGTGGAGTTAAAAAAGCTTGAAGAGAATAAAGGTACCAAAGAAGAGACCCTTAAATGGTTTGGACTTTTAAAAACCTCAGTCTCTAGAGAAGCCCAAGAAGTATATAACCTTAAAGGTGTAGATGAAGCCCTTGCAGTTCTGGATTCTTCAAAGTCTTTAGCAGAAGATGAAAGCTACGCGAAGAAAAATATGCTTCGTGCAAAACTTTATGTGGAAAAAAATGATTTTGAGAATGCAGGAAAGTTTTACAAAAAGGCCATCGCTGTAGATTCTTCGTATCTTAACATGTATGACTATGCACTCTTTTTAATGAAAGAAAATCACTTAGAAGAAGCGCAAGAGATTTTTGGACGTTTATCAGGCTATGACCTTCACCCTGTAGAAAAATCTTCTGTGCTCAATAGACTAGGCATTTTGTACCATAAGTCAAAACAAATTACCAAGGCAAAAGAAGCCTACGCTGAAGCGTTGACTTTAAGAGAAAGTTTGGCCAAAGAGAAGCCTATGTTGTACAGCAATGACTTGGCTTGGACTTACAATAACTTAGGGGTATTGTATAAAGAGACCTATGAACCTCAAGCCTCAGAAGAGTCTCATGAAAAAGCTTTGGCACTGCGTAGCTCTTTAATGGAGCAAAACCCTAAAAAGTACAGCTTTTATGTCTCTTGTTCTTTACACAACATGGGAGAGCTGTATGCGTGTACCCAAAGAGAAGGTAAAGCAGAAGCGCTCTTTTTAAAGTCTATAGCAATCAGACGAGATTTACTCAAAGAGAATCCTAAAAGGTTTACACCTGCACTTGCTGCTACTTACCATGAATTGGCACTTTTGTATTTTGAAACGAAACGAGAATTTAGAGCAGAAAACTTTTACTTAAAAGCTTTGGAATTACGACGTACTTTAGCCAAGACAAATCCCAATGCTTATAAACAAGACTTGATAGATACTTTAGAAGCCTTAGTAAAACTTTATAAAAATAGTGCTGCTTTGCGTGCTAAAGAAAACTTTGCTGAAGAACTAAAGAGTTTAAAAGGTGAAGGGAACTAATGCAACATAAATTTCTATTACGTTTTATAGAAGAGGAGATGGAAAAAGCCCATATTGCGGCAAAAAGCAATGAAGACTTTTTAGACTTTTTTTAAAAGATGAACCTTGGTCTTCTTACCGCAGTAACATGAGTAACTGGCTTTCTGCCAAATAAGACGGAGTGATACGTAAACGTATCTTCATCTCTACTATTGCTAAAGTCCGCAGAGGGGTATAGAGCAGAGTTTATCAAGATGCTTGAAAGTTCTGAATTGTTAGAACAATAAGAGTACACAGAGGGAGACAGGAAATACGATATAATCTTTGTTATACAAAATAGAACCCGAAGTTATGCAAGGGTTCTATTTACAAAGGATTATTATGAAGTTACTACAAACATTCACCCTCTCCCTTTTGGCTACAGTAGTTCTGCAAGCCCAAAGTTTTTACGTACTTACTGGGGTGGATTCTTATGATCCTATTGTGGCAAATATGTCAACAAAAGTTGACAAAAAATACAATGAACAAATCAAAGAGGCGATGTTTGCTATGTCTAAGGAACTGGGTGTAGATACCAAAGAGCATACTTCACGCATTTTGGCCTTTGTTTTTACGGACTTTGCTTTAGATGCAACACGTGGTGTGGATGTAAGATTGGTTGTGGGTGAATATGTAAGTAGAGAGGGAAGCGCTGGGAAAGTGTATGCTACCACCTATGAAGACCATCAGGTTTTTGTACCTGAAAGTGAAGCTGAAGAGTTTGAAGAGCAGCTTGTTGACATTA
>CAUZVG010000179.1:0-2613 GCA_963583215.1 Campylobacterales bacterium | reverse complement strand
TCAGCATTGTACCCGTACAAACTTTTCTAAAAGCCATTGGGGGAGAGCATGTAACAGTCACTGTGATGGTACAAGCTGGTGACTCTCCACATAGCTATGAACCTAAACCTTTACAGATGCTTTCTGTGGCAAAAGCAGACCTCTACTTTGCCATTGGTGTAGAGTTTGAAAACGTTTGGCTTCCTAAATTTACTTCTCTCAATCCAAAGATGAAACTTACACATCTCAATGAGAATGTAAACACAATTAACATGGCTTCTGCACATCATGGAGAGAATACACATGATGGACATGATGAACATTCAGGTAAAGATCCACACATTTGGACTGCACCTAAAAATGTAGCCATCATAGCCCAAAACATTTTTGATGCCCTCAAGCAACAAGACCCAAAAAATACCCACTACTATAAAGAGAATCTTGAAAAGTTTTTAGACAAAGTCGCAGACACAGATAAACAACTCAAAGAAATATTCTCTACGTACAAAGGCTCATCTAAATTCATGGTTTTTCATCCTTCATGGGGATACTTTGCTAAAGCCTATGGTTTGAAACAAGTAGCCGTAGAAGTAGAAGGAAAAAGTCCTAAACCAAGAGAGCTAGTACACTTGCTGCAAGAAGCCAAAGAAGAAAAAGTTTCTGCTATTTTTACGCAACCAGAGTTTTCAGATGCCTCAGCGAAGATCATTGCCAAAGAACTGAACATCCCTGTCATCAAAATAAGTCCTATGGCCAAGAACTGGTCAGAAAACCTCGTATACATGGCTAAAAGCATTACGGGAAAAGAGTAAAATGTCGGTCATTACTATAGAAAACCTCTCTTTTGCGTATGAAAAAGAGAATGTCTTAGAAAATATTAAGCTCTGCGTAGAGGAAAAAGACTTCTTAGCTATTATTGGGCCCAATGGTGGAGGAAAGTCTACCCTACTCAAACTCATCTTAGGCATAGAAAAGGCCAAAGAAGGTCTTATCACAGTCTTAGGGAAGAAACCTGAACAAAGCCTCACACAGATAGGGTATGTACCGCAAAACACCAATGTCAATACAGACTTTCCCATCAAAGTCATTGAAGTGGTCATGATGGGCCATGTGGAGGGGAAACGTCCTCTTTTTGGTTATGGTAAAGATGAAATGCTTTGTGCACGAGGTGCTTTGGCACAAGTAGGCATGGCTGACTATGCAGAAACGAAAATAGGCGCCCTCTCTGGAGGACAAAGACAAAGAATCATGATAGCTCGCGCACTTTGTGCACACCCACAAATACTCATACTGGATGAACCCACATCAAGCATAGACATTACAGGACAACGTGAAATTTATGAGCTTCTAAAAACACTCAATGAACATATTACTGTTGTGGTAGTAAGCCATGACATTTCTGTCATTTTAGAGTATGCCAACAAAGCTGCTCACGTGAACAAAAATCTCTCTTACCACGACATTTCAGATAAGCACAGCACCTTCCATACCCATGGTAACGATGCACACTTCTGTGAGATAGAACTACTCGAAATGTTAGGATCTGACAACTGTAACACTTGTGAAGATGAAAATCCAAAATGGAGGCTTAAACCATGATAGAAGCTTTGCAATTTGAATTTATGCAACATGCGCTGCTTGCAGGTATACTTGTCTCTTTTGCAGCAGGTATCATTGGGTCACTCATAGTGGTGAACCGTATGGTATTTTTAGCAGGCGGCATCGCCCATACCTCTTATGGTGGTATTGGTCTGGCTGTCTACTTTGGTTTACCCATCTTTTTAGGTGCTTCACTGTTTGCTGTAGGTGCTGCCCTACTCATCGCTGCACTGACACTCAAGAAACGCCACCGAATGGATACCTTCATTGGACTTATTTGGGCAGTAGGTATGGCTATTGGAGTCATTTTTGTAGACCTCACGCCAGGCTACAATGTAGACCTTATGAGCTACCTTTTTGGGTCCATTTTGGCAGTATCTTCTGAAGACTTGTATTTTATGTCTGGTCTTTTAGTGCTCATTGTTTTTGTGGTGGTTTTTTGGTATCGTGACATCTTAGCAGTCTCTTATGACTCTGAGTATGCAAGACTGCGTGGCGTTAATGTCACATTTTTCTACACACTCATACTCATACTCTCTGCACTAACGGTGGTAGTAGCCATTAAAGTAGTGGGGCTTATCTTGGTGATTGCCATGCTCACCATCCCTGTCTACATTGCAGAAAAACTTTCTAGGTCTTTGTTTTCAATGATGTTTTTCTCTGGCATTATTGCCACTCTGTTTACCCTGCTTGGACTCTGGCTATCGTACAGTTACAACCTCACATCAGGCGCTTCGATCATCATGGTTTCAGCCCTTGGCTTAGGCCTATTTTTACTCTTCAATACAAAGAATTTAAGATAAAAAAGAATAGCTTACTTTTAGTACTTTCTCTTTTTTTGACTGCTTGCACACCAGGCATTGGTATAGGCATACTTTTAGGGCCTGTTGGGTTTGTGGGTGTCGGAGTAAATAAAAATGGCCTACACCCTTCAGCAGGTGTACGTGCAGGCCCTGTAGGTGTGGGGGTAGATGTTTCTAAAGTTGGGAGTTAAGCTTTAGGGAACCTCTAAAAATAGGTGATACCCTTTACTTT
>CAUZVG010000178.1:0-2624 GCA_963583215.1 Campylobacterales bacterium | reverse complement strand
TACTTTGGTGACTGCACGCAAACACAGTAAAGTGGGCACATTACCGGGTAGCTACTCTATAACACATAGGAAAGCAGGGAAACGTGCATTTATCTGGATACTCCTTACCGCAATGACAGGAATTTGGGTCTATGTACTTCTTTTTATGGTGTAAATGAAAACCATAGCCAGCTATTTATTTAAAACGTATAGGAACAAAGTTCATATACTACGCTGTCGCTGTGACCTCTTCAGCAGAGAGCTCACGCAACTTCTTGCTTTACAGAAAAGGTAATTTTGTGAAAAAAATTGCCATTTCTGCCTGTCTTTTAGGCGAAAAGTGTCGCTATGACGCAAGCGACAATAAAAATGATGCGCTCTTAACAAAACTAGAAGGCCACACACTCATCCCTTTTTGTCCTGAAGACTTTGCCTTTGGAACACCCAGATCTACCATGGATCTAATACGTACAAAAGAGGGTGACAAAGCCATTTCCAATGAAAATGCAGCAGACCTCTCTTTACCCATTAACCAATATGCGATACACTTTTTCAATACCCATCCTCAGATAGACCTTTTTATAGGTAAAGACAGAAGTCCTTCTTGTGGGGTTTGTTCTGCCAAACTCTATGATGAAGCGAAAAATTTACTCTCAGACAAAGAAGCAGGGCTCATGGCAAAAGAGGCAGAAAAACGTGGCATTGAATGTTATGATGCTGAAGATTATGTGTAGGGTTGGCTTTAGCCGACCAAGATATTTAGTGGTCGGCTGAAGCCAACCCTACAAGGAAAGAGATGAAACTACTATTTACCCTATTGATAAGCACACTCTTATTGAGTGCCAATACAAGCAAAGAAGACATTACCAAACAAGCTATTGTCAAAATCTATACGACGGCAAAAATGCCAAACTATCAAGTACCATGGGCGAGTTCTATGCGAAGTTCTACGGGTTCGGGTGCTATTATTGAGGGAGGTTACATTCTTACCAATGCCCATGTGGTAGCCAATCAAGCTTTTTTAGAAGTGCAGCGTTACGGACAGAGAAAACGTTACATTGCCACAGTATACGCAGTCTCCCACCAAGCTGACTTGGCACTGTTAAAAGTAGAAGAGAAAGTATTTTTTGAAGGTGTGACGCCTTTAACCTTTGGTGCTTTACCTGAAGTGGAACAAAAGATAGTAGTCTATGGTTACCCAATGGGAGGCTCAACCCTTTCAGCAACCATTGGTGTGGTCTCAAGAGTAGAACATCATGTGTATGCACATTCAGGTGAGTTTTTCTTAGCAGTGCAAGTAGACGCAGCAGTAAACCCTGGAAACTCTGGTGGCCCAGCACTCTCAGACGGAAAGATAGTCGGCGTGGTCATGCAAGTCATTACCAAGTCACAAAACATTGGCTATTTGGTACCTGTAAGTATGGTCAAACACTTTATAGATGACATGAAAGATGGGCACTATGATGGTTTGGCAGACATTGGTTTAGGTACACAAAAACTGGAAAATCCTGCCATGAGACGGTACTATGGTTTAGATGACAACATCTCTGGAAAACTCATTACCAAAGTAGTCTACAGCTCTTGTTTTGCTAACAGGATGAAAGAGGGAGACATTTTAACTGCGGTAGATGGACACAATATTGAAGACGATGGTACGGTAGAGTTTCGTAAGCACGAGTACACGCATTTTCACTACTTTATAGATGCTTATCAGATGGGTGAATCGATCGATTTAGACATTATACGTGATCAAAAACCTATGAAGATAAAAGCCAAACTCACGCAAACAGCAGACGACATGTATTTGGTAAAAACCACACGTCATGATGTCATGCCTACCTACTTTGTTTACGGGGGTTATGTCTTTTCTCCACTGACGAGAAACCTCATACTCTCTACCAAAGCCAATCGTTTGGCCTTGAGTCACATTGCCTCACAGTGGCAAGAAGCAGATCGAGATGAAGCGGTTGTTTTACTAAAAGTACTGGCTTCAGACATGAGTAGAGGAAACAACAACTTTGGCATGTGGCCCATTGCAAAAGTAAATGGAGAAAGTTTTAAAAACTTTAAAGAATTTTACGCCAAAGTCTCTAGCGCAAAAGGTCAGTATCTGATTTTAGAAGATAAAGACGGTCTGAAAGTCATCATAGACCGTGAAGAAGCCAAAAAGAAACAACAAGGTATTTTAGACAAGTACAACATAGAGTTTGACAGATCAGAAGATCTTAGAAAGTAGCAAAACCTTATAGAAGATACTGTAACAGATAGTTTTATAAGGTTTTGGTAGTAGAAGCGATCTAAGAAACACAAATATATTTTAAAAGATATAAATTTGTATTTTGTGACATAAAAAAAGCCGAACTGCCTTTTGGGCAGCCCGGCTTTGTAGTTGAGTCCGTCGAACTCCAAGCGAAAGTTGGGAGGGACTAGTTTATTTTACTAGTCAGCTCTTGGATAGAATCGTACTTGTACGTTTCTAGCTCCAGTATTATCGATATTCCATAAGTAATCACTAAAGATAGAATCAAAAACAGACTTCACATCCGTAGTCTGCGGAACACATGTTCCCTCAGCGGTTTTATCTGGCTCACACCAATTTACCTCAAAGAGAGCGTTTACATTCTCAGCAACAGTTTTTCCTGCTT
>CAUZVG010000177.1:0-2651 GCA_963583215.1 Campylobacterales bacterium | reverse complement strand
AGAGATGAAGAAAAAAGAGCTTTTGGGGTACACAAACATTGAAGAAGACAAAAGTATGTTAAGTTCATTTTTAAGTATGGAATATACAGAACTTTCAACTTTGGCTAGACAAATATCTAAATTACGTCAAGAAGAAGCAAAACGTTTGCAGTCTGTTTTAGAAGGGTATTTAAGTACATTAAAACTTCCCGCACTTACATTTAACTTTGCCTCTAAATCTTTAGATGAAAAAGGCTCTGATTTTCTTGAAGTGATGCTTGGGGAGTCAAAAACTGCCACACTCTCTGGGGGTGAGTTTAACCGTGTGCGTTTGGCACTGATGGCTTCAACCATTCAAGAAGGTCAAGGCCAAGGCGTACTCATACTTGATGAGATAGATGCCAATGTCTCAGGTGATGAGTCTATTGCCATTGCACAAATGATTACAAAACTCTCTTCTGTGTATCAAATTTTTGCTATTTCCCATCAACCCCATCTTTCAGCTAAAGCAGACCAACACATTGTTGTGACCAAAGATGGTGTAGAGAGTCAAGTGATTGAGTTAAGTACGGAGGGTAGGGTACATGAAATAGCACGTATTATTGCGGGGGAGAACCCCACAAAAGAAGCCATGGATTTTGCCAAAAAATTACGGGCTTAAGTATATTGGTTTTTAAGTTCGTTGATATAGTGTTTGAAAGACTTAAAATACACTGTTGCAATCTCTAAGTCTCGCTCAGTTTTAAGATACGTGTTGTAGTCGACCAAAAGGTCAGAAACCCCTCCTGTACCTAAGTTGGTTGCAGAACCTTTAATGCCATGAGTAATTTTCTCTAACTGTTCAAAGTTTGAAACTTCTAACATCTTTTCAAGTTCTGGAATTTGTTCTTCAAGTTGTGGGATGAGTTCTTGCACAAACTCATTTGCTTCTTCCTCTGATAAACCCATTTCAACAAGACGCACATGGCTAAATCTAGGATAAGTACAAGGAGGGAGTTTTTTTGTTTTTTTAGGTTTTTCTGGTACTTCTTGCGCTTTGGTCGCTTTGGTCGCTTTGGTCGCTTTGGTCGCTTTGGTCATGTGGAAGCTTCTGTGTGGGCTTTTGGCTTCCTCTTCTTTTAGTTCTTCTACTTCTGCTACTTCTTCTGTTTGTTTTTTCTCTTTAGGTTTTCGGCCTGTCGTACGTCGTGAAGCTTGGTACTTACGTTCATTACGTATTTCAATGGCAATAATAGCCACAACAACAAGAGCAAAAATAATGAGTATCGAAAGTGCAAGCATGAGTCACCTTTTTAAATAGCTTTAGATAAACTATAGCTGATTTCAGATTATATTAAGATGTTAAATATTGTTAGATTTAAAATTTTGTTATAATAACCAAAAAGAATAGGCTATAGATGATAATAGATACACACTGTCATTTGGATGATGAGAGATATAGAGATGATATTGACGAGGTATTGGCTACTGCAAAGGCCAAAGGGGTAGAAAAGTTTATTATTCCTGGGGCAGACCCAAAAACACTTGAACGTGCTGTTGAATTGGCAGAAAAATATGACTCTATTTATTTTTCAGTAGGTGTACACCCTTATGATGCAGAAAATTATGACCGTAAGTTTTTAGAAAAGTTTGTAATGCATCCTAAATGTGTGGCCATCGGTGAATGTGGTTTAGACTATTTTCGCCTGCCTGAATCTGAAGAGGAGATAGCCAAAGAGAAAGCCTTGCAAAAAGAGATTTTTGTGGACCAAATACTTTGGGCTAAAGAACTGAAGAAACCACTTATTGTACATATACGTGAATCTTCAGCAGATTGTTTGGCACTCTTAGACGAATATGCAGGAGAAGAGGGAGGTGTTTTACACTGTTATAATGCAGATGAGTCTCTTCTAAAACTGGCAAATAAAAATTTTTACTATGGGATTGGTGGGGTGTTAACCTTTAAAAATGCACGTAAACTCATTAATGTCTATGGTAAAATACCTCAAGATAAACTGCTCATTGAAACGGATGCTCCTTACTTGACACCACATCCTCACAGAGGCAAACGTAATGAACCCTCTTATACCACGCTTGTTGCAGATAAAATGGCAGAATTATCAGATTTGCCATCTTCTGAAATAGCTAGGTTAAGTAGCCAAAATGCACAAAGGCTCTTTACATTTTAAGTGATAAAAATTTACTAAAGTGCTTGTGGCTCTTTTGTATTAGTCTCATCTTAAGTCAAGGGCTTTTTGCCTCTGTATTGGAAAATAAATATCCTTCTTATGCCCATGTATTTTCTGAGTTTGATGTGGATGAGTCTTATTTGTATGATGCTTCGTTTATTGTTTTTGTGAGTCAAAATGAAGTCTCTCTCAAAAAGTTTTATACATGTTCTTTAGAGAGAGGTAAAGAGATTTTACCTCTCATGCAGGGTTTATTAAGAGAGGACAGTGTGAGTGACTTGTTTATCTATCTTTCTATGATTGAGTCTGGGTTTAGGTCTAGGGCTATCTCCCCTAAAAAAGCTGTGGGGTTGTGGCAGTTTATGCCAGCAACTGCCAAACATTACAACTTAAAAATATGTAAGGCTTATGATGAGCGTTGTGACACTCTGCGTGCCACATCTGCAGCTTTGCGTTACCTCAATAAATTGCATAAACAATTTGGCAAGTGGTACCTGGCAGCTA
>CAUZVG010000176.1:0-2682 GCA_963583215.1 Campylobacterales bacterium | reverse complement strand
ACTTCTAATTGATGGCTGTAACGCAGTGGATATCGTGTCACAAATACCAACTCAACGATATACTTACCCAAGGTATCACTCAAGGTCACAGAAG
Organism: Campylobacterales bacterium; assembly: GCA_963583215.1. Lineage (GTDB taxonomy): Bacteria > Campylobacterota > Campylobacteria > Campylobacterales > Sulfurovaceae > Sulfurovum. The sequence goes on along the minus strand of CAUZVG010000176.1, from coordinate 2,588 downwards.
AAGCCTGTTTACGTGCTTCCAAAATGAGTTCTTGTGAAATTTTACTTTGCGTTTGAGGTTTATGGTACCTATGTTCTTCTGCCATTTTCATCATTTTAAATTCAGACTTCATATCGACGTAGCCAATTTTTACATGTATTAAAAAACGGTCTTTTTGTGCTTCAGACAGAGGATAAGTCCCCTCTTCTTCTATGGGGTTTTGTGTGGCCATCACCATAAAAAGTTCAGGGAGTTTATAGGTTTTTCCAGCAACAGTTACTTGACGTTCTTCCATTGCTTCTAACATGGCTGCTTGAACTTGAGAAGGTGCACGGTTAATTTCATCTGCTAAAATAATGTTTCCAAAAATAGGCCCGGCAAAGAACTTGTAACTCTTTTTCCCATCTGCTTCTACCAGACGCTCAGCACCCAACACTGCAGAAGGTAAAAGATCCGGCGTAAACTGTATACGTGAAAACTTTGACTCTATGTTTCTTGCTAAAGCTTTGACACTCTGTGTTTTTGCCAAACCAGGTAAGCCTTCTACCAAGACATTGCCATCTGCCAGAAGACCCAAAATGAGCCTGTCAATCACATGTTCCTGACCAATAATAATCTCATTCATACGCTCACGTAGTACTTCAATAGCTGCTCTTGCTGTCATGTATCTCCCTCCCTGTTACTTATTCTATTATAGCATAGAGCCAAACAATTGACCCTCTGAAAAACCTAGGTGCCGAATACTATTTTCCAAATATATAAATCAAATCAGGGAAAAGTAGCACAATCAAAAGTGCCAAGAGTTGTAAAAGTATAAAAGGGATGACCCCTTTATAAATGTCCCCTGTAGACACTTTATCTCCCGCAGCCCCTTTCAAGTAAAAAAGAGCAAAACCAAAAGGTGGGGTCAGAAAAGAAGCTTGTAAATTCATGGCAATGAGTACAGCGAACCAGATAGGGTCTATGCCAAAAGAAGCCACAATAGGTACCAAAATAGGCACCACCACAAATGCAATCTCAATAAAGTCAATAAAAAAACCTAAAAGAAATATAAGCAACATGGCGAGGAGTATAAATTGCCACTGTCCACCCAAGTCTCCCGTAAAAAAGGCCAAAGCCATATCTCCACCACCAAGCTCATTAAAAACAAGTGAAAAGGCTGTGGCACCAATGAGTATCATAAAGATCATGGCAGTGAGTTTGACAGTCTCAATGGCTGCGTAACGTAACATTTCATAAGAGAATGTCTTTTTTGCCATAGCAAGTACTAGCGCACCCAGCACACCAATAGCCGCAGACTCAGAAGGAGAAGCAATCCCCGAAAAAATACTCCCCAGCACCACCCCAATAAGAAGCAAAGGGGGTACAATCTCTTTTAACGCATCTTTCACAATCTGCGCATAAGGTTCATCCGAAACAATGGCAGGTGCCAAATCTTTATTGAAATAAGAAACAATAAGAATGTAAAGCACATATAAAACAATAAGCAAAAGACCTGGTACCACCGCTGCACGAAAAAGGTCTCCCACAGAGAGGTGCATTTGATCCCCTAAAACGATGAGTACTATAGAAGGGGGGATGAGCTGTCCCAAGGTCCCTGAAGCAGCAATACTACCCGAAGCCAAAGAAGGTGAGTATTTGTGTTTAAGCATGAGTGGCAAAGCAATGAGTGACATCATGACCACAGATGCACCCACAATGCCTGTACTTGCTGCAAGTATGGCACCTACTAAAACCACAGAAATGGCAAGTCCACCACGTACTGCGCCAAAGAGTTTGGCCATGGAGAGCAACAAACCTTCTGCCATCTTTGATTTCTCTAAAATGAGCCCCATAAAGATAAACAGAGGAATGGCCATAAGTGTTATATTTCCCATGATGCCATAGGTTCTGTAAGGAAGCATCTCTAAAACATGTAAGCCCACTTCATCTGCAACAGCTGCAAAAAGCAAGGCTACCCCTGCAAACACAAAGGCAACTTGAAAACCTAACATCAACAAGAGTAAGGAGAGTGCAAACATCAGGTAGACCGGTTCAAATAAAAACTCTACTCTATTATACCAAGCAACATAGACCAAAGTAGCCAAAACTAAAATAAATCTTAGGGTACGCCACAAGATAATTTTGTTTTCTATTTTTACATAGGCTTTTAGAATTTCAGAGAATGCTTGTAGCGCCAACAACACAAAAGCTAAAACCAACATGGATTTAATGATCCAACGGTAAGCTAAGCCTCCAGGATTTGCAGAGACTTCAGCTTGTAGATAAGACTGTACCGTCATATCTAGCGCATCCAGAAAAAAGAGTAAAGAAAAAGGAAGCACAAGGAGCAACATGGAAAGTATTTGCACGATGGCTCTTTTTTGCACAGAGTAGTTTTCAAAAAAGATGTCCACACGTACATGTTTGTCATGTTTGAGTGCATAGCTAAGCCCCAGTAAAAACACTAAGTCAAAGAGATGCCATTCTAACTCTTGTAAGGCAATTGACCCCGCTGAAAAAAGATAACGCATCCCTGCATCATAGACCACTAACAGTGAGAGAATCATCAGGAAAATAGCTGCAAGTAACCCTGCATATTTAGACAACATATCTAGCCAATAATTCAG
>CAUZVG010000175.1:0-2716 GCA_963583215.1 Campylobacterales bacterium | reverse complement strand
CTACCAGAACAGCCTTTTTCTTTGCGGTAAGAGAAAAAGCGTTCCACTTCACAGGCTGTACATATCTTGGACATTTCAATATTATTTTCCAAAAGGCCAGCAGAGAGCAGTTGTTCTTTATTTATAGAAGGTAAGTCTAACATAAACTTATTCCCTTTTGCAGTACACGCATCAGGGTAGTGAGAAAAATGTTTTGCCACATCTTCTCCTACTTCATAACAACATTTCCCAATGGAAGGTGCGATGCCGGCGATGATATCTTTAGGCTCTGTTCCAAAAACTTCAGACATCTTTTCTACAGTTTTTTTGACTATCTTGGCTTCTGTGCCTTTCCACCCGGCATGCACTGCGGCAATGACTTTGTGTTGTGGGTCGTAAAGTAAAATGGGTACACAATCAGCAGTCAGTATGCTGAGTACGACTTGAGGCAGATTTGTAATGAGCGAATCACAATCTTCTATGGCATCGGACAAAGAGGTCCAACCTTTACTTTGACTCGCTTGTATGATTTTAATATTATCAGAGTGGGTTTGGTTTGCAACAATGAAATGTGATGCTTCACTGCTGCCTAAATGTTTGGCCAATTGTTTTCTGTTGGCAACAATTTTTTCAGCCTTTTCACCTGTATGTAGGGCCAAAGAAAAGAGATAAGGCAAATCATGAGATTTGGTACTCACAGCATGCATAAGTGCAGGGTAGTGCTCAAGGTGTGCAAAGCGATAAAAATCAAGCATAATACTTAACTCCTTTTAGATATAATATCAAAATTCATACATAAATGAAACATATCAATAGGAATGAGGGGAAAAATGGAAGGTTGGTTTGATTTTGATAGACGTATTTGGAAACATTTCTCCTATACTCTTATGTTTCAAATGGTCCCTATCTTCATTGTCTCTTCGTACCTCGTAAGAGAAATTAACCCCCATCTTTTTGCCAAACAAATGGTCTATTATGGTATTGCTGCTGTGGCTTTTTTTGTGGTTGCTTTTATTCCATGGAGACAAATACTTTGGTGGTTTGTACCTCTTTTTTACGTGGCAAACTTAGCTTTGCTTGTGGCTGTAGAGTTTATAGGTAAGTCTATACTAGGTGCCCAAAGATGGATAGAAATCCCTGGCGTGGGTCTGACCATCCAACCTTCAGAGTTTATGAAAGTAGCTGTCATGATGATGTTGGGGTATATGATTAGCCGTAAACCTCCGGAAGAGAGCGGTTATGGCATGTTGATGTTTATCAAGCTTTCTATTGTGATTATTATTCCTTTTTTACTTATTGCAAAAGAGCCTGACTTAGGAACGGCGTTGGTTTTACTTATTACAGGGTACGGTATACTTTTTGTGATAGGCATAGACTGGAAAATCTGGACGGTCCTTTTTTTAGCTTTGGCCTTCTCCGCACCTATTTTGTATGGACAGTTAAAACCTTACCAAAAAAAGCGTATCTCTGACTTTGTAGGAAAACCAAGTTACCATGTTAACCAAGCACTCATAGCCATTGGCTCAGGTGGTCTTGAGGGTAAACCTAAAGAAGAAGCAACACAAACACAACTTGACTTTCTTCCCGTCTCTTCTACGGACTTTATTTTTGCCTATTTGGGGGAGAGATTTGGGTTTAAAGGGATGATGACAGTCATCGCACTCTATGCACTTCTCATTTTTAATTTACTTTACATTACGGTCAAATACAAGAAGGATTATCTCATCAAAGTCTTTGCCTCTGGACTGGCCTTTTTGTTCTTTGTATACATGACAGTAAACATTTACATGATCATTGGTCTAGCCCCTGTTGTAGGGCTTCCACTGCCCATGCTAAGTCATGGAGGAACTTCATTTATCATATTTGCAGTTATTTTTGGAATTTTGCAAAATCTCATTGCTTTTAAAGATTACAACCGCTATAATTCTGACGCGAAAGTCGTCCTACAAACGAAAGACTTTCATTAACCAGGGTTCTTAGCTCAGCTGGTTAGAGCACTCGGCTCATAACCGAGTGGTCCGGGGTTCGAGTCCCCGAGGACCCACCACTCCCTTTAAAGCCTTTAGATAATTTAGGCCTCATCATTTAACTTACTTTACATTTAATAACAACTAACAATATCCTTACTGGTCTAGCGTCTATCATACAAGAAAATTTATGTTAGATTATAAGTTTTTTAGTATAAACAAGTACTCCCCTTCAGATAATATGTTAAACTATAAGCTAATAAATTAGCAAATGTGTATTTAAATACTAAGGGGAATACATGAAAATAAATAGCTTAAAAAACACAATCAGCTCTCTTGCTGCACTAAGTATGTTGACGGTAATGTTGCCAGCAGAAGAAGTTGAGGAAAAACCAACGGGGATTTTACCTCTAGCGGATTATTCAGGTGACTTGTCCTCACGTTCACATCTTTTAGGTGAGCTTGGTGGAAAGCGTTCTGAGTGGGCAGAAAAGGGCTTTGCTTTCGATATCGACTATAACCAGTATTACCAAGGTGTTGTAGACGGTGGCATAGATACCGACTCTGAGTATGGTGGAACTATCAATTATAATGTAAGTATTGATTTTGATCGTATGGGCCTCATACCAGGTGGTTTGCTTGAGTTACGTGCTGTGTCTCGTTATGGAAAATCAGTCAATGGTATCTCTGGTGCTCTTATTGGAGTTAACACAGATGCTACGCACCCTTTTAGTAACCCGGCAGATAAAGATATTGGTCTTTGGCTACCC
>CAUZVG010000174.1:0-2740 GCA_963583215.1 Campylobacterales bacterium | reverse complement strand
AATAAGTAAATGGGGCAGTTTCTCTTTGTTTGTCATGTGCACATAGTGAATATTTGCATTGGGTCTACCAAAAAGTGTATGTCTCATGACACCCATTGCAAGATAGAAGTTCGAAAAAAAGAGTGTGCTAACCACAGCGAACCAAAGTAAGTTTGTTTCCGTCCCTAAAATATAGTTTAGGAAAAACAGTGAGTTTGGAAAAGGTGGATAGAGTGACAAAGCAATCAAATAAAAGGACAAATAGGTAGCAATGTAAGGGCGTACCAGTGTGATACCTGTAATATAGTGATAATTGGCAGATCCATAATGTTTCTCATAAAAGTGTGCAATCAAATAGATACCTGCCAAAGCCAAGAGAAGTGACAAGCTGTAGAATACTCCTTCGCCTTCAAACATCATAAAAAATGGCGCATTCACAAAGATAAGGTAATACCCTAGTTTATAAAAATTTGTCGTTTTTGTTGCGCGATAGACAGAATAAAGTGCAGAGACAAGTGAAACCAAGACAAAGGCTGTCCTGTGTTCATTCGTAAGCACAAAGGTAAGTCCCACAGCACAGAGTAGTGAAAAGGCACTCAGTAGAAAGATATGTCTACTACGCAGTGAGGTAAACTTTTCTAAAAGTATGTAGTAAGGTACACCAGCAGCCAAGAGTAAAAAGAGTAGATTTGACATCATGATTTCCCCTTTTTTAACATTTTGAAGAGCTTAAAGAAATATCCCTCTTTTGCCAAAAATTTATACAATGACCATTTAAGGACATTGGGTCTTTTTTGGTTTTGGGGAACATCCACAAAATGCTGTTTATACATAAACAACCAACCCACAATCATAATAGCTGCTATCATGACAATAGACATCACCATCGTGACATTGAGTGTTGCTGCTTCGTAGAAGAGGGCTGCATGTTCACCATAAATGAAGTGTTCAAGTGCCAAACCAACAAACTCGTAAGTAAACAAGATAATAATAAATGAACTCACCAAGGCAAAGATTACTTTGAGTGAGTCGGCTTTGGAAACTTTAAAGAATGACATGAAAAGCTGTGTCCCCGTAAGCCAAGCAAATGCCAAAATAACAATGGAAGCATTAAACTCAAAGAAATCTTCACTGAGCACCATTTTAACTCCCACAAAAACGACAAGAGGTAAGATGGTGAAAAAGGCTAAGTAATTAAAAAGTTTTTTACTTGAAGGCTTCAGTTTTTCTTCCCAAAAGATTTCATAGGTAAGACGTTTAGGAAGATTGGAGTCGTGTCTGGCCAACTTGATGAGTGCACCTGACTCCAGAAAGAGCGTGGCTTTGAAAATGCCATGTACAATGAGGTGGTAAATGGCCAGGGAAAATGCCCCTAAACCAATTTCCATAATCATATACCCCATTTGTCCTACGGTTGAGTATCCTAGAGATCGTTTTATATCTGAAACCGTTAGCATAATAAGAGAGGCAAAAATGGCAGTCAGTAAGCCAACCACAAAGGCAATATTAAGCACGGCAGGCGTCAATAACAATAAAAAGGCCATTTTATTTAGTAAGATACCACCGACATTCACAACACCTGCATGCATGACGGCAGATACTGGCGTAGGTGCCTCAGAAGTGTAAGGTAACCAAATATGAAAAGGCATAATGGCCGATTTCATCATGGCAGCGATAAGGTAGAGTAGTCCAATGACAAAAATCATAGGATTATTGACAGGGCTATGTGACATGGCTAACCATTTGTCACTCAGTACTGCTAAATCGAAACTTCCAAAGGTTTGGTAGGTCAAAATGATGGCAAGAATAAAGACTAAATCGGCAGCTTTATGAATATTCATCGTCCATCTGGCATTTTTTACCGCGGTAGTGGAGCCCACATTAAACGATACCAAAAGGTAGAGGCTGACACTTAAAAGTTGCCAAGCCACTGCTAAGACGATAAGGTGATTACTCATGACAAGTAAATAGATGGATGCAAAAATGAAATTTAGAAGGATAAAAAATCTTTTATATCCAGGTTCATCCCACATGTATTTTGTAGCATATTTACGAATGACTAAACCTAAAATAGCAACGTAGGGCACCAGTATGGCGGAGAGCTCATTATAAATAAGCAGGCCACCAAAGCCAGTAATTTGTGTATCATTTGCTATGACATAATAGGTCCCATAGAGTGCCAATAGTGCAACCATGCTTGAAAGTATGAGACTCACTTTTGGAATATATTCTTTTTTGCTAACAAAAATGAGTATAAATGCTATAGCAAGGGGTATACCCGGTATAAGCAATATAATATTTTCCACTAAAAACTCCTGTAATCCATTAAAATATTTCGTAATAACTTCTATTTTACTGGGTTTAGAATTAGCTTTTGATGATACGTAAGGTATCACCATTGCCTTCTAAAACTTTTGTATTATAGGTTATTTTTTTAAAATATACTTTATATAAGTGTTAAAACTTCAATTTAACAATACTTAGTGTTACTATTTCACTATGTAATAACAAAGATTAGCAGAACAAATTATTCAAGGTAAGTGCAGTGAATAAAAATATTGTTAAAACATTATTATATATATACACGTTAAAAAGAATTAGCATCAAAAATCTAAGCAAACAAGTAAGAATATGATATCAGCAATCAATATAGCATCGCTAGAATTAAAGTAAAGTAAAGGAATTTAAAGTAGAATCCAAAAACATAAAGTAATCTAGTTGATAAGAAATGGGACATAATATAGAGATGACGTAAGTTGTT
>CAUZVG010000173.1:0-2774 GCA_963583215.1 Campylobacterales bacterium | reverse complement strand
GTATCTCTTTAGATGCCATAATTCACCATTGTGTTAAAGTAGGATATTTTAACATAATGGCACTTTGTTTATTGTAAAGCTGAAATTCTCTGGCGTACATCATCTATCATAATCGGTTTTGCCATATAGTCATTCATTCCTGCAGCAAGGTAAGACTCTCTGTCATCTTTTCCTGTATTTGCAGTTAAAGCGATAATAGGCACAGGCACAAGACATTCTATATCTTCATATTTCCTAATCTCTTTACTGGCTTCTACCCCATCCATAATTGGCATTTGAATATCCATAAAAATAATGTCAAAGTTTTCTGCTTTACGTAAATCTACAGCTTCTTTCCCATTAGAAGCATAAGAGACTTCCAGGTTTTCTTCTTCAAGGACTTTGGCTAGAAGTCTTTTATTGATGTCATTGTCATCCACCACTAAAAGACGTGGTATGACATTTTTAGGTGTTGCAATAAGTTTTTCATTTTTTGCTGCTTCATTTTTAATTTTTTCTTTTGCAGCTGAAGGTTTTGGTGTCATATCAATGATACCATTCACCAGTGCTAAAAGCTCATTGGAAGAGGTTTCAATGATAGAGACAAATTCTTGCTGTTCTTCATCTAACGTTGAAGCATTTAAAAAGTGGGTAAAGCCTAAAAGACCAGAAAGTGAGGTACGCATCTGGTGAGAAATATGTATAATTTCACTACTTTTTTGGGTTAAACTCTCTTGAGATTTCAAGAGAAGTGCTTTTTCTTCTTTAAAGACTTTTTCTAAGCTTTGATGTTCTGCATTTACACTTTGTAACTTTTCAAGTAAAACTTTTGCACTTTCATAAGAAGGTTTATGCTCAGCAATACTCTCAATAATTTCATAATAATCTGTACCAAACGTCTCTTTTAAATCTTCTACTGTAGTGTCTTTTGCTGGGTGTATTTTAGGTTTGAAGTACCAAAACCAAGCCATTACAGCAATCACTGCTAAGAGCAGACCAATAATTCCTAGTAAAAGCATCATATTCTCCTAATTATTTATATTTATAATAGTATCTTATAATTTTATGCAGAGACTTAAAAAAGATTACTTTTCCAAAATTTCATAACGTTTCTCTTTTACTTTTACCTTTGGGGGATGCCTTTGGTCTTCAAAGTAGTCATAACCCTCTTTTAAATTTACCCAAAAATCATACCAGACATTGCCTTCATACAAATCCATATTTTCATCTGTCATTTTAAATGGGTACGCATGTACAGGTACATAGTTTTGACCTTTTTCTAAGGCTTTTTCAACTAATGTATAAATCTCTTCTATCTTTTCATCGGTCATTGCATAACAACCAGCAGAAATACAGTTTCCATGTACCATTAAAAAGTCACCTGTACGTTTGTGTGCACGGTCATAAGCATTAGGGTAACCTAAATTAAAAGAGAGATGATACTTTGAGTTTGGATTTAAAAGCTCTTTTGTTACTTTGTAAAAACCTTCAGGTGCTTGGAAATCCCCCTCTTTTTCTTTGGGACCAAGCGCACCAGAATACGCACAAATACGGTAACTTTTTAAGTGTGCATACTGGACATCTTTTTTAACCCACACTTCTAAAAGTGCTTCTTCTTTAAAAATACGTATAAATACTGCTTCACCTGGCCTCACAGAAAGTAAGTCAAACGCATCTTCGAGTGAACGTGTAATCATTGGGTCTTCTACTTTTTGCTTCAAGATATACTCCTCTTTTACAGCATTTCCCATGGCAATAAGCTCTTCAAGACTAATGCTTGTATTGTAGTCTATGTTTGGTATGACTTGTAAATGCTCTTCTTCACTGGCATTGACTTCTAACTTAAAAAAGTTTTGAGTGGGTATTTTACCAAGGTAGAAAAGCGTAAAAGAGAGTAGCAGCACAATGAGTAAGAGGATCTCAGCCAATATTAGCCATGCTCTTGTCATTGTCGACCTTTCTTAAAAATTTAACGTCTGTGCTTTGTCATAACCATAAATATCTGGAAAAACAGACATTTTACCAGCGTCATCTACATACGTTGTAAAATACGCTGTGTGTACAGCCAATCTTTTTTCGATTTTAATGTAATGTGTTTCTAGTGAGTCATGATCTTCTTTTACTTCTTCTGCAGTGACTGTGGTGTAGTTTTTAGACACATGATCTAACATCAGATACGGTTGTGAAAGTCTCACGCAACCATGGCTGTAGGTACGTACTTTACGTTTGAAAAGATATTTTGACTGAGTGTCATGCATATAAACATTATATCGATTTGGAAAAATAAACTTTACCCTACCCAAACCATTTTTCTCAGAAGGCACTTCAATAAACTTAAACGGCACAGGTCCCTTTCCACCTTTATACGCAGCCAGATCAACAGAAGAAGGCGTTAGTACTGGAGACTTCAAATTATAATCTTTTCTCATCACCATACGTTTTTTAGTCAAATACTTAGGATCTTTCAATAAAGCAGGTATCACCTCATGTCTAGCAATACTATCTGGGACAGACCATTGTGGGTTAAGTGTTATATATGAAAGATCTGATGAAAAGATCGGTGTCTTAAGACTTTTTTTACCTACCACCACTGCCATAGAAATAGCCGTTTTGTCTTTTTCTATAAGGTGCACTTTAAACTCTGGTATGTTTACTATGGCGTAGTTTGTACCAATATCCGATTTCATAAGCTTGAGTCTTTCAATGTTAAGATGCACTTTTCTAGCTAAGTCTGTGTTGGCACTTCCTTTGGCTGCTAAAGCATTATATTGGGCAACAAGTTTAGAAAACTGAAC
>CAUZVG010000172.1:0-2873 GCA_963583215.1 Campylobacterales bacterium | reverse complement strand
TATATTTGGTTGTCAAAGATCACTCAATAACACTCTTTCAAGCCACTTGCTTGATGTCCATGTGTTGTTGGACGCGTATTATAGCACCGAACATATTTATTGTCAAGGGCTTTTCGGGATTTATAGGTAATTCGTCAATATTCTTCTTTTACTTACATTATATATACTTTTTCACTTAAATTTGACTTATATATTAATAATCTGACATAAGTAATTCTCTGCTTCTTTATGCACTTTTATCGATCTTTTAAGTACACTACCTTATGAAAACATTACCTATACTTTTAATTAGCACTGCTCTACTCTCTGCAAGTCCCAATACCTCGGTCATTTTGATGATTGGAGATGGCATGGGACCTGCTTATACTTCTTCTTACCGTTACTATAAAGAGGTCAATACTTCTAGAGGGATTCAAAAAACTATTTTTGATACACTTTTTATGGGAAGGAACAGCACTTACTCTAAAAACTCTGTCATTACAGACTCTGCAGCAGCTGCCACAGCTTTGGCAACAGGGTATAAAACAGACAATGGGTATGTGGGGCTAAGAGATACTACGGATTTGGAGCCACAAACATTACTTGAGTATGCGAAAGAGAAAGGTTATGTGACGGCAATGGCTGTCACTTCAACACTTACCCATGCCACACCTGCAGCCTTTCTTTCTAAAGGACACCACAGGAAGGATGAAACAGGGATTGCCAAGGAGTATTTTAAGAAAAATGCCAAAGGAAAACTCAAGTTTGATTTTCTCATAGGTGGGGGAGAAAAGTATTTTATTGAAGGGTATGCAGACTTTAATGTGACAGCCAAAGAGAATAATGTCACGCTTTACCGTAATGGTTATGACTTAAATAAAGTTACTTCTTATCCTTTCATCGCCTTTACTGCCAACGATTATCCTTCTTTTGCCATAGATGAAAGTGAAGAGAATCGTTACCGTGTTGCTAAGATGACGCAAAAATCTCTTGACCTTATGAAAAATAAACCTTTTTTTATGATGATTGAGGCTTCTCAAATAGACTGGTGTGGGCACATTAATGATGTCGCTTGTATGATGGCTGAGATGGAAGACTTTTCACGTGCAATTACACTAGCAAAAGCTTATGTAGACACAAATAAAGACACCCTACTCCTTGTCACAGCCGACCATTCAACTGCTGGTTTGGCTTTGGGTGATATGATAGATAAAAAAGATAAAAATATCTCAGATGAAGTGAAATCAAGATCGTATATTTGGTATAAAGATATTATTGAAAATGTAAGCGCATCTTCTATTGTGATTGCAAAAGATTTAAGTACTTCTAAAGAGATTAATGCCACATTTAAAAAATATACAGACATCACATTAAACACTAAAGAGTACAAAGTCTTAAGTGCTACTATTGCCTCAAATAAAGAGAAAAAACTTTGGTATGCTGTAAATGACATCATTAATAACCGTTCTAACACAGGTTGGACCAGCCATGGACATACAGCGGTAGATGTGGAAACGTTTGCTTATGGTAAAGGGTCTGAAAAGTTTAGAGGATTTATGGACAATACGGATATTGCTAAAAAAATCTTTGAAGTCTTGGGTAGAAAGAGTAAAAAGTAAATAAGTTCTAAACTATTTAGCTTGGTAACATAAAATAATTTTTCTGATTTGTTGTAGATTTGGCTGAACGAGTTTTGGTGAGTAAAGGAGTGTACAAATTGTACATGACTGAACGAAACAATGCTCGTTCAATCAAAGATGCAATAAAGCAGAGAAATTAGATTTCTTCTGCTTCTGGAACGTCATATAGGATGTCGTCCATTGGGTGTCTGTACATTGGCATTGCAAGACGTTTTTCATCAAGTACATGACCGATGAATCCGATTGATCTACCAACGATGAAGAATGCGTTAAGAGTACCTGATTCAATGAATTCATTGATTTCAGATTCTTCATAACCTAAAGCTCTCCACATATCTACCATCAAGATTCCGATTGTACCATCAACGTTAAGAATGAGGTTCTCTTTCTTAGACGTTGTAAGTGCTTCTACTGTTCTTGCATAATCAAGAAGTGGTGTAGATGGGAAGTGCTCAGATGCAAAGTTCATAAGACCAGTAACACGAAGGTCTGGGTTTTTAAGAGACTTAATTCTGTGTCCGATTCCTGGAATTGGCACACCCTCACCTTTCATATACTTCAAGAATGCTTTAGGATCAAGGTCATTGTCATTTGCATATTTAAAGTATTTAGCAGCACCATCAATCGCACCACCAAATCTTGGTCCAATAGTAAGAAGACCTGTTACAAGTGATTCAACCACTGATTTACCTGCACGCGCTGTTACTTTTGCATTGTGTGCACCAGATACTGCTGGACCGTGGTCAGCAACAGTTTTGATCACTGTTTCAATAAACTCTGTAGCCCATTTTGGATACTGTTTTTTGAACCATAAAAGTGAAATAACATCACCAATACCTTTACCTGTATCAGGCGTAGCCACAGAAGAGATAGGGAAACCAGCGTAAGTACACTCTTCACCACGATCGTCAGAGATTGTACAGATGAATTCTTTACTTCTTCTCACAGTAGGACAAACACTCATTGGTGGTTCAGGAATATCTTTAATAATACCTTCTGCATGAAGTTCTTTATAAAGACCATTAATGATTTCTGGGATATCATTAAACGAAGCTGGTACATGAATACCTGCTTCTTTCATCGCTAGATTTTTTGCGTCAGCTGTTTCTCTTTCAGCATTTGCAGAAGCACCTGCATGACCAAATTGAACACCAGAATCATAATACTTAGCGATTGTACCAATACACCAAGCAATAACTGGTTTAGTAATAGCACCAGACTTGATAGCATCAATTACTTTATACTCTTCAGTAC
>CAUZVG010000171.1:0-2874 GCA_963583215.1 Campylobacterales bacterium | reverse complement strand
TTAAGTTGGTTTAGGTGCGGTGGTAGTTCAGTTGGTTAGAATACCTGCCTGTCACGCAGGGGGTCGCGAGTTCGAGTCTCGTCCACCGCGCCATTTCTTTTAAAACAATCATAAATTTTTCGATTATAGGTTATCTTTTATAGGGATAGTTCTGTCTGATTTTTATATATTCGTAGGGTATTGTACCCTTACAACACCACAAATATGAATTATGGAATGAGTTCAAGTTTTGATTATTGTTCAAATAATCAGTGCTGTCAGGAGACAACACCCTACAAAAACACCATATCTTTACAGCTCTAGCTGTAAAGCTACTATCAGTATTTTTACTGGGAAGAATATTTTTGTGGATTTGTACTCTGATAGGAGTTCAACAGCGGGGAGCTGCTGAACGAGTACAAAGATTTAATCTCTAAGTCTAATTCTCACAGACTCTTCGTGGGCAGTTAAGCCTTCAGTATGAGCGATAAGTGCACACTGCTCTCCTATCTCTTGCATACCTTTTTTAGACATAGAAATAATAGACGACTTCTTTAAGAAGTTATCTACTGAAAGTGGTGAGTAGAATTTTGCCGTTCCTCCTGTTGGGAGGGTGTGGTTTGGTCCTGCTACGTAGTCACCTATAGGCTCAGGTGTATTTTCACCTATGAAAATGGCTCCTGCATGTTTGATGTCATCCAGTAAAGACATTGGGTCTTTTGTCATAATTTCCAAGTGCTCAGGGGCAATCTCATTCATAAGGTCTATAGCTTCTTCCATGCTAGACGCTACGATGATAGCACCACGCTCTTCAATAGACTTTCTCGCTATCGTCTCACGGCTTAGGGTAGCAAGGTACTCTTCTACTTTGTCAGATACTCTGTTCGCAAGTTCACTGTCCGTTGTGATGAGTATAGAAGATGCCATTTCATCGTGTTCTGCTTGAGAAAGTAAGTCAATGGCTAAGTAGTCTTCTCTTGCAGTCTCATCTGCTAAGATTCCTATCTCGGAAGGCCCTGCAATCATGTCAATGTTTACTTCACCATAAACCAGTTTTTTAGCTGTAGCCACAAAAATGTTTCCTGGTCCAGTAATGACGTGTACTTTAGGAATGGTTTCTGTTCCGTAAGCCATCGCGCCAATAGCAGATGCTCCACCTACTCGGTAAACTTGTGTCACTTTACAAAGGTGACAGGCTGCCAGCAAAAGCTCGTTCAACTCATTGTCAGGTGCTGGTGTACAAATAACTATCTCTTTCACACCTGCAACTTGTGCAGGAATGACATTCATTAAAAGTGAGCTTGGATAAGCTGCTTTCCCACCAGGAATGTACAAACCTGCTTTCTCAATAGCGGTAACTTTTTGCCCAAGAATGGTGCCGTTTTCTTCTGTGTCCATCCAGCTTTTTGGCATAAGTTTTTGGTGGTAAGACTCAATGCGATCATAAGCAAGGTGCAAAGCATCACGAAGTGCTGGGTCAATGTTATCATACGCTTTTGCCATGTCATCAGTTGAGACTAAAAGCTCTGCATCGTCTTTTGGTTCCCAGCGGTCAAACTTTGCAATTTGTGCTTTGAGTGCTGTGTTTCCATCAGTTTGTATCTCTTTGAGTAAACCTGAAACAATGTTTGTTACACCCTCAATATCCATTTTACCACGTTCTAAAAGTTCGTTGAAATTTGCTTCAAATGTGTCATCGTTGCTGTAAAATATTTTCATCTTTTGTCCTTTAGGTGTGCAAATGCACACCCTACATTTTATTCATTATTGGTTGACGGGTATTTCCGTTCATATCTTGGGAGCATACTCTCATTGCCTAACACGCCACCTTGGTGTATGTAAAGTGTAGGCTTTGACATCACTTCAGGATGTGCAAGTAAAACACGCCATCCTAAAGGGTCATAAAGTAGGTCAAAGACCACTCCCGTTTCTTCTTGTAATTTTAGCCAAATTTTGTAATTTTCACTATAAAGTTTTCCAAAATGGTGTTTTTTTTCTAGACTTAAAATTTGAGGATGATATTTTTCATCTTTTTCAAGCTCTAAAAACTGTTTTTTCAAATAACTTTCATTTCCAACACAAGGTGTAGTATAAACTGTAGGTCGGGGTGCCACCACCCCGACAAAAGCCTTTTGCAAAAACAAAGCCGTAGTTCCAGTACCAGAAGGCAGAAAAACATTTAATTCATCTATATCATTCTCTTTTTGCCAATCCATAATCTCTTGAGCCAATATCTTTATACCATACTCAGCTTCTTTTTGACGTCCACCTTCTTCGATGTGTAGGACGTTATTTGTCTGGGTAAGGGTACCCCGACCCACGGTGAGTTTCATGCCATTATTTAATGCAGCTTTATAATTACCATGTGGATTTTCTTTGAGATACTCAGCAACATGCTCCACATCATACTCAAACTCCCACCCTCTCATCTTAGCCAATACAGACAAAGAATACATAGCATTAGACTGCGCAGAACCATAAGAGCGAATTGTATCTATACCAGGGAAGTCATTTTGAAGGAAATAATAAAGCTTACGCGCCTTATTACCAGAGAAGTCCGGATGTAGTAAATCATCACGCTTTACAAAGAACTGTTTATTTTCAAAAGTCAGAGATTCAATAGGAGAAGCATTAAAAGTCATAAAAACCATCCATCAATCACACGATAGTGTGCCTTGTCTCTACGAACACCCTTGAAAGCGGAGCGATTTGAGAGTAGAGACGACTTTTGCTTACTTTTCTAGAAAAGTAAGGAGAATAACACAGCCACACTAAAAGTAAAAAGGTACTCAGTGCGACAAGATAACAATAGCCGAAAGACTAGTTACGATTTAAACAATTCAAATCAGAAAAAGCTTGTTCAAGTCTTTTCACCATACCAAGTTCACCCGCACG
>CAUZVG010000170.1:0-2883 GCA_963583215.1 Campylobacterales bacterium | reverse complement strand
TTTTTACATTTAGGCATTAAGTATGATGAAGATAAGGACAGGCTCATCTACAATAGAGTCCTGCAACTCGGACAAGGAGATAGCCTCTACGGTTTAGAGTTTGCAAAGTCTTTACACATGGATAAAGAATTCCTAAACATGGCACAAACCATACGTGAGAACCTTAACCACTCAGGCTCAGACATTAAGAAAATTCGTAAACAGAAAAGTTCCAAGTACAATAAAGACCTCTACTTGAGTAAATGTGCCCTTTGTGAAGAGAATGTTGAAGATGTGCATCATATTTCAGAACAACAAACTGCCAATGAAGATGGGAATATTGATCATTTCCATAAAAACCATAAGTATAATCTCATACCCTTGTGTAAAAATCATCACCATATGGTGCATGAAGGTAAAATTATTATTTCTGGATTTATGATGACAGATATGGGGTTAAAGTTACATTATGAAGTGAAGGATTGATTGGTGATTGGTGATTGGTGATTGGTGATTTTGACACATTTTCTTGACATAACATAGGAAATGTAGGGTCGATTTATCGACCACAGAGATAAGGTCGGTAAACCGACCCTACAATTATTTTTTCAAAGGTGTTACGTACATGTTGATGTAACGGCCTTCCTGAGAAGGTCTACTCTCAAGGTTACCTACATCTTCTAACATTGGCCATACACGGTTAAGTACATCTACACCCCATTCAGGGTTAGCCATTTCACGTCCTCTTAGGAATACACGTAATTTTACATGTTTACCTTTTTCTAAGAACTCTCTTGCATGTTTGACTTTATAGTTAATGTCATTTTCTGCAATTTTACAAGAAAACTTCACTTCTTTAACTTCAATTTTCTTTTGGTTTTTACGTGCTTCTTTTTTCTTTTTCTCTAGCTCGTATTTGTGTTTACCGTAGTCCATTACTTTTGCAACAGGAGGTTTTGCATCAGGAGAAACAAGTACTAAGTCTAGTCCCTTTTCTTCAGCGATACCCATAGCCTCAGCTTTAGAGATAATACCAAACTGTTCACCATCATCACCAAGAACTCTAAGTTCACTGGCTCTAATGGCTTCATTCATGATAGTATCGTCAGGTTTTTTTCTGCCTCTGTTGTTTCTGTCGTTTTGTCTACTCAAATTTTGCCTTCTTGAAGTTGTTTTGTTAATTTTACCATAAATTCATCTTGTGTAAGATTATACTGTTCTTTGTTACGTCTGTCACGAATTGCAACTGTTTTATTTTTCACTTCTTCGTCACCAATGATGACTACATACGGCACACGCTGCTTTTCAGCTGTTCGTATACGTTTGTTGAGTGAATCATTCTTGTCATGGACTTCCGCATCCATACCCTCTAAGACCATCATTTTCTTAAGCGCATACGCATAATCTGCATGTGAATCTGAGATAGGTACAAAAATAACTTGTACAGGTGCCAAGAAGAATGGAAACTCTCCGGCGTAGTGTTCCGTCAAAATCCCAATGAATCTTTCAAATGAACCTAATATCGCACGGTGAATCATGACAGGTTGTTTACGTGTATTGTCTTCTGCTACATATTCGACTTCAAAACGCTCAGGAAGGTTAAAGTCTACCTGTATCGTACCACACTGCCATTTACGTCCAATTGCATCTGTAATCTTAATGTCAATTTTTGGACCATAAAATGCGCCGCCACCCTCATCAATGGTATACGGCAAGTTATTACCATCAAGTGCATCTTTAAGGCCTTGTGTCGCGATATCCCAAACATCATCTTCACCAATGGCTTTTTCTGGTTTTGTTGCAACTTCCATCGTATAAGTGAAACCAAAAAGTGTCATTACCGCATCTACAAATTCAACCACATCAAGTACTTCTGAAGCAATTTGTTTTGGTTCACAGAAAATATGTGCATCATCTTGTGTAAATTCACGTACACGAAGAAGTCCATGAAGTACACCAGACTTTTCATGACGGTGTACCACACCATACTCATAATAACGTAAAGGTAAATCACGGTAAGACTTTGGCGTTTGCTTAAAAATTTGTATGTGCCCTAAACAGTTCATAGGCTTAATACCGTACTCTTGCTCATCAATCGTAGAAAGGTACATGTTGTCACCATAACAGGCATAATGTCCTGAGGTTCGCCACATGTCTGCTTTGAGCAACTCAGGACCACGGACTTGCTCATATCCACGCGTAAGGTGTGCTCTGTGCAAGATATTTTCTAATTTATAACGAAGTTTTGCACCTTTTGGCATCCAGAAGGGAAGTCCCGGTCCGGCAGCATCGTTAAACATAAAAAGTTCCATCTCTTGACCAATTTTTCTATGGTCACGTTTTTTGGCTTCTTCTAACATATATAGGTGTGCTTTGAGTGACTCTTTATCTGCAAAAGCAACCCCATAAATACGTGTCAGCATTTCTGCTTTTTCATCACCACCAAGATACGCACCGGCAACACGTGTAAGTTTAAAGTTATGTAAAAAACGAAGTGCTGGTACGTGAGGTCCACGACAAAGGTCTTCAAAGTCCCCTTGTTTATAAATGCTAAGTGTATCATCGGTGATACGTTCCATCACTTTGAGTTTTAAATCATCAGAGGCAAATTTCGCCAACGCTTCTTCTTTACTCATCTCAAATTTTTCAATTTTATACTTTTTCTTGATGAGCTCTTTCATCTTCTTCTCGATGGCTTTGAGGTCATTTTCCCCTATTTGCTCATCGACTCTAAAGTCGTAGTAAAAGCCTTCCTCTACCACAGGTCCTACAAAAAATTGTGAATTGGGGTAAAGTTCAGTGATGGCTTGTGCCATAAGGTGTGCCGTAGAGTGACGCACTATCTCTAAAGATGCTTCAGAGTTGTCATACTCTATAGGGGTCGCTGTACAGTTTTCACCAGCA
>CAUZVG010000169.1:0-2889 GCA_963583215.1 Campylobacterales bacterium | reverse complement strand
TCTAAAACCCGTTTTGCACAATCACTTCAAGCACATCATTTGCAGTAATAAGCTTCATACAATCATGATGTTTCAGTGGGCAAACACGCTTCATACAGGGAGCACAATCCATTTCTTTACGTAAGAGCATTTCATTCGTATTCATCCACTGATGGGTTTCTAAATGTCTGGTTGGGCCAAAAATACATACTGTTGGGACAGAGAATGCTGCCGCAACATGCATAGGACCAGAATCATTGGTGATGAAGAGATCTAAGGTTGATATGGTTTTAATAAGCTCTTCTACCGATGTTTTTCCTGCCAGATTTTTATAATTAAGTATCTTTGCATCAATAAGTCTCTTTTCTATATCCATTGCAATATCAACTTCGCCTTTTCCACCAAAAAGGATAATATCATACCTAGAAGAGAGCGCAATTGCTACTTTTGCAAACTCCTCAGGATACCAGCGTTTTGCAGATCCATAAGTAGCTCCGGGGTTAATACCAAGCAGTGGTTTCTGTGTCTCAACAGACTCTTCTTCTTTTACAACTATCTTGAGCTTACCTGGCGTTGTTCGACAGAGTAAACTTTTATTGATAAAGTCATTGTATCTTATGACCTGATGTATTTGTTCATCACTGTACCGTTGATAGATATATTTTTTAGATGAAGAGACAAAGAAAAGAAAAAATTTTGTTGTAAAGTTTTTTCTAAAACTAAGTGCTATATCCACTTCACCTATACTTTTGGAAAGTCTATAAAGATTGACATAACGATTACCCTCTTTTTTACTCTCATCGATTACTATTTTTTTTACATTTGGATGGAAAAGAAATAGTTTTGTAGAGACAAAAGAACCAAAAATAACAAGCTCGCATTGAGGATAGGTAGCCACAATATTTTCAATGGCCGGCGTGGTCATTACTGCATCACCTAGCCATGTGGGAATTTCTATGAGAATCTTCATTTAACAGGTATGACTTTGAATTTTATGAATCGTTTTTGTGGTACTACGTCCATCAACAAACTGTACCAGTTTGACTTCACCTGCAATATCACTTCCTACCACTTCTTTACCCTCATAGTCACCACCTTTGACCAGGACATCTGGTTCAACCATCTTTATAAGATCATAAGGTGTTTCATTGGAAAATACTGTGACAAAATCAACACTCTCCAATGCAGAGAGGATATAAGCTCGATCTTCTTCATGATTTATGGGACGGTTTTCACCTTTTAATTTTTTCACAGAGCTGTCAGAGTTAAGTCCTAGTATGAGTACATCTCCATACGATTTTGCAATGTCTAGGTAACTCACATGACCACGATGTAAAATGTCAAAACAGCCATTGGTAAAGACAATCTTTTTGCCCAGTTTTTTCAGTCTCGCAACTTGTACTTTGAGTGCATCAAAACTTTTGATATGACTCTCTATGCTACCTTTATTGATGCTGGCTCTATAGTGTTCTATCTCATCAACTGTGGCTGTTGCAGACCCCAGTTTTCCTACAACTACCCCTGCAGCTAAGTTTGCGAACTCAATAGCAGAGACAATATCTTTTCCTTGTGCCAAAGCATAACCCAAAGAGGCTAAAACCGTATCACCCGCACCAGTGACATCATACACTTCTCTAGCAACCGTAGGCCGCATAATGAGTCTGTCCTCAAAAATTGCTATACCCTCTTCACTCAGCGTGATCAGAGAAACAGAAAGATCAGCGATATTTTTAAGTTTTTTCAGCGCTTCGATAAGCGTCACATCATTATCTATCTCTATTCCCGAAGCTTCTATTGCTTCTTTTTTGTTTGGTGTAAGTAAGTATGCACCTGCATATTTACTGTAATCCTTACCTTTAGGGTCAACCAATACACGTTTATTGTGTCTATTTGCATGCTGTATAATCTGCTGGGTAAGTTCTTCTGTCAAAACACCTTTACCGTAATCAGAGAGTAAGATAAGATCATGTACTTCACAGATAGCTTTAAATTTCTCATAAAGTGCTTTAGCACTTTGAGCTAAAATATTTTCTTTGCTCTCTTTATCGTAACGTACGACCTGAGAGTGAGATGCAATAATACGACTCTTCTTCGATGTTTTACGCGATTCCTGTTCCACCAAGTAAGCATTGGCTCCTATGGCTTCAAGTAAGCCTTTAAGCTCTTCTCCTGCTTCATCTTTGCCAATAACAGAGAGCACAGACACTTCACATCCCAAGCTGTGTAAATTATTGACCACATTTCCTGCACCGCCAAGTACTGATGTTTCTTTTTCAATATCAACCACCTGCACAGGTGCTTCAGGGGAGATACGGTTTACCGACCCCCACAAATAGTGGTCTATCATCAGGTCACCAATCACTAAGATCTTCGCTTGTTTATTTGGCATGACTTACCTCTGTTTCAAAAAGTCGTTTGATCTCAGGGATATACGCTTTGATCCCCTCTTCCATTTCAAAACTTGGCAGGTAGCCTAAAGCTTCTTTAGTGCTTTCAATATTGGCTTGGGTAAAGAATTGATATTGTCCCACAAAAGGGTTTGGTATATAGGTTTTACCCTTATCAATACCTAACTCTTTTTGTAAAATTGTTACGATGTCTTCAAAACTGCGTGCTTTACCTGTACCGACATTATAGACTCCAGACTTTTTAGGAGAACATGCTTTTATATTTGCCTGTATCACATCTTCTATGTAAATAAAATCTCTTAGAATCTTGTCAGATCCTTCAAAAAGTTTTGGTGTCTTTCCTGCCAAGATCTGATGTCCAAACTGCACAACCATAGAAGCCGTACTGTTTTTAAAGAATTCTCTCTGCCCATACACATTAAAATACTTTAACCCTACAATATCAATATCGACACCTTTTTTTAGATACGCAGTTGTGATATTGTCCATCATCACTTTAGAG
>CAUZVG010000168.1:0-2899 GCA_963583215.1 Campylobacterales bacterium | reverse complement strand
TGACGGATGCACTTAAACGTTCGTCTGCTAAGTCTATCACTGCTGTTGTTCCTTATTATGGTTATGCAAGACAAGATAGAAAAGCAGCACCTAGAGTACCTATCTCTGCTAAATTGGTCGCAGACCTCATGGAGAGAGCGGGTATTACGCGTATGGTAACAGTGGACTTACACGCTTCACAAATACAAGGTTTCTTTGACATCCCTGTAGACAACCTTTATGGTGCTATTTTGTTTATGGATTACATCAAATCTAAAAAATTTAAAAACCCAGTCATTGCTTCTCCAGATATTGGTGGTGTAGCACGTGCAAGATACTTTGCAAACAAACTAGGCCTTGACATGGTCATTGTTGATAAACGTCGTGAAAAAGCCAATGAATCAGAAGTTATGAATATTATTGGAAATGTAGAAGGAAAAGATGTTATCTTGATTGATGATATGGTCGACACAGCAGGAACTATGGTGAAAGCGGCCGCTGCGCTTAAACAGCTTGGCGCAACTTCTGTGATGGCATGTTGTACACACCCTGTACTTTCTGGTCCTGCGTATGAACGCATTGAAGAGGGTGAGTTAGATGAATTGGTTGTAGCCAATACCATCCCAATGACAAAGACTTCACCAAAGATAAAAATGCTTTCAACCGGAGCAATGCTTGCTGAAGTCATCAGAAGAGTACATAACAATGAGAGTGTGAATTCACTTTTTGAGACTACATAGGACGCTAAATGGGCGAAAGCCCATCTTAGCTACGTTAACACTGAGTTCTCTTCAGCAGAGTGCTCATGCGACTAGTCGCATTTTACTTTTACAGAAACATTGTTTTTGAAATGTAATGTTTTATATGAAGGAATAAACTTGGCAACTAAAGTACCACAGAAGAATATACGTAACTTCTCTATCATCGCACACATAGACCACGGTAAATCTACCTTGGCTGACCGTATTATCCAAGAGTGTGGTGCAGTCTCTGACAGACAAATGTCTTCACAGATCATGGATACTATGGACATTGAAAAAGAGCGTGGGATTACCATAAAAGCACAGTCCGTACGTTTGGAGTATGAGAAAGATGGTGAACCTTACATTTTGAACCTCATTGACACCCCAGGACACGTTGACTTTTCTTACGAAGTGAGTCGTTCTTTGGCTTCGAGTGATGGTGCTTTACTCATCGTAGATGCTGCGCAAGGTGTAGAAGCACAAACCATTGCCAACGTCTACATTGCCATTGAAAATGACTTAGAGTTATTGCCAGTGGTAAACAAAATAGACCTTCCTGCGGCAGATCCTGACCGTGTGCTTGCTGAACTTGAAGAAGCCATTGGTATTGATGCTACGGAACATAACCTTGTGTCTGCAAAGACAGGTGAAGGTGTGGCAGAGTTGGTAGACAGTATTGTTGAACGTATTCCCGCTCCAGTGGGAGATGCAGATGCACCACTTAAAGCACTTATTTATGACTCTTGGTTTGACAATTACATGGGAGCATTGGCATTGGTTCGTGTTTTTGATGGTTCTATCTCTAAAGGTCAAATGGTCAAAGTAATGGGCACAAAAGATGACCATCAAGTACTCAATCTTATGTACCCAAATCCTGTGGCACCCATCAAAACAGATGAAATACGTACAGGCGAGATAGGCATTGTAGTTATGGGCCTTAAAACCGTTGATTCCCTTAAAGTGGGTGATACCATTACGGATGCTAAAAACCCTACTGCTGAAGTAATACACGGTTTTGAACCTGCTAAACCTTTTGTTTTTGCGGGTATTTATACCATTGAAACAGATAGGTTTGAAGATTTACGTGATGCCTTAAATAAACTCAAACTGAATGACTCATCATTGAGTTTTGAACCTGAGAGTTCAATGGCATTGGGTTCTGGTTTTAGAACAGGTTTCCTTGGCATGCTCCACATGGAAGTGGTAAAAGAACGTTTAGAACGTGAATTTGATTTAGATCTCATAGCGACTGCGCCTACAGTTGTCTATAAAGTAACGCAGACAAATGGTGACGAGATAGAGATACAAAACCCTTCTGAACTTCCAGAACCACAAAAAATTGATAAAATTTTTGAACCCTATGTCAAAGCAACTATTTTGACGCCACAAGAGTACGTAGGAAACCTTATAAAGCTACTCAATGACCGTCGTGGTATTCAAATCAAAATGGACTACCTCAATGAAACACGTGTACTTTTGGAGTATGACATTCCTATGAATGAAATTGTCTTGGATTTCTACGACAAGTTGAAGTCTATTACCAAAGGGTACGCGAGTTTTGACTATGAGCCAATAGGTTTTAGAGAAGGCAAACTTGTAAAACTTGACATTAAAGTTGCTGGAGATATTGTAGATTCACTCTCTATTATTGTACCTGAAGACAGAGCAAGATCTAAAGGCTTGGCATTTGTGGGACAACTTAAAGAACTCATTCCAAGACAGCTATTTGAAGTAGCCATACAAGCAAGTATTGGTAACAATGTCATAGCCCGTTCTACTGTAAAGTCTATGGGTAAAAATGTTACGGCCAAGTGTTACGGTGGAGACATCACACGTAAACGTAAACTTTTAGAGAAACAAAAAGCGGGTAAAAAACGTATGAAGTCCATTGGTAAAGTACAAGTACCTCAAGAAGCCTTTATGGCTGTACTTAAGTTGGACGGCTAGTTTGATACTCATCCCTGTAGAAAATGATGAAAAGAGCATCGCTTCACGTTTTAGAAAAGCAGATATGTTTGTGTTCATCGACGCTAAAACAGGTATTATGGTGCAAGAAAACCATTTTAAGACAGACAAGTCGGCACTCTTTTTTGAGAACTTTAAAAAGTATGATGTAGACACACTGTATGTCAAAGAACTTGGTTACAAAACCTACCTCAAACTTAAAAAGTTAGGGG
>CAUZVG010000167.1:0-2904 GCA_963583215.1 Campylobacterales bacterium | reverse complement strand
GAGAAGTTTTCTGCTCGTCTTGTCTTTCTCTGATTTCAAGAGTCTGTATTTTTTAAATGCAGTATGAATGGCGTTAAATTAATATTTTTTAGTATAAATATGTACTTTATCTACCTCTATGCTTCTACCTGTTTGTAATATACTCAAAATAGACGGATACAGCATCAACAGAGAGCATTATGTGAACAATTGTTCATTATATTAAATACTAAAAAGTGAATAAGTGAACAAATGTTCTTTTAAGAAGGAGGTGAAAATAATATTAAAGAACACTTGTTCATATATTGAAGTAAGTAAGTATTGACTTATGAACAAATGTTCACTATAATACAATACAAGGAGCATCTATGAATGAGCAGAGCGTCAATACTCCCCTATCTAAGGGATCTAAAACAAAAGAGAAAATACTCAAAACCTCACTGAAACTCTTTGCTACAAAGGGATTTAAGGCTACAACCGTGCGAGACATTGCTGGAGCAATGGATGTGAAGCAATCAGCGCTGTACAATCACTTTAAAAACAAAGATGAGATACTAGAAACGCTAGTAGCAGAGCTTACCTCCTCTGCGATTGTGACTTTATTTGATAATAAAGAGCCAGAGAAGCTCTTTAAACAGGGAAAGTCCTTGTTGATGAGCATTGCCACTACTTTTAAGCTTACAGGCTTTGATGGGAGGAATGAGGCCCTTTTAAAGCTACTTATGCAAGAGATCTTTAGAAATGAACGTATACGAGAGATCTATAATGAGCATTTTTACCAAGAAAACGTTAAAAAGCTCTCTGGAATCTTCTTTGCCATGATGCAAGAAGAGATGATAGCCTCCTCAGACCCTCTTTTACTGGCAAATGAGTTCTTTGCACCCCTATTTTTCTATCAAATGCAGGTTTCTTTGTTAAAGTTAGACAAAAAATCAACCTCTTCTGTGGTTTCTTTGTTTGATAAACATGTAGATTTCTTTTGGGATACGATTAAACTAGAGAGACAAGATAGCCTATTTTAGTGACATACTAAATAATATTAATTATATTGATAAATTTAAAATTAAAAAATATGGAAAAACAATGAAAAATAAAATAGACCACTTTAAAGAGAAAGCAAAATCCTGGGATATGAATTCTAAGATAGTACAAAATGCAAAAGCTATTGCCGAACTAATAGTAAAAAATATTAATTTGAATAAAGATATGGAGATAATGGACTTTGGTGCGGGTACGGGGCTTTTATCATACTGTGTTGCTCCGTATGTAAGTAAAATTACTGCTGTGGACAACTCCCCTGCTATGCTCTTGGAGTTTCAAAGTAAATGTGATGACTTTAGCTGTAAAACAGAAGTTTTGGAAAAAGATTTATCTGTGGAAGAGATAAGCGGAAAGTTTGATGGTATCATTTCTTCTATGACCATTCACCATTTAGAGGACATTGCAGCCCTCTTTACTAAGTTTAACCATATGTTAAAAAAAGGTGGATTCATTGCCATTGCGGACTTAGACTCTGAAGATGGTAGCTTCCATTCAGACAATACAGGAGTACAGCATTTTGGTTTTGACAGAAAAGTCCTTGAAAAAATAGCAAAAGAGACAGGATTTAAAGAGATTGGCTTTGATTTAGCCTCTACCATTAACAAACCCCATCAAACGTTTACAGTATTTCTTCTTATAGCGGTGAAAGCTTGAAGTTTTTCATGAAGTTTATTTGGTTAGGCATTTTTCTTTTGACGCTATTTTGGTCAGCATGGGCTCCTAAAGACACCTTGATTTGGTTTTTAGAAGTGCTTCCTGCACTTATAGGTGTTGTTCTTATTGTAAGTACTAGAAAAACATTCCCTCTGACACCCCTACTTTATACACTCATACTCATGCATATGATTATTTTAATGGTTGGTGGACATTATACTTATGCAGAAGTACCACTGTTTGATACTATCAAAGAACTGTTTGACCAAACACGTAACAACTATGATAAGGTGGGGCATTTTGCCCAAGGGTTTATGCCAGCCATTTTGGCTAGAGAGTTATTGCTACGTAAAGAGATTGTTACAGCGTCCAAAGTGTGGTTAAATTACATTATTTTGAGCATTGTGTTGGCATTTTCTGCCTTTTATGAACTCATTGAGTGGGGAGTAGCACTTGCTTCTGGAAAGGATGCAGAATCATTTTTAGGGGCACAAGGGTATGTTTGGGATACACAGTCAGATATGATGTATGCATTTTTGGGGGCTGTGCTGGCATTGCTACTTTTAAGCCGTTTACATGATAGACAGCTTAATAGATAAGGTGTGCAATGACACACCCTACAACAGATTTTAGTGTTTTGCTACTTCTGCAACAATAACTCCTCTAAAGTCACCCAGTTTTAAACCTGTGGCATTGTCTTCAGGATAAGCAGCATTTAGGGCGGTGCTTACTGTGGATGATAGGTTTTCTCCATGACATTTTAAACACGCTTTCCCAACAAGTATAGGTTTATACACACGTGTCACCTCACCTACTTTGATCGCTGTCATCATAGTAGCTGCAGACTTTTTCTCTTCTACCGCCTTTTTAAATATTTGCATCATGCGTATATCTGTTTCATCAGGCTTATTTGCCTTGCTCCGTATTTGCAGTGAAGTTCTACGTACTTTTACATGGCTTGGAAGTTTTGCATTGACTTCTTGGGTGAGTGTTTGGGCTTGAGAGATACAAAATGTCATGGCTGCCGTACCATTATCATCTAAGTGCATTTTCTCCATAAGCGCAGTTTTGAGTGTTTTTCCTAAAAGTTTGATGGCATGTGTTCCCTCTTGTCTAGGAGAGAGTTCTGAACTATGTGCTTGTGAAGCCCATAAAAGTGAGCTAAAACAAAGTGTTGTACCAATGATAACTATACGTTTCAAAAAAATCCTTTTTATTAGTGTTGGGTGA
>CAUZVG010000166.1:0-2939 GCA_963583215.1 Campylobacterales bacterium | reverse complement strand
TTCAAATAAGGTTTGGCACGGTAATTTGGGTACTTCTCTTCATCTGGATTGGCAGTCAGTGCTTCAAATCCCTCTTCTGTGTCAGGGTACATACCATTGTCAAGTTTGAACATGTCTAAACGTTTGCTAATGTCATTCATTTTTAAACAAACAGTGTCTCGTTTTGCCTGGTCTGCAGAGTCCATAAGCCCTGGTGCGACCACAGCAACCAAACCACCAAGTATCACAATTACAATCAGTAGCTCGATAAGAGAAAAACCAGCTCTTAGCGGTGTAGTGTGTTTCATTTATATTCCTTCGGTATAATATTTCAGAATAATTTTACTTTAATAGAGCTTTTAAATGGATAAAATAGAACAAGACAAGGGTGCAACAAGGCCAAATAGAGAGGGTTTTGCTCTCATGATTACCCTCTCGGTGTTAGCGGTAGTCATAGCATTGACCATGGTACTTTTGAGTTATTTTAAAGAAGTTAAGAAAGATGCAGACCATACCCAAGCACTCATACAAGCCAACCTTTTTTACACGGACATTGTTAAACAGTTTTCGAAGTTTAAAGAGAAAAAAGAACTTTTTGACCAATTGTACCTTTTCCCTATCGCTTTGAGTGCAGCCGAGGGTAGGTTCTCCATGACCTTAAGCTGTGAACCTCTGGCAAAAGGTCTAAACATCAACTGGTTGGCGTTGGAAAAAGACCTCAAACATCAAACACACTTTCAAGAAGCCCAAAACCTCTTTGACTTCTTGGCCCAAGAACACAATATTGAAGATCCTGCACGTTTAAGAGAAATGCTCCTGCTTGAGATGGGAGATAAACATAAAACGATTGTGAAAAAGCAAAGTAGGCTTAGGCAAAAAGAGGGTATTATATCTTACCAACAATTTGAAAAAATTATATCTGAGTATCAGCTAGAGATAGATGACTTAACTGTTGACAAAATTGCCTGGCAAAAATATTTTAGCTTTTTAATAAGAGCAGATAAAATAGATGCCCAGTACAGCACAGCGGAGTTACTCTCTTTCTTGTTTGATATTGATTTGGAAAGCGTCAGAGACTGGACAAGCTCTGCAGAAAAAGCATCTTTAAAAGATTTTGTAAACAACAATGGTGGCACTTATGATGAAAAAAAAGTGCTTTTGGCAGAAGAAACATTTTTAGATCTGTCACATTGTGAAGTCCATTACGGGCAAGGATATCGCTTTGCGTTTGATTATATAGAGGGAGAGGCAAAACATTTTGAATTTTACGGGAAATACTAAATCACTACTGTTGGTCCATAAAGACATGCCAGAACAAACACTTGATGAGAGTGTCAATATTGTGCTCACCCCTCAATTTTATACCTTAAAACGCGAAGCTCTACCAGTGAAGTATGCCTATCAGGCAAAACGTATTGCCGCTTCTTTGTTTGAGGGTTTACTTGAAGATGTTAGCACTCATGAGTACTTTGTAGAAAAAAAAGGAGATTCTTGGCTCTTTATTGCTTATGATTTAGAAAAAATTCAAGACTTCTTAGTAGAGAAAGGTTTTGACCTTACTTTGGTTTCAAAAATGTTTTTTGCAGAACAAATGTCTGAACATCTCACTTCTACTGTTGCCACAGGAGAAAATGAAGCTTTAGTTAACTTTGATGGCAATCTTATAATGGTGCCTAAAACTGCGTTGGCTGATGATGTAGAGTATATGGAGGTTCATAAAGATTTTACTCCTAAAAAAGGTATTACTTTAGAAGCGGGGGAGAAGTCCTTTTTACCTAAAAAAGAGAGTTATATCTTGGCGGGTATCTTTTTTCTCTTTGCTTTTTTCTTTGTGATTGAAGGATTGCGTTATAGTGGAGAAAACACAGAAGAAGTAGAGAAAATACAATCCTTATTAGCGTCTTACCCAGCTTTACAAAGTTCTTACACCAGAGAAAATATTGCCAAAAAGTATCAAAGCATTGACGCTAAAGAGCGTAAAAAGAGAGAGAGTATCAAGGCCATCGCTGGCATGATATTTAAGGGATCAACCCTCAGTAGTTTCTCTATGGACAGTAAAAAGTTTCAAGCACTTTTTATCTGTACTGATGCAAAGATTGTGAAAAAAGTAGAAGCTTTGGCAAAAAAAGAGAACTTTTCTGCCCAAAAAGTAGCAAACTCACATGAAATCAAAATAGAGGGGAGCTTATGAATTGGAAAACCTATAAAAATGAACTACTTGTAGCCCTTTCTCTGCTTGTCTTGATTTTGGCGTTGAGTTATAAAGTGGCAAAAGTGTCACAAAATGAGGGAACGGCCTCAACCACGGGAACTTCTTTGTATGAGCTAGAAAAGATTATTGCGCTTAAAAAAGTCTGGGGCAATAAAAAGATTTCTAAAAAAGTAGATAAATTAAAAACCCTTGTACCTCCGTCCAAACTACAATGGCAGAAGAAAAGTAAAAAACTCACCGCTGTTTTTACTTCTCTTGACGAGCGTGAGCTAAATAAGGTGGTCTCAACACTTTTAAATTTGGCCGTAGTCATTCAAAAAATTGAGCTTAAAAGAACAGAAACAAGCTACAACCTGGAGTTCACATGCAAATGGTAAAAAAATATCTCCTTTGGGCTTTTCTGCTTTGGTTTGCACTGTTGTTTTTTATGCCCAAAGTAGAACTCTATTATGCCCTTGAGCGAGAACTTGCCACACAAGACATCACGCTAAACGAAGCCAGCATTGAACAAGGAGTTCTATATGTCACTATTAGAGATGTGAAAGTGTATGTGAAAGGCGTTGAGTTGGCACATATTGACAGCATTCACTTCTTTACTCTCTTGGGATATAGCACCCTTACTATGAAAGACATTGAAGTGGATGACTTACTTAAAAGTAAAGTACCTTCAGCTATCACGGAACTCTCTGCCTCACACAGTATCTTCTCCCCACTTAGCCTCGCTTTAGATGCCAATGGCAGTTTTGGT
>CAUZVG010000165.1:0-3029 GCA_963583215.1 Campylobacterales bacterium | reverse complement strand
AGACAGAAAAGCTTTAGGTGCCATTGTCTTTGCTTCAAAAACAAAACGTGAAAGCCTAGAAGCACTTTTACATCCACTCATTTATGATGAAATTGAAAAGCGCGCTAGCATCTTAGATGCCAAGAAAAAGGTATATTTGGTTGACATCCCTCTCTTTTATGAAGGTTCACGTTACCCCATAGAGAAAGTTTT
The DNA here is from genome assembly GCA_963583215.1 of Campylobacterales bacterium. Classification (GTDB taxonomy): domain Bacteria; phylum Campylobacterota; class Campylobacteria; order Campylobacterales; family Sulfurovaceae; genus Sulfurovum. The sequence goes on along the minus strand of CAUZVG010000165.1, from coordinate 2,837 downwards.
ACTGGTCTATACCCCTGCGGCTTTACAGTTAGAACGTTTAATGCAAAGAGACAAGAGCAGTAAAGAAGCAGCCCTAAAGAGAATACAAAGCCAAATGGACATTGAAGTCAAAGTGAAAAAAGCTCGCTATGTTATAGATAATAGTGCTACACTTACAGAATTAGAAACAGAGTGTAAGCGTGTTGCACAAGAGATAAAGAAGGATTTTGAATGCAAGAAGGATTGAAATGCAAAAAGGATTGAAATGCAAGAAGGATTGAAATGGAAGTAACCAAATACTCTGCCAATGGGAATGATTTTGTCATCATGACTGCAAATAAAAAATCAGACAGATCTGCTTTAGCCCAAAAATTATGCCATCGTCAAAATGGTGTGGGTGCAGATGGTTTGGTGGTAGTCATGCCTCATGATGAGTATGATTTTGAGTGGGATTTTTACAATGCAGATGGTTCTTCTGCGGCTATGTGTGGCAATGCTTCACGTGCCGTGGCGCACTTTGCCCATGAAAAAGGTATTTCTATCAACAACAAAGCAGAGTTTTTGACGGGTGCAGGCGTCATACGTGCAAGTATTAATGGTCTCTACGTGGTTTCAGATATGGTAGAACCTGATATTATCAATAAAGAAATTGAAGAAGAGGGTGAACGTTGGTGGCTGATAGACTCAGGCGTGCCACATCTTGTCTGTATGGTAGACGACTTAGAAGCATTTGACTTGGTAGAAGCACGACGTTTAAGAGAAAAATACAATGCCAATGTCAACTGGTACAAGATTGAGGGTAACACCCTTTTTGTACGTACCTATGAGCGTGGGGTAGAAGCTGAAACACTGGCTTGTGGTACAGGCATAGTGGCGTGTTTTATACGAGCGTACGCAGAACAAAAAGTGACTTCTAAAGTGAAAGTCTATCCTAAAAGTGGTGATGAACTTTATGTCAGTCTTGAAGAGGGTGTGTATAGATTTGGTGGACAGGTGACTAAGACTTTTGTCGCCCAAACATTGATATAATAAATTAACTAAGTTTTATCGAGTTAAAAAAGGACAAGGTATGAAGAAAACATTAATAGCCCTAGCATTGACTGCGGGGCTTTGCGCCAATGATTTTGGACAAGCAGTGGAAGATTATAAGAGTGGCAACTACATACAAGCGTTAAACATTTTTTATGCTTTAGCAAAAAAAGACGATGTAAGAGCGCAGTACAATGTTGCATTGATCTATGCCAATGGTTTAGGTGTCGAGCAAGATTTACCTCAAGCCCAACTCTGGTACGAAAGAGCAGCCAAACAAGGCAATGCCTCTGCGGAGTATAATCTTGCACAGCTCTACCATGAAGCAGGGGCAAAAGATCCTCATGCATATGAAAAAGCTAAATATTGGTATGACAAATCCATTCATGCTGGTGTGAAAGAAGCCTATAACAATTTAGGTTCACTCTACTTAAATGGCCAAGGTGTTAAAAAAGATGAAGAAAAAGCCTTTAGGTTTTTTCAAAAAGGTGCAAGAAAAGGGGATGAGGCTGCTAAAGTAAATGTGGCTGTACTTTATGCCTGGGGTGAAAGTGTCACGCATGACAAGATGAAAGCGTATGAGTATTTGAAGTCCGCGTTAAAAGCAGGTAAAAGTGAAGCCAGTGGTTATCTAGATAAACTTTGTAACGAGAGTGCTTGGGTCTGTAAAGACTAAGGCACAGATATAACTTTATCTTTTTACTGGGTATGAATATTTTATGTAATCTGTGTCTGTAAAATCTAAAGTGTTTTGAGTTGTATGGTAAGAAGTGAGTTTTGTGTTAAGAAGAGTATCACCAGTAGCTAAGCTACCAGTGATAGTTTGGGTATAAGACCTAGAATAGGTAAGATACACCAACATTGATAGTTTCAATGTTTACATCTCTAAATGCAATTGTATCATCTACAAGTGCTACATAGTCAGCAAATACTGAGAAAGTTTCTGTGATTTCGTAAGATGCACCTAGACCCCATGAGAAACCATCAGTGTTTCTGTCAGTGAAACCATTTAAGTCTACATCTGCATAACCAGCAAGACCATAAATATCAAGAGAGTCTGTTACTGGGTAGATTGGTTTAGCGTAAATTCCCCATGCATCTGGTGCATCAATAACATCAGCAAAACCTGCAACAGTTACATCGTCAAGACCAAACCAGTATCTACCTTCAACTGCGAAGTAAGAGTTAAATTTGTAACCTGCTTGGATCATTACTGAAGAGAAATCTTCGTCATATCCACCGAGAATGTTACCTGTTGGACCCATCATACCCATTTCAGGGTATCCTTCAACGTCTGCAGTCATAAATCCGTAACCAAGACCAAGGTAAAAACCATTGTCCTCGATAATCATTGGTTCTTCTACTGGAGCGATATCTCCACCCGCCATCATCATTGTTGATGCTACTACTGAAAGTAATAATGCTTTTTTCATTTTAATTCCTTTGTCCTATTAAATTGTTTTACAAAATAATATAACATAAATTTTCTTAAATGCCTAGAAAAAGAGAGGAGTAAAGTATTATAGTAGTATAAGTGTCACCTATATTATAGAAAAAGAGAGAGGTATATGTTAAGATGGTGCTCGCTACAGGACTTGAACCTGTGACTTCCACCATGTCATAGTGGCACTCTACCAGCTGAGTTAAGCGAGCTTTGGATAAATCTTCATGAATCGGTAGAAGTATAATAAAAAAACCCTAAAAGAAGGCTTTTTCTCTTCTTAATTTATGTTTATTTAACTTTTGGATATAATCACGATATTTCATAAACGCTGGCAAAGTAAGCTGCGTTTACACAAAGGACTCATTTGAGTGAAAATCTGATAGGT
>CAUZVG010000164.1:0-3037 GCA_963583215.1 Campylobacterales bacterium | reverse complement strand
TCAAAACTCAAGAGGACTAAGGCAATTTTGTTATTTTCAATATGAATTTTGGAATACAAAATAGGTAAATCCTGCATGGCTTTACTTTGGTTTGGCAAGCCTGTGAGTTTATGGGTAAGACCTAAAGTTTCTATTTCCTGGGCTTTACTTAAGTCTTGGATGGTGACAATGCCATAATAACTGTTTATCGTCTGCTCGTATTTTTCTATATTGATATAAAGGTTGACCAGTTTTTCATTCCTGTCAGAAATTCTAAGCGTTGTTTTAGGGTAAGCCAATACTTTTTTACTTGCTTTAAATTTTTCCTCTTTTAGGAGTTGATCCAGTCCAAACCATGATTGTTTTATTTTGATTTTTGGCATAGGGGTTAAGACTTTTCTATGAAACTTCTCTTCCAATTCTAACAAGCGTATCATTGCAGGGTTCGCATACACGACTTCATATTTTGTAGAGAGTATCATAATAGCATCATCAATCACATCAAATGCTTTTTTAAATACGTTGGCATTGGTATCTAACTTCGCTTCTAGTTGTTGTTTTGATTTTTTCAACATCGAGAAATAGGCAACAAGAAAGAGTACAGCAAACAAGAAAAAATAGTCTGTTGCGCTCAGTGTTTGCATAAATGTTTTTACCGTAGATAGTATTGAGTCCATACCTAACCTTCCAAATTATTAAGGTAAATTATTAAGGTAAATTATATCATAGCTCTATTAAAAGTTAAAATCTTTTAATAACTAAAGCTTCTATCTTTGTAAATTCATCTTCTAGAATAAATTTTTGGTTCTCCACGAGGGAAGCTAGGTCAATCGTTTTACCTTCAAGGGAAGTTTTTGCCCAGCCTGAGCGACAAAGATTTTTGGGGTTATTCATAGACATTTTTTGCTGGAAAAATACCAACTCTTGTTCTTTTTTTTCTAAAAGATGTCTCATCACCTCTTTGTACTTCTTTTCCAAATCAGAAGGTAACAAACGATCACGTTCAAGTTTATACGTGATAACACGCAAGAAATCATCTCCTAAGCGCTTAAAAAGCGTTTGGGCATCCTCTAACTTAACTAAAGGTGAAGAGCGTTGTAGTAAGGCTTCTGTATGTTTAAGTGCTTGTGTACATCTGTGTAGGTTTTGTTGCAGCACATGTCTCATGCTGTCTTCAAGATTACTGAGAGTATACAAGATCTCTTTTGCATCAGGCAGTATCATCTCTATAGCTGCTGAGGGTGTCGGAGCACGCAGGTCTGCTACAAAGTCTGAAATAAGCACATCTACTTCATGTCCTACCGCGGACACCAGTGGTGTTTTCATCTCAAAAATAGCATCCGCTACAATTTCTTCATTAAAAGACCATAAATCTTCAGCAGAGCCACCCCCACGTCCCACAACCACAATATCTGCTTTTAAAGTATCTGCATATTTTAAAGCCCTTGCAATCAACCCTGCTGCCTGATCTCCTTGTACCAAAGTATCTACAATGACTACCTCAAGCAGTGGCCAGCGTTGTTCAATAATTTTTAACATATCATGCAGTGCAGCAGAGTCTTTTGCTGTGACCAATGCTAGTTTAGAGATGTGTTTGGGAAGGGATTTTTTATTTTCTTGAGAAAAGTAGCCTTTTTCTTTCAGCTTCTCTTTGAGTTGCTCATAGGCAAGTGCCAAAGCTCCTTTCCCATAAGGTTCTATCTTCACCGTTTGAAATTGGTACTCCCCTCTTGGTGTATAGACTGAGACAGACCCTTCCACCACAATGTGCATACCTTTTTCAATGCGAAACTTCATTCTAGCCAAAGAAGAGCGCCACATCACACACTTAATGGAGGATGTTTTGTCTTTAATGGAAAAGTATAAATGTCCAGAAGAGTGGTAGGTAAGAGAAGCCACTTCACCCTCTACAAGGGTATGCATAAAGGTTGCTTCTAAAAGAGATTTTATTTTGGTATTCAACGAGGAAACGCTCATCATAGCTTGTGACATTTTTTTCCTTGTTAAATGATTGTTGGTCGGCGAAGCGACCCTACTTTTTTTGTGCGACTAAGAGGGTTGAAATTCCCATAGAAAATGACTCAGTATATTTCATTTCAAAACCTGCATCTTCTAGCTCTTTGGCCAACATTTCTGTGGTTAAAAACTCTTCAATAGACTCGGGTAAGTACTTATATGCTTCATAGTTTTTAGAAATGAACCCACCAATTTTTGGTAAAACTTTTTTCATGCCAAAATCAACCACTTTGTCTAAAATACCTGCACGTTCTTGTTTGGTAAATTCTAAAATGACCACAATACCATTGGGTTTGAGTGCTCGGTAAAACTCTTCGAGCGCCTCAACACGGTCGACCACATTACGAATACCATAAGAGATGGAAATAACATCGCTACTTTCATCTTCTAAAGGCAAGTTTTGTGCTTTCCCTTCAATAAACTCAGCAAAGTCTACTTTACCTTTAGCCACTTCAAGCATACCAACAGAGGGGTCAATACCTACATACTTGTCTATCGTTACCCCTGCTTTTTTAGCTTGTTCTTTCCAGTAAATCAGTAAATCACCCGTCCCAGTCGCCACATCTGTAATTTGCTCAAGTGCCTGAGTATTTAAGATCTCAAAAGCTTTATCACAGCCTTTTTTTCGCCATTGTATGTCTATTCCCATACTCAGTACTCTATTTGCCTTGTCATAGGTTGATGCAATATCATCAAACATATGTACAATTTTTTCTTGTTTCTCTTCTTTATCTGTCAGTTTTTCAATGCCCAATTTGTCTGCTCCATATCATCAAGTCTACATCCATTTTCGCGTGATGTAAAAACTCTAAATTCATTGTAGTATTATAGGTTAAAGTATTTGTAGAGAGCTTAGGTGTTTGGTATATCAACATCCAATCTATCTTTTCTTTTAAAGCTTTTAGCATTCCCTCTCCCCCTTCTACCAAGACAAAAGACGGTTTTTCTAAAAAGCCCAAGTCATCACTAATGTCTACTTTTCTATTATTCACAGAAAACAAGGCGATATCTCTATCAAAATCATCTTCTTTAGAATAGATTT
>CAUZVG010000163.1:0-3043 GCA_963583215.1 Campylobacterales bacterium | reverse complement strand
GGACGTGGTTTTGTCTTTGCGCCACTGATGGCCAAGATCTTAGCCGATCATCTTGTTGATAAAAAAGCCTTAGACCCACGAATGAACCCAGACAGATTGTTTTTAAAGTGGTGTAGAAAACTGTAGGCTGCGTTAGAAAACGCCCCTACGAACTCATTCTGGCTTATCCCACATTTCCCATAAAGGCTGTTTTCTCAACTCTGGAAAGCCATCAAGTATCTCTTGGGGTTGAAACTTTGGTTTGTAGGCAAACGCTTTACAGCCATCCACCCAATACCCCAAATAAATCCATGGAAGTTCTAAAATACCTGCAAGTTTTATTTGGTAAAGCAGGGAGTAAGTTCCTAGTGACAAACGTGCATAGTCAGGGTCGTAGTAAAAGTAAATGGAAGAGATGCCATCATCTAAGACATCGATGAGGTCTACGCCTACAAGTACACCATCTATCACATAAAGCACTTCTTTACCAAAATCATGGGAACCATCTACAAAGTTTTCATGGTACTCTCTTTGGCTAATGTTTCGGTGTTGCCAACCATCCGTGGCAGACTTAAAAGCATGGTATTTGTTATAAAGGTTGAGGTGTGCCTGGGTGAGTGTAGGCTCTTGTATAATGATTTGTGTGTCTAGATTACGTTTAATGACTTTACGTTGAGACTTTGTGTACTTGTAGTCTTTGGCATCAATACGGATGCTTTTACACTCTGTACACTCTTTACAAATTGGGTGAAAAAAGTACTTTCCAAAACGTCTCCATCCTCTAGCTATGACAGCAGTGGCAAACTTTTTAGAAGCATTAGAGACATACTTGTAGTTCATACGTACCTTGTTACCAGGGATGTATGCACAGTCATAGTCCAGCATAGAAAAGTCTGTTGATGGCGGGTTTAGTAAATCTAGTTCTTCATTCATAATCGCGATTATACCAAGTTTACTGTAAAATTGAACCCATGTGAATGCTAGGTTAATCAGAGTGTTCAATTACAAAAAATAGAGGGTAGTATGTTTCTTTATCAACCAACATCTGGGTACTGTTATAACAGTGATTCTATTTTTCTTTATGACTTTATAACTACGTTTAAACCCAAGGGAAAACTCTTGGATGTGGGCTGTGGTGTGGGCATTATTTCTCTCCTTCTCTCACGTGACTTTGACTTAGAGACAAGCATCATAGACAAACAAAAAGTGATGTTGGATTACGCAGAGCATAACTATGCACTCAATGGTTTGGCTGTGAAAGGTCACTTGGGTGACTTTACAGAGTTCAAGACAGATGAGCGTTATGACTTCATTGTCTCTAATCCACCTTTTTACGATGAAAATGTGCAGCAAAGCGAACATACGCACTTAAACATTGCACGTTATGCCCAACATTTGCCTATTGAAAATTTTGTGAAAAGAGTGAAGACTTACCTGAAGCCAAAAGGCTGGTTTATCTTTTGTTATGATGCCAAACAGATTGACCTGTTATTGTTTCATTTAAAGAGCTATGGTATAAATCCTGAGAAGATACAGTTTGTACACTCCAAAATAGACAGAGAGTCCAAACTCGTTATGATCGCTGCACGCAATAACTCAAAGTCCATGACGCAGATCTTACCACCGTTAGTCGTTTTTAATGAAGAGAGTGTGTATACAGAAAAAGCTTTGAAAGTTTTTGAAAAAGCCAACACCCACAGCATCAAAGGCGATTTTGAGTGTTAAAAAAGGATAAAAATGCAAAATGAACTCATGCAAAAAGAGGGTTACTCTTACAAGTTCGACCCTTCTGCCTGTGAAGCCTGTGGTGGGCATTGTTGTACGGGTGAGAGCGGTTACATTAGTGCAAAATACGCAGAGATAGAAAAAATGGCAGACTTTGTTAACCTTAGCGTAGAAGATTTTGCTACAATGTACTTAAGAAAAGTTAAGCACCGCTATTCTCTTGTAGAAAAACAATTGGCAGCTGATAATTTTGCCTGTGTGTTTTTTGATGAGAGTAAAAAACGCTGTTCCATTTACCCTGTGCGACCTTTACAGTGTCGTACTTTTCCGTTTTGGGAGCAGTTTAAAAATGATGAAGATGAGGTAAAAAAAGAGTGTCCTGGAATCGTATAGTTTTAAATCTATTTGTTACTCTATCTTTAAGCATAGGCATTCTTCATGCCCAAAAATTGATGCCTCTAAGCGAAGATGAACTCATCATGCACGGTATTTTGTATGACGAGTACAGAGCCTATGAAAACAGTTACCAAGTCTATAAAAAACTTTTTGATGAAACGGGTGCAGAAGTTTACCTCTTTAAAGAAGCCACTTCTGCCCTTTTATGTAAAAAATACATCAGCGAAAGCATAAACCGTTTAAAAATATGGGACAAAAAGTACCCTGACACCGTTGCAGTAAGACGTTTACTTATTCCTCTTTATTTGACCAATAGAAACATTAAAGAAGCCAAAATTGAAGCTGAATTCCTTCTCGAACAGTCTACCTTACCTCAAGACTTAGACTTAGCCTCTAACTCTTTTTTATACTCAGGAGACTTTAAACGTGCATTAGAGCTGTTGTCTACCGTGTATGAAAGCAGACCAAGAGAGAGTGTGCTTATGCGTATGGTTGAAATTTTAGATGAGTTTGCCAATGACCGTAAAAAAGCCATCCAACTTTTAGAAATACACCGTCGTATGAACATTGCCAGTAATGATGTGCTTGTAAAACTTTTACAACTCTACCAAAAAGATAAAAACATTCAAGGTATTTTAGATACGTACAAAGTCATGTATGCCCAAGACAAAAACGATGAGTATTTGAAAAAAATCATCGATGCCTATATTTATCAAAGAGACATAGATGGTGCCATAAGCTTTTTAGAAGAAGACAAAAGTGAACCAGAACTTTTGTACGAATTGTATAAAGTAAAAAGAGAGTTCAGAAAAGCCATTGCCCTGTTAGACAAACTTTACAGTGAAGACAAAAATGCCAAGTGGATTGCGGAAAAAGGTGTATTGATTTTTGAGCAGTCAGAAGACAAAAATGACAAAAAAATGATAGGTTCTGTACTCTCACA
>CAUZVG010000162.1:0-3049 GCA_963583215.1 Campylobacterales bacterium | reverse complement strand
ATCTATTTTTATACCTTGCCACCGTATTATAGGTTCAGATGGCTCGTTAACAGGGTATGCCGGTGGAATTGACGCTAAGAAAAAACTTTTAGATTTAGAGAAATCTTTTTAAGTACTTTTAACTATACTAAAGACTTTAAAAGTAAAAAGGAAAACAATGCCACAAGCACACAACAGAGCTTCAGATTGGTTTGACGGACTTTATCAGAACAATAAAACAACGCAAGAGAACATCCCTTGGGCCAAACAAGTGGTGAACCCCTTGCTGCAAATGTATATTGAAGAAAATAAAATGCACAAAGGCAAAGCTTTAGTCATTGGTTGTGGGCTTGGAGATGATGCAAAAGCATTGGATGAAGCTGGGTATGATGTTTTGGCTATTGATGTTTCTCAAACAGCCTTAGACTTAGCCAAAGCACGTTTTGAAGGCACAAATATCGTATTTGAAAAACAAGATATTTTTGATATGCCTACAAAATATCAGAAACATTTTGACTTTGTTTTTGAAGCATTTACCATCCAGTCTTTACCTGTAGAATTTAGAGAGAAAATGATAAAAGCCATAGCACATACCCTTGCAGATAAAGGTGAGCTTTTAGTGGTGGCACATCAAAAAAACCGTGACTTCAAAGGCCCACCTTGGCCACTAGAACAAAAAGAAATAGACTTGTTTAAAGCAGAAGGCCTGACAGAACTCTCTTTTGAAGTACTTACCATACCTGCGCAAGTCTCTCCTCAACAATTTAGAGTGCTTTATAGAAAGTGCTTTCATATCTAAAAGAAATTGAAAACCTTGAGAGGTAAGCCAAGGCATTGCAAAACCTTATAAAATAGTTAACTTTATAAGGTTTTCACTAAGATAATTATATCCCTATTTTCTCCCCATACTTTACAATGTGTGACTTTTTACCTAAGCGTTTCTCTATCTCTTTTTGAAATATCTCCTGTTTATCTCTTTCTCCGTGTACAAGAAAGATCTTATCGAGTTTTGAAAATTTACTCATCCATTCTATGAGTCCATTCTGGTCAGCGTGTGCTGAGAATCCGTTGATGGTATGTACTTTTGCTTTTATGATGATCTCTTCACCATAAATATGTATTTTTTTGGCACCATCAATGATTTTTCTTCCAAGTGTCCCTTGTACCTGATAACCTACAAATACAACTGCATTTCTTTCATTCCATAATCGGTGTTTGAAGTGTTGGAGTATGCGTCCACCATTACACATACCAGCCCCTGCAATGATGATACAGCGAGAATCTTCAGCATTGATCTTCATGGAGTCCTGTACACGAAGGGTGTAGTGAAGGTAAGGAAAGTCAAATATGGTACCGTCACGTTCTAAAAAGTCGTTACAACACTGACTTAATTCCTCATGGTAGTTTTTATATATCTCTGTAGCACGTATCGCCATAGGGGAGTCAAGAAATATCTTGCATACCGGTAACTCTCCTCTATCATACATCTGTTTGAGTAGACAGAGTATCTCCTGAGTGCGTTCTATGGCAAAGGAGGGGATGAGGACATTTCCTTCATTTTTAAAAGTTTCAAGTATGACTTCCTGTAGCTCTTTATCACTCTCCTCAACCCCTTTATGGTTTCGGTCACCATAGGTAGATTCTATGAAAAGTACATTTGCTTCTTCCACGATATCAGGTGAGGGCATGACCAAGTCATCATCATTCCCAAGGTCTCCGGAGAAAACAACGGTTTTTTTCAAACCATTTTCTTCAAACATTACTTGTATGACAGCAGAATCTAAAATGTGCCCGGCATTTTTAAAGTTCACAAAGATCCCGTTGCCAAGGTCTATCTGCTCATCATAGGAAGTAAAGGTCATATTTTGATGAAAAACTGCATCTACATCACTCTCAGAGTAAAGTGGCTTTCGAACTTCTTTTTCTTTGCCTATACGTTGTGCTTTTCTGTACTTCCTTTTGTAACTCTCCTTCATGAGATGGGCAGAGTCAAGCATCACTACTTCAGCAAGGTCCATGGTAGACTTGTGAGTAACGATAGTACCTTTAAAACCTTCTTTGACTAGTTTGGGTATACGTCCGACATGGTCAAGATGCCCATGGGTAATAAGAAGAAAGTCCACATCAGTAGGGTCAAAACCAAAGGCTTCATGATTACGCTCTTCAACAAGACCCTGATACATTCCACAATCCACTAGAAGAGTGATGCCGTTATGGAGCTGTAAGAGATGACAAGATCCCGTCACTACTTCTGCTGCACCATATGATTGTAAGATAGCCATATGTTCTCCTCGCGTTTCTTTTTGAGATACTTCGTATAAACTATTTTACTTCTTTATACATTAAAACTTCTATACATCTTTATCATTTGCTATAATCGTTAAAATCATGTAGACTTGTATGATATGAAATGTGTGTAAAACCATAAAAGGGATGACCCATGAATAACAGTAAGATCAAAGAAATCTTGGAAGAGATAGAAGTGATGAAGCTGAAGCTTCGTGAAGAGATAGCTAAGCAGGAAAAGCATATATTTTATGAGATTCAAAATGGCTATGTACGATTTGAAAAAGATGTCTTTGAAAAGCAAAAGGAGAATATGAAAAATCTTTTGGCCTGGTTTAGAGAAATCCCTCTTTTGCATTTGTTCACTTCACCCATCATTTATGCGATGGTCATACCTGCTATACTCTTGGATATCATACTGTTCATCTATCAGCAAGTGGTATTTAGAATATACAAATTTAGACTTATCAAACGCAGTGAGTATATAATGTATGACCATCAATATCTAGGATATTTAAACCCTATAGAAAAGATCCATTGCATATACTGCTCATATTTTAATGGTTTGATGCAGTATGCTTCAGCTATCGCCTCTAGAACTGAGTTTTATTTCTGTCCTATTAAACATGCAAAGAAAGTTGCCTATCAGCATGATTATTATGATATGTATTTTGAATATGGTGATGGAGATGACTATCAGACTAAACTAAAAGAACTTCGTGATAGATCTGAAAAAAGTAATGATAATAAGATTATTACATAAACTTCTTCGTCTTTGAAGTGG
>CAUZVG010000161.1:0-3069 GCA_963583215.1 Campylobacterales bacterium | reverse complement strand
GGAGGAAGCATGAGTGCTTTTTGACTTCCTGCAACCAGTGCATCAATGTTTGTAGTGTCAATGCGCTCAACAGCCACAGCCGTAATACCATCCGCAATAACCATAATGTCTTTGTTTACAGACTTCACATAAGCAGCAATCTCTTCGACAGGGTGACGTAGTCCTCCTGCAGACTCTGAGATTTGTATAAAAAGTGCATCAATATCGGGATTGTCACTCAATGCTTTTTTTACATCTTCAAGACTTACAGGCGTGTTCCACTCGTACTTGAGTTCAACCAACTCTTTACCTGCTGCTTTAACAATCAATCCAAAACGCTCACCAAACTTACCGGCATTCACTGTCAAAGCTTTTGTTTTACAAAGGTTCAAGACACAGGCTTGCATAGCACCTGTTCCAGTACTTGCCAACATCACACACTCATCCATACCAAGAAGGCTCAAAAGCTTTTCTCTGGTTTCTTTAAAAATAGCTTCAAATTCTGCTGTTCTATGGTGAAGAGTCTGTGTAGCCATCGCTTGACGTACTGACTCTGGTACAGGGGTAGGTCCTGGTGTAAAAAGTAACATAAGTATCCTCGCAATCGCCATCATGACGACGGCGTAATTGACGGGATTATAGCTAAAAGTAGGTTAGAATTTGGTGAAGATCAGGATTTTTCCTCTTCGCGGCAGGCTTTTTACTCGTTTAACAGCTCCCTGCTGTTGAACCTTTATCGGACTTTGATTTCTAAAACGCGCTATTTGAAAGCTATAAAGCTGTGATACAAGCAAACTAGTCATTTTGGAAGAAAAAATATTCTCAATATGCCCTTACATCTTCTTATGAAAAGTAATATACTTAAAATATAAGGAGCTTGGAATGATATTCGCACAAAAAGAAGAAACTAAAATAAAATCTTTGAGAAAATACTTGGCTCTATTGACAGGCAGTCTTTTATCCATAGGCTTACAGGGCTGCGGAGAACCTTCGCTTGATGAGATTAAAGACAAGATCGTTAAAGTTGAAACACCCAACGGAAAATATACCACGGTCAATAAAAGTTCCGGCGCCTATGGAAAATACCAAATTATGCCAAAAACGGCAAAACATTACACCAGAAAACTAAACATACCTCACTCTCAATGGAAACAACCTAAAAATCAGGACAAAATTTTTATTGCCCTCTTAGAAGACAATATAAAAAATCTTAAAAAGAATCAATTTAAGATAGATGCTTTTACAGTCTATGGCTGCCACCAACAAGGGGCAACTGGTTTTATGTGTATTATGAATAATCAAGGTCTTTCAAGTAAATCCTATATGAGGTTAAGAAGAAATCTACCAAGAAAATATAGGAATATAGGCAAAAATGAATTAAGAAAAATGTGGATAAATTATTGGCAGATTAAAATGTTGGAAGCCTAGAGTAAACTCTTACTTGCTCAACAGCACTTTAGCTGTTGAACCACTATGCCAAATAGTGTAAGTGAGATAAATGATTAATCAAGTACTATCGTCTGCTGTCCAATCTCTTTGTACCGTGCATAATACGCTTCTACAAAAGAGTAGATCTTTTCATTCCGTGGCAAGTAAACACCCTCTTTTTTCAAGGTATAATCTTCTAAATACACTGAAGCATCTATTTTGTCTAAATAGATTTTTGCCAATTTTTCATAGGCATCTTGATACACTTTTTTCATAACATCATACTTGCTGTAATCTATCACAATTTTTTCATCATAACGTATCACCCCTGAGCTGAAAAGAATGTCTAAGTGAATGAGACCTTCACAATAATAAGGTAAAACTTCACCCACTTCACGCCAAGCCATGAGTCCAACGGCGCGAGAAACCAAGTCATCTACTATATGTGTTTTTAACGCCTCTTTTTCATTGTCGAAAAATGCCATGAGCCCACCAGAAGTGGCTTTAAACTCTTCAATGTTTTTAAACTGTCCTGAGCCATTCATTTTACTCTCTGTGTCCGAGTCTATCCATAAAATGTGTCCATACTCATGGCCTACTGTTGAAATGTCATAAATCTCTTGCCAAAGTGTTGGGTTTCTGTCTATGAGTGCACGCCCAGCTTTCACAAAGTCTTCTCCCATCATCTCAACAGAGAGTTTCATAATGGGTTTGGATTTCTTAGACTCCATAACAAAGTCTGCGTAAGCAAAGATCTTCTTACCAAGTTCTGCAGAGACTTGTTCATCGTTGGGTACCACTTGTGCAGAAAAGAGTCCGTTAAACTCTGCTGCGTAGTAGAGTATAGGCTGACCTATATAAAGCTGTGTTTCATCTACTTGTTTCAAGTTTTTTGCCATGGTTTTTTGTGCATCAGCACCAAAATCTTCTGCCATTTTAGACGCAAAACTTTTAATGTTTTCTCTTGTCGGTGAACCCTCTTGTAAAGAAGGATTGACAATACGTAAATCCCACTCTAAAGCCACCGCTTTTCTGTAATGGTCTTCATAATACTCCAAAGGATGTCCCACTTGAAGTGGCGTTTTAACGGCCATCCATTTTCTGTCTACCTCAGCCCATTTGCTTATGAGTTCATCTGTGTTCTTGTGTGCAAAAGCTTCTTTAATGGCTGTAAAATAAGCCAACCACTCAGCCTTTTGACCAAACACTTCATCTTCATGTTGCTTTAAAAGGGCAATGAGTTGTTCTAGTGCGGTGATCACGCCCTCCACTTCTTTAGGAAAAGCTTCAGCGTAAGCAATACTCTGATAACCAGTATCTTTCTTTTGAAGCACAGAGTAACATCGGTCACCCACACAGCCACTCGCATCTTTGTCGAGTAGAGACTCACCTTGTAACATTTCAAAGACTTTGGCATCGTTTCCATTAAAGAGTTCAGAGAGTTCAAGGTTTACCGAGTGGATGATATGCTGTGTCCAGTGGCTTTGCCAAACGGAGAGCATGACACCTACAGAGTGCACACCCAACATTAGTGAACGGTAAAATGGTGTTAAGAGTTGATGTTCTTCCACCCAAGCAATAAACGCTTCATGACGGTTTATGTGCATGGTACTCACAAAGCCATAGGCCAACTCTTTTTTCAAAGCACTCTCTTCTTTGGAG
>CAUZVG010000160.1:0-3072 GCA_963583215.1 Campylobacterales bacterium | reverse complement strand
CGTGCCTGAAAACTTGCATTTATATCTGGCCCTATGCCTATCATGTCTTCCACTTCTAAAAGTTTAGTTTTAACGGAAGTATACTTTTCACTGCTCTCTTGAATCAATGCAATGAGCTCTTTTTGCTGTACTTTTAAGTTTTCATTTTGAACTTGGTACTCTGCACTTATTTTTTTAATCTTTGTGAGTTTTGTCGTAAGTATGTTAATGTACACAGAAGATCCAACACCTATGAGAACAAGTGTTAGCAGGACAATGGGTACTACTTTTTTCATAATCTCATGGACGGAGTACTGCTTTGATCCATGTATATCTGAGAGGGTTACGATGAGTCTGTTTTTCATAGGTTTTCCTTAATGTAGCGTATGGCATTGAGGTAAGAGAGGGCATTGAGTTTGCTGTTCTTGTAAGCAATGTCAAATGCTGTGCCATGGTCTACTGATGTACGAAGTATGGGGAGATTAAGTGAGACATTAATGCCTTCATCAAAGTAGAGTGCCTTGAGTGGCGCCAAACCTTGGTCATGATACATGGCGATGTAATGACTATAGTTTTTTCTTACGTTTGGGGTAAAAGCAACATCTGGGACTAGGGGGCTAGTGAATAGTGAATGGTGAATAGTGAATAGTGAAGGGTTCTCTTCTTTTAGTATTTTGCTTGCATTGTTGATAGATTTTTGAATGATGCGCTCTTCATTTCCTAAAACGCCATCATCTCCTGCGTGTGGATTGAGCCCTAAGACAGCGACTGTAGATGAGGGCTTAGCAGTTTTGTAAAAGTCAAGTAAAAAGCGTGTTAAATCTTTTTCATTGATGCTAGAAGCTACTTCTTTTAAAGGGATGTGTTCTGTAAAAAGTGCCACATACATCTTTTCACTGCCCAGCATCATAATAGCTTCAGCATTAAAAAAGTCACGTAAGGCATCGGTGTGGCCTTTGTATTTTACATCTGCTAGTTCCCATGCTTTTTTATGAATAGGCAAGGTACAGATGGCAGCTACTTTGTTTTCTTTGGCAAGGTCTACCGCTTTAACAAAGGAAGCATAGGCATACGCGCCAGAGGCTTTACTCACTTTTCCTGCTTCTATGTCAAAAGATGGAGCAATGTTCTCTAACGTTTGGAAGTTTTCAGGAATCGTCATATTGAGTTTATTGGCTGCTTGTTGGAGCATGTCTTGGTCTATGCAGTAGAGTGGTTCAATAAGCTCTGAAATGATGTCATGGTTTTCTAGTGCCAGTTGAATACCAATACCATTGAGGTCTCCCACAGAAATGGCAACTTTTTTGAGACTCATTCTTCCCCCGATTATCTAATTAGCATGGCTTTCATGTCTATGATGGCTTGTTCTAAACCAACATAAACGGAACGTGCCACAATGCTTTGTCCAATGTTTAACTCTTCAATAGTTTCTATTTCTACAATAGCAGTTACATTTTGCATGTTTAGCCCATGTCCTGCAGCCACACGTAAACCACGTTCCATACTCTCACAAGAGAGGTGTCTGAGTTTGCAAAGTTCTTCAGACAACATTTCTTTAAGTTCTGAACGTGAAAGCTCTAACTCTTTTATGCTGTGATGTGTTTTAGCCAGGTTAGCGTAGAGCATGGCATAGACATTGGCATATTTACCGGTGTGAAACTCAACCCACTCAACCCCTAAGTCTACAGAAGCTTCGACGGCCTCAAGTGTTGGGTCTATGAAGAGTGAAACTTCTATCTCTTTTTCCTGCAGTCTTTTGATGGCAATTTGAAGTTTACTTTGTTTGCCTTCTACGGAAAGTCCACCTTCTGTGGTGACTTCTTCACGTTTTTCTGGAACCAGTGTCACGCGGTGGGGTCTAAGCGCGCACGCGATGTCTATCATCTCTTTGGCAATAGCACACTCAAGGTTTACAGGTAAGGAGGAGAGCTCTATGATGTTTTTAGCATCGGCATCCTGTATATGTCTTCGGTCTTCACGTAAATGAATAGTGATTTGGTCTGCTCCCGCACGTTTACAAATGCCCAAAGCATCTAAAGGGTCTGGGTCTGCCACTTTTCTAGCTTCTCTTAGTACGGCAATATGGTCGATGTTTACACCTAGCAGCATTCTATTGTCCTTTAGGGCACTTCTAATAATAGGTTATACACACAACATCTACAGCTTTTTCTTAGGCTAGGCACTCACTTGAAGGACTAGCCATAGCTAATCCGAAAGTGAGTAACGACGCATAAGGGAAAGCTGTAGATGCCCGAAGGGTGGATAATAAAAGCACAATCTTTCACAAGATGCTTACTTCGTCTTAGCTTTGGCTAGGACTTGAAAGCCTCTCGCAAAACCTTGCACTTTTATTGTCCATTGTGAGTATAACCTATTATTTGAGGAGCCCTTTAATGTATAATTAGATAAATTATAGCCAATAATTGATTAGACTTCTTTCTAGAAATCTATAAGGAGAGCTAAATGCCAAGTAAAGAAGCACTGTATGTCAATGAATACAAGCTCATTAAACACAACATAGGTAATGGAAACCCTAGCATTTTGGCTTTTGGTATGTCTCACTGTTATAGCTGTTTGGCAATGTCTCAAGCCTTTGCAGAAGTTTTAAAAGTACACCCAGAATACCAAATCTACTCCATTGACTCTCAAAAAGACAGACTCATCGCCAGAGATACATACAAGTTAAAAGTTATGCCCACCCAAGTGTTTTTTGATGCACAGGGTCATGAGGTATTTAGACATACGGGTGCCTATAAAAAGGCTGTTTTGAACATCATTTTAAAAAAATACGGTTTTGTATAAGTTAAAGTAAAACCAACCATAACCAACATTTAGATATAATCGCGATAATATTATTTAAAGGCTTTTAACATGGCAAAAAGAAAAATTAACAAAGCGGTACTGGCTTACTCAGGTGGGCTTGATACAAGTATTATTTTAAAATGGCTCCAAGATGAGTATGAGTGTGAAGTAGTTACTTTTACAGCAGACTTAGGTCAAGGTGAAGAGGTAGAACCTGCACGTATAAAAGCACTTGCAATGGGGATTAAAGAAGAAAATATCTTTATCTTAGACTTAAAAGAAGAGTTTGTT
>CAUZVG010000159.1:0-3102 GCA_963583215.1 Campylobacterales bacterium | reverse complement strand
CATAATCCAATGTCTTTAATGTTTTAAAAACATTATCAAGATACTCTTTCTTCGGAATAAATATCGAATAGTCATCTTTAATGTGCCAGCATAGTGTATCTACATTTTCTTTTGTTTTGTACGGCGTGTATGTTTGTGTATCCAGAGGAGACACTAAATCTATAGTATTCTCTGCAAGATGTCCATAGAGAGCGACAGAAGACTTTATATGCAAAATTCTATGTTTTTGGTAAATGAGCTGCTCCAAAAGAAGGCTGGTAATATGGGCCATAAACTGAGGCGCGATATCTGCCCCCAGGGTTACAATATGCGCACCTTTTATTTTTTTTCCAATAACCCTATTGGCTAAAAATGAAAAAACTTGTTTGCTTGATGCTGAGATCCCATTTTCTTTAGGAAGCTGAATGGTATCTGTGATGCCAAACCTTGATTGCAGGTCAAACTTTGTTTTTACTGTATTATCCAAAAGTTCTCTTGCAACTATAAATGTGATGGAGACGAAAGTTCCCAGAATGAAAAACAAAATCACTATCATCTTTTTATAGCTAGGTTTTGGAAACTTTGGTAATTTTGCGGGTTCAAAAAGTTTAAAATCTTCTTTACTTGACCCAATGGACATTTTTAAATCATATAAACGTTTAGAAACTATACTTAATTGCTCTTTGGCTTCATCCTTTTGTCTTGTAAGTTGCGTAAATTTTTTATTTAATTTAGTTAATTTAGATAACCTCTCTTTCACTGACAGGATCTGTCTATTGAGTGACTTTTCTATATTTTGGGCCGTAATATACTTTATCCCGGTTTTACTCAACATGATGCGTAATTCACTTTTCATAGGGTTCGTGCCATAAGTGATTTCATCTGGTTCTACGACTTTTGCTTCATTGATGGTGTGTTGGATTTGATCAACCTCGCTTTGAAGCATTTCTATTTTAGGATGTATGTCTGTGTAGACTTCCTTTTGTCGCTTCAACTCTTTTTGCTTAAGTTCTAAAGCTTTTTTATTGGCAGAGCGAATTGCATAACGAAGTTTGACCTCTTCGGGTAAGTCCTTAAGGGAATCACTTATCGATAGCATAGATGTTTTATATGCGGTAATGTTTGTTAGATTTACTAATTTTTCCAATTCAAGTTTATTTAAAAGTGTATAATTGATCTCTATTTCATTCTCTAAAGAGTTTAAGTTGTTCTTTTTTAAAAATGCAGCCATAGCATCTTTGGCAGCATAAAGATCTTTTACTTTCTCTTCTTTATTTTTGTTGTAGTAGTCATAAATACGTTCAATCGCTGCATTTTGAATGGTATAAAAGTTATCAATAAAAATTTCACTTAAGATATTGGCACCTTTGGCGGCTAACTCTCGATTCGGACTTGTGAAAATAATTTCAACAATATCAGAGTTTCTCCCTCTTTTAATTTCAAACTCTGAATAGAGTGATTCAGGAGTTGTTGATGTATTTAAATCTAACCTTCGAATAAGCTCTACTAAGTTGGAACGTGTACGTATGGTCTCCAAAGCTGTTTCGTAATTAAAGTCTTGAAACTGATAAGGGACATCACTCGATTGAGATATTTGTTTGTTGTAGCGTATGATTTTGCTTGTGGCACTCCATGATGTGGACTCATTCTTTGTTCCTATATAGGCGCCCAAAGCGGTAAATCCCATCATGCCTATTAAAATATATAATATATTTTGACGCAGTGCCGCAAAAATACGATTTGGTTCTATGAGAAAAAGACTCTCTTTTATGCGCTTATGATCTTCCATTATCTACGAGTTCTTTTTCCATTGTTTTTCGAATATCTGTAATGCTCTTGATCTCATCATCAATCATTTCTGTACTTAGCAAAATGGCATTAGAAGCTTCTGCATCAGGGTGATAACCGTGCATACCTGCAATAAGGTTTTTTCCAAAGAAGCTTGGATTGATCATGATACCGGGATTCATCACAAAAAACAGGTCACCAAATTTTCCATCTTCAAAATAGGTTTTAACTCTTTTGAGTTCTTCATCATCCAAGATACTCCCGCTCTCAACAGTTCTAAGCTTGTCGATGATTTTCTCTTTGGCATAAGCATTTTTAAACCAAAATCTAGCCATGGATGAGTCATACATTACTACATAATCTTTGCCATACTCCAAATCCAAACTATCAATATCTGATATAAGGTCATGCCCTGCTGTCACATCTTCCATGCCATGATCGCTAAAGACATAAAGACTTACTTCATCGTATTTTTCTTTGGCTTCATGGTAAATAGCACTGATTTTTTGATCTAGCCATTTTATTTTTTCACCTATTTTCTCACTTTGTGTACCATGCATATGCAGCACCCCGTCAAGGCTGGGAAGATAGAGCCAGGCAAATTCTACCTCTGCTTCTTGTATTTTTTGCTGTATGGCTTCAAGGTTATGTTCTTCTGGCATTCTCCAGTCTGAGGCATGGTACGCAATATTGTTTTCTGCACAATAATCAAAAATAGTATTAAAAGGTGCACCCGGCACAAAATAATCTCTCTTCTCTGTAAAATCAAAATAACTCAACTTATCAAAAGGAATAGAGTAGAGTTGAAAATAACCTGTATAGCCATGAAGTTTTTTTACCAATTTGCTTAAGACATTTCTTACTCTGAAGCGGTCAAAAAAAGAGGGTAAGAATGAGAGTATTTTCATCCATTTGAATGGAGACTTGTCAGAGTAGAAAAAGAGTGAGGCTTGCTTATGCTCTTGTGGGTACTGTCCTGATAGTATGGATGGCAAACAAGTATTGGTAAACCCCAATACGGATGTCAGTGGCTTTGAATCAATAATAATATCTTTTAAGAAATCAGGATGCTGTTTATAGATCTCATGCCCAAACGCATCGATGAATGTATATAGTGCAAGTTTTTTCATATTAACTCCTTTGATTATTATAGTATAGGAAATATGATTGCAGAAACTTTGCATGCAGTGCAATATAATATTGTATTCTCATTCTAAGCCTGCACTTTACACAATTATCTCCAAAATTTACCGGACTTGTTCTGGTGATGCAAAGTATCTGCAACAATCTTACATACAATCCATATAAATAATGAGATAAGGCATAAGATGAAAA
>CAUZVG010000158.1:0-3105 GCA_963583215.1 Campylobacterales bacterium | reverse complement strand
TCATTCTAAGCCTGCACTTTACACAATTATCTCCAAAATTTACCGGACTTGTTCTGGTGATGCAAAGTATCTGCAACAATCTTACATACAATCCATATAAATAATGAGATAAGGCATAAGATGAAAAATCTACTCTATATAGACAGAGCGTTTAAAAATGAAATAGGCGGAGATAAAAATAGAAGTAGATATTTGTATCAAACGTTACAAAAAGATACAAATATACATCTATGTACCATAAAAGACTCTCTTGAATATAGAGAAGATGATTCCTCTTTTGAATTGGCTATAGCTAAAAAAGAAACACTATCGCTTCCAGAGGCAATCGCTGAATTTTCTCAAGAGACGATGGATAGATTTGTATCTTTTATCAAAGAGTATGAGATCACAGAGCTCTTCTTTCGTACGATTGCTTTTAGTTTACTTGCAATTTATGCAAAGAAAAAGATCCCAACTTTAAATATTATTATAGATGCAGACTTGATTTTATCTAGACTTATGGATCAAGCTTGGAAAAAAAATAAGTCGTTTAATGCTAGATACTATTTGATCCAAACACTAAAACTCTCTTTGTATGAGAAAAATTTATATAAAAATAATTTTACATTTTTGTTTTCCAATGAAGAGGAGTGCTATAAAATAAGAGAAAAATATGCAAGCTGCAAAGCCAGGTATTTACCAAACACAACAGACTTAACAGCAAAGAATCCATCTTCTGCAGAGAGTAGAATTATACTCTTTTATGGCTCTATGGACTCAACAGCAAATATGGATGCATACGCATATATTCAAGATAAACTTTACGATGAGATAAAGGATGAACTGGAGTTATATGATTACGAGATCCACATTGTTGGTAGAGGGTGCAGTGCTCTTCCTCTTTCAAAACACAAACGTGTCAAGATCATAGGAAAAGTAGACTCAATCGAATCAACCATCTTGCAAAGCTCGTTTGTCATACTTCCTATTTACATAGCTTCGGGAACAAATACTCGTGTGATGGAGACGGCAATGGCTGGACGTGCTTTGATAACTACACCACTTGGTATGGAGGGACTGTCAAGTCAGAAAAATCAAGAGCATGTAGCAGTGAACCTGGAAGAGATGTCCAGTAAGATAAAGAAGTTAATGCAGGATAAAAAGCACTGCATTGAACTCGCAAAAACATTACAAGTGGTCATAATAGCTTCGTTTTCATATGAAAATTTTGAAAATACTTTAAGTGAAATAGTTGAAGAATCATATAAAGAAAAGATCTCTCTTATGCATGTTCCAAGACGTTTTACCCAAAATTCATGGGGGGGAACGGAAACTGTTGTTATGAATAGTGCAAATTATCTAAAACCTTTTGGGTATGAATCCACTATATACACCTCTAAGGCTCTTGATAAAAATGCTAACGGAAAGATGGGTTCTGTTTTGATCAAGCGCTTTAATTATTTCTATCCATTTTTAGGTTTGAGTAAAAAACAAAAGAGAGGGTTTGATGCTATAGGTGGAAATCTTTTTAGTTTTTCACTTTTGCTTGCTCTGTTCCGAAACAAGAATATGGATCTGATTCATCTGCATACACTTAAACGTATGGGTGCAATAGTTCGGACTGTCGCTAGATGGAAAAATATACCTTATGTGATTACACTTCATGGTGGTTATTTTAATATTAGTTCAGATGAAACAGCGCATCGTAAAAAACAGCTGAAAAACGGCTACGAATGGGGTAAAGTATTAGGTTGGATGCTTGGTTCTCGTAAAGTAATGGATGATGCAGCAGCAATCATTACGCTTTCACAAGAGGAGTATGATAAGGCATATGAAAAGTATGGCAGTAAGGTCCATTATCTTTCAAATGGGGTAGATATAAAAACATTTTCAAAAGGTGATGGAGCTGATTTTAAAAGAAAATATGACATATCTTTATCAAAAAAGATGATTCTTTGCTCTGCAAGAATTGACACTCAAAAAAATCAACATCTTCTTTTAGAGGCATTTTGCGAGCTGTGCAGAGTACAAGACGATCTTCATCTGGTACTTTTGGGAGCGGTGTCTGATAGCGACTACTTTACGCTATTAAAAACTTTTATAGATAATAATTTGTTAAATTCCAAGGTAACTTTTATTAAAGATTTGACACCAAAAGATCAGTTGCTCTTTGATGCTTACAGGGGAGCTGATATGTTGGTTCTTCCATCGCGTCATGAGCCATTTGGAATGGTTATACTTGAAGCATGGTCTGCTGGAGTTCCTGTGGTTGCCTCACTTACCGGTGGTATAGCAAAAATAATCACTCACAGTAAAAATGGTTTGGTTTTTGAAAATGGAGAGATGATGCAGCTGTATAAAAATATGGAATCTCTGCTTAACAATAAAACCTTAAGAGAAGAGTTGATAAAAAATGCCTCCATGGATGTAAAAAAGTATGACTGGAAAAATATAGCAAATAATTTAGATTCAATATATGGCAGAGTTCTTAAGAGCTCTTAATGCCAACAAAGAGTACAGACTTCAATGGGTACTTCTGTCGCAAGTAAAGGCTTAAACAATTGTCTCATAAATACTAACGAAGTATTCCCTGGATTAGAAAACAGATCTTTGCATGTGAACTATTGTGCCAAAGATTCATCTGATTCTGCAAGCTTTGCTAAGATGGTATTTTTTGTATGGTACATATGGTCTATACTCCTTTTGATCTCTTTTGCAAGAGAGAGATGATCTCTCTGCGGATCTGTTTTTTCTTCATGCTCCAGCATCCGACACAATTCCCCGATCTCAGTAAAGCCCAACGAGAGGGCAGATCCTCTGAGTCCATGTGCCTTTATCTTCATAAGTGCCCTGTCATTTTTCTCTACTGCATCCAGAAGTTCTTCTGTATCGGTATGCGCATTGGTTACAAACGATTCATAAAGACGTTTCATGATAGGAGTAGAAAATTTCATCCTCTTTTTCGCTTCATGCAGGGCAGTAATGATCTCATCATCTGCGATACTGTTTTCTTCTGCTGTCTCCTTTGCAGGTAATGGTTCATACTCAATGTGTACGGTATTTTTTTTGCCTGCATACTGTTCAAGTACACGATAAAGTGTATTTGCATCGATAGGTTTAGAGATA
>CAUZVG010000157.1:0-3105 GCA_963583215.1 Campylobacterales bacterium | reverse complement strand
TCTGCCAAAGCATGAATGATAGATTTTTTTTCTATCACAGCATCAATATTTGACGTGCTGAAAAGCCATTTGGCTTCTAAAAGTTCAAAAAGTTTGTTGGTCATAGTAGCAGAGTCTATGGTGATTTTGTTTCCCATGGACCAGTTGGGGTGTTTGAGTGCATCGCTAAACTTGGCATCTTTCATTTTGTCTAAATCCCAGTCTCTAAAGGCACCACCTGAAGCAGTGATGTAGAGTTTAGAGAGAGGTCGGTCACCTAGTAGGTACCAAAGCCCAAAATGTTCGGAGTCAATGACGGTGATGAGTGACATGTCTATGAATTCACCTGCGACAACAAGGGATTCTTTGTTGGCTAAAGCGACTTTTTTACCAAGGCTTGTGGCTTTGAGTGTAGGTGCCAGACCGGTGTAGCCTACAAGCGCATTGACAATCACTTGGCTTTGTGATTCTTCGATGACTTGGAGTATGGCTTCATTACCACAACGTACATTGTCATGATTGACTTTGTGTTTATCTGCTTCATTGGCAATGACAACAGTTTTAGGTTTGTGGACTGCTATTTGTTGGTTAAGTAAGTCAATGTTAGAGCCTGCTACCAGTGCTTCAATTTCAATGTTGTAACGCGCAGCAACAAGGAGGGTATTGACACCAATGGAGCCTGTTGACCCAAGCAGTACGATACTAGACATCTTAGATTAAAGACCTTAAGGCAATGACCATCATAGGTGCAGCAAAGAGATAGCCATCGATACGGTCGAGTATACCACCATGCCCAGGAAGAATGTCTCCCGCATCTTTAACCCCTGCTTCACGTTTGAGGTAAGATTCAAAAAGATCCCCGAAAATAGACGAGACAGATGTGACTAGAGTGACAAGTAAGGCAATCCAAAAAGGTACGATATCAAGAGAATAACCTAAGAATGTTCCCAGCACTGTGGCAATGGCAATACCACCAAAGACGCCTTCAAGTGTTTTGTTAGGTGAAGTGTCTGAAAACTTGGTTTTCCCTATGGCTTTACCGACAAAGTATGCACCTGTATCTGTGACTGCTACGGTGACAAGTAGCCAGATCATTGCACCTATGCCGAAGTCTTGGTAGAGAATGAGGAAAAAGAGTATGCCTGAGACAGGGTAGAGAAAAGGTAGTAAAAGCCTTTTGTCAAAGTTATGAAAGTAAGCAATAGAGCCAGCAAAAATGATGGCCACAAGGAAAAATAGATCATCAGGATTAGGGTAAACATAGGCAAGTAGCCATAATGAAATAGCCCAAAAGTATGCAGAAGTAGAAGTGAGTTTAAAGAGTTTCATTGCTTCATAAAAAGCAAAGATGTAAATGGTTCCTAAAAAAGCCCACATTACAAAAAAGTTGTCTATCCAACCAATAATTGCAACAAGGGTTAACATGGCAATACCCGTGAGTATACGTTGTTGAAGAGAAGTTAAGTTTTTCATTTAAAATTTCCTGATTTTGTATAGTGCTGATGATTATAGCACGCTTTGCGTTAAACCCTAATCTCCACACCCTCTTTGGTCACTTTTATGGTGTCATACTTGTTGTAGAGGACATTTGAGCCTTCTTGGACTTTTACAAATTTACGTTTGGTGTAGTCTACTTGGTAGTCTCCAGGGTTTTTGACAGAGAAATCCACACAGAGTTTTGCTGCTGCATGTACCACAGAGTCTGGTAGGTTTTGTTTGTCCGTACGGATGATGACATGGCTGGAAGGTACATCTCTTATGTGCATCCAAAGGTCATTGGCTTTAGCGAGTTCTAATAGTTTTTGGTTTTCGTTAGAATTTCTGCCTACAAAAACTTTATAGTCTTCTATCCAAAAAAGTTCTCCCTCTCTTAACTTCTCTTTTTTACGCAAAGATTTGGCACGTTTTGGCACAAGAAGTTCTAACTCATAAGGGGTAGTTGCTTGCTCTAAAGCATAATAAATATTTTCATAAAAGGCTTTTTTTGAGCTGAGGTTTTCTTCTTCAATATGCACATTCTTAGCTTTAGACTTGGCACGTTTAGAGAGGTTGAAGTAGTAGTCTGACATACGGTTTACTTTCACGTCTTTAGGAAGCGCTATGGTCACTTCCTTACCTTCAAAATCATAGGTTTTGAGTTTGG
Organism: Campylobacterales bacterium; assembly: GCA_963583215.1. Lineage (GTDB taxonomy): Bacteria > Campylobacterota > Campylobacteria > Campylobacterales > Sulfurovaceae > Sulfurovum. The sequence continues at coordinate 983 of CAUZVG010000157.1, read as the reverse complement.
TATCGTAGGGTTTTATCTGATACAAATTTGCCAAGATGAGGTTCCCTGTATTGGCATGTTCTTTAGCCATGTGAGCTAGTTTCTCTTTATTGGGTAACTTCTCTAAAAGTTGCCCAAACTTTTTGACTTTCTTGGCCACCGAAGAGAGTTTTTGTTTTTTTATCTCGGTCAGTTTTTTAGCTTGAAGTTTTGTAAATTTTTCTTCTAAATAGACATCGATATCTTCAATGACCTTTGTCTCTTCTTTACGTTCAAAGGGAGGAATAGCAAGCAGTTCCATACCCGGACGAATAACACGAAAAGAGCTGTCTGCATCTATGTGCCGTAAGGCTTCAATAATGACTTCATTGTCATCAATGAGTATGATATTGGTATTTTTCCCAGTAAACTCAAGCTGTAGGTAAATGATTTTGTCTTTGTAAGAGCTTTTAGGTGCCAAGGTAAAACGTAAAATTCGGTCATCATTGGGCACATCCACTGCAATGAGCCTTGATGCAGAAAGTAGGCTATGTAAAAGTATGTCAAAGGGTGCATTGTAGCTTTTTAGAGGTCTTTGTGAAGGTGCTTTGTAGACGGTAGAAGCGCCTCTTGTCATGTTGAAGAAATAACTCTCAGACTTATCAAACATAATTTCAATGGTATTGTCTTCAATGCGTCTTGCACGGCTAATAAAGGTAAAGGTGTTTAAGCGTTTGGCAATTGCTTTGAGTTCATAAAGTTTCATAGGTGAATTTTACCATAATTTTTTTTCGCTATAATTCGCGTAATTAATATAATATATACAATCTATGTATAACGAAGGACAACGTATGGCACAAACTATGACAGAAAAAATCTTCTCAGAACATGCAGGACGTGAAGTGCATGCTGGAGAAATTGTAAGAGTTAATATCGATATGATTATTGGGAATGACATTACAACCCCAATTTCTATTCGTGCATTTGAAGAGTCAGGGGCTGAAAAATTAGCACGTCCAGACTCT
>CAUZVG010000156.1:0-3251 GCA_963583215.1 Campylobacterales bacterium | reverse complement strand
GGTATACGTATTTTTCAACAAGGCTGAGGCATTTTTCTGTGTTTGATCTACAGAAACACTACTACTCTCAGCAAGGAGTGAACTTGAACCTAAAAGTAACGCTAAAAATACAGCACCTGCAACTTTTTTAACATCAATCATTTTTTATCCTTAATTATTTTTACATATACGCAAAAGAGCTAAACTTTTCATGTATAAGTATAGTTTATCTTTTTTTATATCTATAAAGGATTAATGAAAGTCCATAGTAAAGTAATTAAGCTTTAAATTTACAGCTCCCTAGGGTAATAGTTTTACCTTTTTTAATTTCATTAAGAATGTAAGAGAGTGTACCTTGAGCATCTGTTTCCGGCATCTCTTCACTAATCATACGTAAGGCCTCTTTTTCAGAAGTTTTTGTCCACTTTTTTTCGTAAGCGTACTGAGTATAGAGTTCATTCACTTACACAAGACCTACATCTGCAAAAATAGGTTCAACTTTAATCCACCATGCTTCTAGTGTATTCATTAAGTCAGAGATGGCTGCTTTTTCTTTTTTCCACTCTTCAATTTTTTGTATAATAGCTGGTTTATCACTCTCAGAGATATTTTCTGATTTTTTTATCTCTTCAAGTACTTGTGTGATTTTTTGTTCCATAACAACTCCTTTCTACCATTTTAGTTCAATCTTCACATATTGTCAATACATTAATTTAGATTGGTTAAAATATGACAGATAACAATTAGGAAAAAGTTTGAACCACTCTATTACAGATTTTATAAAAAAAGACTCCTCATCAGGTATTTTGCTCATAGTGGTCACATTATTAGCACTTTTTTTACAAAATTCTTCACTCTCTTCAATCTATACCCATTTTTTACATACCCCTGTTGAAGTGAGTGTAGGCACCTTTGAGATAGCCAAACCTCTCTTTCTTTGGGTCAATGACGGACTCATGGCCATTTTCTTTTTTGTCATAGGACTCGAAGTCAAACGTGAAGTGATGGAAGGTCACCTTTCATCCCTCTCCAAGGTTGCGCTACCTGGTATTGCCGCAATTGGGGGGATGGTAGTACCCGCTTTAGTGTTTATACTGTTTAACTCTGGGGGTGAATTTGCCATGAATGGCTGGGCAATACCAACAGCTACGGACATCGCTTTTGCTTTAGCGGTTTTATCTCTTTTAGGCAATCGTGTGCCTCTTTCTCTTAAAATATTTCTTTTAGCTCTGGCCATTATTGATGACTTGGGTGCCATTGCTATTATTGCTATTTTTTTTACGGTTGAACTCTCTACACTCTCTTTAGTTGTTGCCGGTTTTTCTTTGCTAACACTTGCTGTTATGAACCGTTTAGGAGTGGCAAGACAATCTGTTTATCTCTTTGTGGGTGTCATTTTATGGATTTCGGTGTTAAAGTCTGGGGTACATGCCACAATGGCTGGTGTGACTTTGGCTTTTCTCATCCCACTGCACTCGAAAGATGAAAATGGCAAAACATTCTCAATGGCACACGACATGGAACATGGCTTACACTACTGGGTCACCTTGTTCATATTGCCACTTTTTGCCTTTGTCAATGCAGGAGTTGATCTCAGAGGTATTTCACTTGAAGAGATGGCAGGTCCTGTACCACTAGGGATTATGGCCGGGCTCTTCATCGGGAAACAAGTGGGTGTCTTTGGCTTTTCTTGGATTGCCATTAAACTGGGTTGGGCTAGCTTACCTAAAGATGCCACATGGACCATGTTGTATGGTGTGGCCATATTAACGGGTATTGGTTTTACCATGTCTTTGTTTGTGGATACCCTCGCTTACAATGGCACAAAAATGTTCCACTATGCAGACAAGTTAGCCATCTTGCTAGGTTCACTTTTCTCTGCTGTCTTTGGATACCTAGTCTTACATTTGTCTACAAAAAACAAGAAAGAAATAGAATGAAAATACTCATCGCAGACTACATTTACACGCCAGAAGGCTTTGTAGAGAATCAAGCCATTGCTTTTACAGAGAATATTGAAGAAGTTGATACCTTAGAAGTTTTAAGTAAAAAATACCCTAACGCCGAGCAGATAAAAACAGAGTCACACTCCATTTTATTTCCAGGCTTCATCAATACCCATGTACATTTGGAATTTTCAGCAAACAAAACTTCACTCAAATACGGCTCTTTCATGCCATGGTTGGACACAGTCATTGAACATAGAGAAGACCTTGTAGGTGCCTGTGACAATGCCATGATGTTAAAAGAGTGTCAAGCGATGCTTGCTTCTGGCATTACGACCTTTGGTGCCATCTCATCTTTTGGAAATGAGCTTGAAGTTTGTGAAAAAACCCCACAGCGTGTGGTCTTTTTTAACGAACTTATAGGCTCAAACGCTATGTATGCAGACATGCTTTACGGAGACTTTATGGAAAGAGTAAATGCTTCTATGTCTTGTGAGAAAGCTTCACGTATTACTCCTGCTGTAGCCATACACTCACCATACTCTGTGCATCCCATCATTTTACAAAAAGCTGTCAATGTCGCAAAAGAGCACAAACTACCCCTAAGTGCGCATTTTTTAGAATCTCAAGCAGAACGAGAGTGGTTAGAGAGTGGAGAAGGAGAATTAAAAGGTTTTTTTGAAAAATACTTTAATACTTCTACACCTGTGACAAACATACAAGAATTTATGTATGCTTTTGATACCTACCCTACACACTTCACACACTGTGTACAAGCCAATCAAGTCGAGTTGGACTATCTAGCAGAAAAAGGACACTCCATTGCGCACTGTCCACGTTCTAACCGTTATTTGGGTTGTGGTAGATTGCCTATAGAAAACTTGAAATTGCCTTTTTCTGTGGCAACCGATGGGTTAAGCTCTAACGATTCACTCAGCATTTTTGATGAACTCAGAGCCGCCTTACTCTTACACAATGACATCCCCATCCAAGCGCTTGCAAATACTCTTCTAAAGTCTGTTACAGCAGATGCAGCAGATATTTTAGGCCTTAACTGTGGTAAAATTGAAGCAGGAAAATTGGCAGATTTTGCCATTGTCACGTTAGAAGAAGCACCCAAACGCCTTGATGAGTTGGCACTTTGGGCTGTTTTACATACGAAAGAGGTCAGCGCTGTGTATATCGATGGTAGCGAAGTAAAGTAAGCAATAAAACAAATCAAGAAGGAAACACAACATGTTAAATACCTTAGGAAATATCGTTAAATGGATAGGACAACACTTTATGGGGATGATTTTTTTACTCATTGCTTTTGTGGTACTTACA
>CAUZVG010000155.1:0-3373 GCA_963583215.1 Campylobacterales bacterium | reverse complement strand
AACTTGGACTTTCCGCTATTTTGACATTACGTGGAACAACAATACACTCTTTTCCTTTTTGCATATGGAAAAGTTTGTCTTTAAAGTGGTGAGACAAGTCTGCAAGCACTTGTTTAGAAAGGTTGTTTTGCGATGAATACATAGTAGGTAAAAAACCTTTGATTTTAAGCTTTGGATTGATGGTCTTTTTAAGAAGACTCACAGTGTTCAGCAACTGTGCCAAACCTTCCAAAGCAAAGAACTCACACTGAATAGGAATAATCACAGAATCAGAAGCAGCAAGGGCATTAATGGTAATAGGTCCCAGTGCTGGAGGTGAATCTATAATCACATAATCAAAATCTTTTGAGACTTCTGCTAGTTTTTTCTTTAAAACCAATTCTCTGTTTTTTGATTTTGGATTATAAAACTCTTTTTCAATCCCTACTAGTCCAATGTTAGAAGGTACCAGTTGAAGGTTTTCTATATTGGTATCTAAAAGTACTTCTGAAATCTTTTTAGATCCTATAAGCACATGGTAAATGTTAAATTCATAGTCTCCTCTAGAAAAACCCAGTGATGTCGTTGCATTCGACTGTGGGTCAATGTCTAGAAGCAGTACTTTTTTGCCTTTTTCAGCCAAAGATGCTGCTAAATTTACCGCTGTTGTTGTTTTTCCTACGCCACCTTTTTGGTTGGCTATACTAATTACTTCACTCATCTTAAACTATATACCTTCTTCCCTTCAATCATCACTGATCCATCGTCCTCTAAACTTGCATTGCTCAAACTTTTTTTCAAGTCCTTATCCTGAGCATTTTGATCGTTCTCAATATGTACTGAAAACTTTCTACTTAACTCAAATTCTATCTCATACTCACTAAAAACCTGCTTCCATTTTGGAAACTTTTCAAGTGCTTCAAGGTACTTTTCTAACAATAAATCAGGTGAAATATCGCTCTGCAAGGAGCTATAGCCATTTTGAGATTTTTTTAAATTTATGCCAATACCACAGACTAAAGTATCTTCTACTTTTTTTGTAATGGTTCCCCCTACTTTTTCATCATTTTTATAGAAGTCATTGGGCCATTTTAACCAAATATTTTCACCCATCTTCAAAAGTGTCTCTTTCATAATAAAAGAGAAATAGATAGAAGCAGAATGTAAAGGTAAGTCTTGAGGTAATGCGCTCAAAGAAATGGCAAAAGAGGCAAAAAAGTTTCCTTCTCCGCCAGACCATTCGTTGTTACGTGAACCTTGTCCTGCACTTTGCTCTTTGACTAAAATAGCCACTGGTGCTTGTAGCGTTTTATTTTGAAGTTTCTCTAAAAGGTGCTTCTGTGTAGAAGGCAGGGTGTCAAAGTATAGTATTTCCAACTTTTAGCCCCCGTCCAACACAATAGGCTTTTGCAGACATTGCTTTTTTAGATACAGGCTGTAAAGAACCTACTTTAACGCTTCCTTCTTTACAGCCTACAAGTACTGCATCTTCCTCAAAATCTAATATCTCAAAAGGTTTGTTTGAACTGCTTGGCTCTAACAGTGTTATGTCATCTATTTTGGTACCATTTGAAGTAAATACACCTGGCCACCCCTCAAATGCTCTATACTTATTATAAAGTGTTTCTGCTTGAGAAAAATCCACTTCACCATCTAACTTTTTAATCTTTTTACACAAAGTAGCCAAAGCTTCATCTTGTTTTTCGGGCACTATGTTTTTAAAATCGCGTAGGGTACTAAGTGTTAAAGTACAAGCATCTTTTGTGAGTTGCCCCATCAAAGCCTGTAGTCTCATCTCTTTAGGGATCACAAACTCAATTTTCTCCAGTATATCTCCCGTGTCTAAGCCCTCTTCCATCATCATAGAAGTCACGCCTGACTTTTCATCTCCATGAAGCAAAGATTGCTGTACAGGAGAAGCACCACGGTACTGAGGCAAAAGTGAAGCATGCAAGTTAATGCAAGGTGCAATGTCTAAAATGTTTTTAGGCAAAATCTGCCCAAAAGCAGCTACCACAATAAAGTCAGGTTTTGCTGCTTCTATCGCTTCAAAGATGCCTTCATCACTTAGACGATTGGGTTGTAACACTTTTATGTCATGTTCAAGTGCTAAAGACTTCACAGGAGGTGGGGTTAAAACCTTTTTACGCCCTACAGGACGGTCTGGTTGCGTTAATACTAAAGAAACATGCATATCTTCAGCGTCAATCAGTGTAGAGAGTATCTCTTGGGCATAATGGGGTGTTCCCATGTAAACGATTTTAGTTTGCATTGTGTACTTCTTTTAGGGTTATTAAGCTTTAAAAAGTGTGCCACTTTGGTGCACACTCTCAAGCAAATAAGACTTTACAGCAGATAGGTCAAAGCCAGAAGCTAAAAACATTTCTCTTCCATGTTTCATCAAGAAATCAGCTGCTTGGAGTTTTGTGACAATGCCACCTGTTGCAAAAGCATTGTTAGGGCTATGTTCTGCTTCTAATTCTTCTTTTAAAAGTGTTCTGACCACTTTTCTTTCTTTGGCATCGCTGTATTTGTTAGGGTCTTTGTCATAAAAAGCATCTATGTCTGAAAGAATGACCAAAAGTGGTGCATCAAAATGGTGGGCAACATGTGCAGAAAGTCTGTCATTGTCACCAAACACCAACTCTTCAATACTTACAGTGTCATTTTCATTAATAATAGGCACAACGTTATTTGCCAAAAGTGTGTCTATGGCTACTTTTGCGTGGGCTATGTGTTCTGCAGATTCAAAAACCTCTGCATAAAGTAGAACTTGTGAACACAAAAGGTCAAACTTCGCAAACTTCTCTTGATACATTTTAAGTAAAAAGGGTTGTCCGATAGCGGCTAATGCTTGTTTGTTAGCTAATATACTTCTATTTAGTGGAAGTTGGGTAAAGCCTGCTGCCACAGCACCTGAACTTACCAAGATGACTTCATACGCTTCTGCTTTAAGCTCGGCAATGAGTTCCACTAAGGCAAACATACGTACCTTAGCAATCGCACCCTCTTCCGTTAAGACATGTGAACCAACTTTAATCACTAAACGTTGCGCAGCCATTTTATGCCTCATCTTCCTCTTTAACACTTTTAATGAAGTGACCTAAACTGTAACGCAAGGCTTCCGTGTTAATGTGTGCCACAGAAGAGATAGGTAAAATAAACAGTGGTTCATTTTCTGGCAAATCAACGCCAAAGTCTTCTTCAAAACCATAAGAGATATACTCTTCTTTTCCCTTAAACTTATTGAGTGTCGTATTGGCTTTCATACCAATGTCATCTAAAAAAGTTTGGGTTAAGACATTCACTTCTTCCACTGAAAATGAGTCAATTTTAGTGATGGCAATGGCAAATTTACGTGTGGCCAATGTTTTTGAATAACGCTGTAACTCAA
>CAUZVG010000154.1:0-3462 GCA_963583215.1 Campylobacterales bacterium | reverse complement strand
GTTGTGCGCCAGCAGGGTTACAGAGTTCATACAGAGTAATCTCTTTTTCTATAGGAAAGCCTTTGTCTGATAACATTTGTTTAAAGTCATAACTCTTAAGTAGGCTAAAACCTATTTCATTTGCTTTCTCTTCTAACTCTGCTTTAATGGTTTCTATAGGTGTTGAAGTGGTTGTTGTGTAAATCATCATAGATTCCTTTATTTCTTATACACTATAGTTTACAGTAAGAGTGTGTAGGTAATGTGCATTATATATGCACATTTTACGACGATGAGAAACATAAGCATGAACATGGCAAAATAGATGTGACACCTACGGGTACCATGAATAGAGGTATAATTCATATTTAACTATTATTGTCCTAATATAGGAAATATACTTCTTATATGCAGTAAAACAGTCAGAAAAACAGGGATAAAACATGAAAATACTACTGATGGAAGATGACCCTGTACTCGGGGAGATTGTGGCAGATTATCTTCAGGCATATTATGAGGTAGACAGGGCTTTTGACTCTGCTGAGGCACAAAGGTTCATTGATGAAAAGTCTTATGATCTATTTATTTTCGATATTAACGTGCCTGGCAAGTCTGGTGTAGCACTCTTGGAGGAGTTACGTGTATTTTCTGACACGACACCAGCGATTATTGTCACGGCATATGCTGATACTAAACATCTCAAAGAGAGTTTTGATGCAGGGGCACATGACTACATACGTAAACCTTTTGAACTGGAAGAGTTAAAACTGCGTATAGAGAAGAGTAGGGTGCTTTTTCACATAGAACAAGACAAGCCCATAAGCCTCTCTAAAACGCTGACCTATTATCCTAATCAACATAGGGTACAACAGGGTGAAGAGAGCTTGAGTTTACGCCCTAAAGAAGCAAAAATTTTAGATTATTTTATAGCACATCCACATCGGTTGATTAGTCAAGAGGAGTTGGTACAAAATATTTGGGGTTTTGATGAATTACCCAGTGATGCAACGTTACGTTCCTACATACGGAATTTACGTGAAGTGATAGGAAGCGAAAAAATAGTCACGCAACGAGGCATGGGATATAGATATGAATGATTTAGAAAAACGTAGTTTTTACTCCTTCTTAGGGCTTTATATTGTCTCTTCTTTTCTTTTTTTAGCAGGGATAGGTTACTGGTATTACACGGCACAAAAAAATGCACTTGCCAATGAAACCTACTATAAACTCCAGCACAGTGCGGACAGAAAAGCGGGTGACATTATCATGGCACATATGCAGGGTAAAGCCTTGCATCCTTCAGCAGTACCTAAAGAGATTAAACTGGTACTTATCAACACCAATGGAAAAGTGGTTGAAGGGGAACTTGTTACATCTAAGTTACTTATAAAAGAGGGGTATTTCACAGAGAATGGCTATCAGATTTTAATCTCCGATGCACCCAAAGAACATCTCAATATTGCTTATGTGGTAGCCCAGTCCAACTCTTTGGCCATAGAACTTGAAAAACTACGTAAACGTGTGTTTTCTGCTTTGGCATGGGCAGCATTTTTGATAGTCCTCATTGCATGGGGGCTTTCTAAACTCTTTATGAAACCTGTGCACCAGCGTGTGGAGCAGATAGAACGTTTCATTAATGACATTACCCATGAACTCAACACGCCTATTACGTCACTCAGCATGTCTACCAAACAAGCATTACAACAAGGCGCATGTACAGTCAAGATGTTAAATAACATTTCCATCAGCACCAAGCAGTTGTATGATATTTACCGTTCTTTGACTTACTTAAATTTTTCAACGACAGTCGCTGTGGCAGAGGTGTTGGATTTAAAAACGATACTTGAAAAAAGCCTGGCGTATTATGGGGCTTTGGCAGACATAAAACGTATTGTGTTTGATGTAAAACTTGAAAGAACAGATTTTGCCATACCCGAAGAGCAGGCAAGCCTTCTGTTTGGAAACCTCATTGGCAATGCCATTAAGTATTCTTCTCCAAACTCCAAGGTTGACATTGTCTTAGAAAATAATCTGCTTAGTATCAAAGATGAAGGTATAGGGATTGCGCCAGAGAAACAAAAAGAGATTTTTGAAACATTTAAAAGAGGTACAGAATACTCTGGTGGTTTTGGTGTAGGCTTGAGCATCGTGAAGCGTATTTGTGATGAGTATGGTATTGGGATTACTTTAGACTCCACACTCAATGAAGGCACAACATTTACCCTCACGTTTCCTTTGGAAGTCTAATCATCCCAACTGTGACAAATCTTTTTGAATGTCTCAAAAAGATTTGTCATATAGTCATTTAATTCTTTACTTATGGTCAGTCCTGAAAGTATCCTTTCCAGAGCAATAGTTGCAAGTACAGTATTTTCACCCTCTTGATAGACAGAGATACGGCAGGGTAGGAAAGCGGAAATTTCAGGAATCTCCGTTAAAACTTTTTTTGCTCCTACAGGGTTACAAAGTTCATAGACAAAGATAGCTTTATCTATAGGTTGGCCTTTTTCTTCCAACATTTCTTGAAATGGATAGCATTTTAAGACGCCAAAACCATGTGCTTTGGCTTTTTCTTCGATCTCAGCCTGAATGGTTGTGATGTTCGTTTTTGTATGTACCTTGTATATCATAATAATCTCCCCAGATTTTGTGTTGTAATTATAACAATTATAACATAAAGTAAAGAGAGGTTAACTACATTTTTCGTCTATATAGTTTTGTACAAATTTACGTACATCTGCGTAGACAAAAGAGTCTTTATATCCTTCTATTTTACCGCCAGAGGCATTGACATGTCCACCACCTTTACCAATGTGTGCTGCCATGGCTGAGACGTCTAGTTTGTTGTTTGAACGTAAAGAGAAGTTTCCTCTGAAGTTCACATCCATGTAGAAGGCGTAGTCTTCATTGGCAACCATAGAAGCATTTCCAATGATGGAAGCATTTCCAACGTTGTAGCCCAAGATACCTTTGTGGCCTTTGTACTCTATGGTAAGACGTTGTTTGTCTTGGGTCAGTAAGTTGGTAACGTAGTAGGCTACCAAATTGTCTTTAGTGTCATTTTTCTCTTGTTTAAAAAAGGCTTTTTTCGTCTGATGTAAAGAATCATCAAGTTTGATAGGTGCATCCTCTTCATTGACTAAGTTTTTTGCTGCTTCAATCATGGAAAGTTTAAAAGCTCTGTCTTCTGCTGGAAATAAAATACGCCCGATCTCTCTCGCCCCTGAAATCATACCGAGCATTACTTTTCCATACTCAAAGAGTGTATCATCAGAGACCCAAATGTCAATGGCATTGATGGCCTTAACGATGTTGGCCAAGTCTTTGTTTGCATCAAAGTCATAGTGGGTTTGTAACCAGTCATAGGTAATGAGTGTGGCACAACGGGTCGTGTCTAGCTTGTACCAAGCAAAACGTTCTGCTGCTTGTGCACCTGTGGCATGGTGGTCAAGAAGTTGTAGTTTTGCCCCAATACGCACGGCT
>CAUZVG010000153.1:0-3482 GCA_963583215.1 Campylobacterales bacterium | reverse complement strand
TGAAAGAAGTTGTGCGTCAATCAGGCTTTGAAAATGTACGTTTTCATTCCCATAACTCTGCTGCTATTTTACGAACAAAACATTTTTCAGAAGACCTGGTACGTGTGGGTATTGCTGCTTACGGTTACAATGAACTTGAATTTCCTTTTGATAAAGTCACACTTAAACCTGTACTCTCACTGTTTGCAAAAAAAGTGACATCTAGGGTGTTAAAAGAGGGTGAACGCATAGGCTATGGTGGTGATTTTAGAGCTAAAGAAGAGATGATGGTCTCAACCTATGACGTAGGTTATGGAGATGGTTGGAGACGAGGGGATGTTTTAAATCCTTATATGACCCCTGATAAAGGTGAAGTTTTAGGCCGTGTCTCTATGGACTTTGTGGCACTTGCTTCAGAAGAGGATGAGGTTTGCATCATGAATGATGCCCAAGATGCTGCGAAACAGTTGGGTACCATCTCTTATGAAATCATCACAAACTTACACCCTGAAATCAAAAGGGTGGTTGTTTAGAAGCTTATTTGTTCTTTGAGTAAGGCTTTTGCTTTTTCTCTTTCTGTGAGAGGTTTTTCTACGCTTTCAACTCTCTTTAGCGGCACATAAGGTGCTTGTTCTATGAGTGTAACAGACTTTTTGGCTTTCATGTTGAAGATAATGAGATTGTCTGGCACTTTTTTGGGTAAACCTTTCACCACCGATTTAGGTTTTGTATCTGTTTCATAGATAACATTTTTCTCTAATGGGACAGGGCTAGTACTATTCTCTTCTACTTTCGCTACAGTTGCTGTGTTTACATGAGTATTACGTGTTACTTCTTTGGTTGCTTTGACAATAAGCACTAATACAAAGAGGAATGCCACAATCATAAGTGAAAATATAAAATAAACTAACCATCGAGTCCAGGAGTTCTTTTTAGCTTGTTTTTTAATTTTTGGAGTTTTTTTGATTTTAGGAGATTTTTTACTTTTGGGAGGAGGTGTATCATTAGCACTTACATTCTCATCATCAATTTCTTGCATGATTTTATTCAGAACAGCGTCTTTGGGTGCTTTATTGATATTGACTATTTTTTCCATGATGTATATTTTAGTGAATTTAACTTTGGTGGAGATGAGGGGAATTGAACCCCTGTCCTAAAATAGATAGAACTATGACTCTACATGCTTAGTCAGTGTTGTTAATTTTAATCCTGCTTTGTACTACACTCAAAACTTTACAAGACGAGCTAAAATTCTCACACCCTAGCATAGCTTCTAGGGAGCATAGTCATCAGATGTGATACTTCAAAGTCCGGTTAAGATGACACTCACCGGCGAAGCAGTCCTCCGCGTTAGCGGGGTTAATGACTTACGCTACTGCGTAAGCTGGACGATAATCTGTGTTGTTTGCGTTTAAATGCGTGTGAGCCGCGTAACGGAATTGCTCAGTCCGACATGCACATAGCCCCGACTACTCCAGTCGAAACCAAGTCATCCCCATATCTGAAAGATGGTGGATTCTAACACTTTTTGGTTACTTTGTCAATAGGGCGATAAAAGAGGGTTTTTTGTTATAATGCAACAATCAATAGAACTATTGGATCTACACCATTACAGTAGGTTAGTCAGATATACAAAAATAAAGAAAAAGAGCGTAGTCTCAAGGTAGATGAATAGGAAGAAGAAGAACTGGCTGGAATCATCCACAAGACAGAGGAGGGTTAAAGTCCTCTGCTTTCTATACTTTCTAGTAGTTGTGAAGCGGTACCTGCTTTTTCATTTTTAGGCTGATAGAGATAGTTGTCTATTTTATCTGGTATCTCTTCTGGCATCATTAAACCTTCAAACTCTTCTTTTGCTGATTGTTTGGCTTTAAAAAGTGCCATTTGCACACGGCTATAGAAGTTTGCTGCACCTTCTCCGGAAGTTTCTATGGCTAAGAAGTTGGCTTCAGGATAACGGCTTGTTACCAGTGATTGTACCCCATCAGATACGGCAGAAGAGGGCATACAACCAAAAGGTTTCACGGAAATTGTCAAGTGCGAAAGGTTCTCTTTGACTGACTCGATGAGGTGAGCCACTTCTAAATGCCCTTCTCCTCCTTCACAGTCCAGTGTATAATACTCTTCACTGAGGGCTGCTAGTTTTTCCATATTGGGGATTTCATAATCATGTAATCCTAAGGCTTTGGCATACATCGAAAAATGTACTTTTACAGCAGATTTGGCTAATTTTATGAGAAGACGACTTTTGACAGAGCTAAAGTCAACTTTTTTGTCTGTATCTACAACGAGTTCCTCTTTTTTGTGCAATTTTCTTTCCGCTTCCCAAATGCTAAGCATCAAGCGGTTCATAATGGGTTGAGGTATGCACTCTGCACCCTCTGCTTCTAAAAATCGGTGCAAATTATAGTTGCCATCACCCTCAGTCATTGCTGCCCAAAATTCACCCATGACTAAGACTTTTGCTTTAGGTTGTAAACGGTTTAGTTCAACCTTGGCTAAGATTTTACGACAGTTCCAAAGTGTTTTTGTGAGGTTCTTCTTGTTTGTAAAGGCTGCAGAGACTAAAAGGCGACACTCCTCCATGGCTTTGTCTGTGGCACCTACTTCAAGCTCATAGGGGCGCATCTTGTAACCTAAAAGGTTCATCACATCTCCAATGAGTACAGCTTTGATTAAGGTGATGAAAAACTTAGGACTTAAGTTGAGTAAAGACTCCTCATCTGACTTTTGGAAGATGCCTTTGTCATGTTCAAATGAGGTAATACGAAAGCCATCAAATCCTGCATCACGCAGTGCTTTTTTGTACTCTGTAATATACATACCAAAACGACAAGGTCCACAGCCCCCAGCAGTCACAAAAACATATTTTTGCACAATCTCTTCTGCGCTTAAACCTTTTTCATCACGTAAATTTTGCAAATATTTTACAAGATTTCCCACGGTAAAATACGTAGGATTACACTGGCCTCTGTTCCCATAAGCTTTTCCCGTTTGAAAAGAGGCAAAGTCAGGGTTAGGCAAGGCCACAAAGTTTTCACCTATAGACTCTAAAGCTGTTTCAATGAGTTTATCTTGAAGGATGGTAAGCCCACCTACAAGCATAATAGTCTCTTTTTTAGGCGCGTATTTGATGGGCTCTTTTGGAACATCACGCCACTGTGTGGCTTCTTGACCTATAAAATCTAAATTTCCATTTTTGTCAGACATTTTGACAGTACTACATGTTGCACTCATACTAATACTCCTTCTTTGATGTTGTGATTGTTGTTTGTATAGACCGGACTGAGTTGTTTTTTGTATTGCTCTAAGGTGTAAGCAAATGTTTTGACCCGTATTTTTATGGATCCCCCTGGTTTGTTGGCATCAATGTCATGTAAAGTGAGGTGAGGGGTACGTGAAGCACCTAAGATTTTATCAATAATAGAATACGTTGGTGCATCGTGCCCACACTTAAAACTACTCAAGTCAAGCACTGCCACATTGGGGTGTCTGGCTGCAAA
>CAUZVG010000152.1:0-3501 GCA_963583215.1 Campylobacterales bacterium | reverse complement strand
AGGATCTAAGGCCACAAAACAGTCATCATTGGGAAGCCAGTCATTAAAGATTTCAAAACGTATACTTTTTTGCTCTTTGAGACGTTTTGTGACTCTTTCCCCTAATTCAGAACCCCAAACAAGTTTATCGTTTCTATAGTTGTCTTTACGAGCGCGGGTAATAATGTTTTGGTGTTCAAACATAAATTCAACCGAACCCCCTTTAAACTTTCCATCCCACCAATGGTCCACAAAATACCAGTCTAACACAGTACGGTTTACAAAAAATCCTGTGGTCATAAGGTCAGAAAACGAGATCTCTTTCAAATGATCTTTATGAAGTTCACCCTGTCCAGAACCACCCCCGGAGAAAAGTAGATTTTTACCTAACTCTCCTGAAGCGTTTCCTAAACCATTGGGGTGTAAGTCGTTTGCAGAGTTTAAAAGCAGTCTAGCACTCTCATGTGCTTGGGCAGCCACCACAAACATTTTCCCTTCTATACGTTTCTCTTTTCCCGTAATGGTATCTACCACTACTGCATACTTAACTGCCTCTTTCTTTTGCGTATGCAAGTACTTCACATAGGTATTGCTCATGAGCGTTAAGTTTCCTGTTGCAAGTGCAGGTTTGAGTAAAGCTTCGCGGGAGGAACCTTTGGCACCAGAAGAACAAGCATAACTGCCACAAAGGTTAGAATAGTAACAAGCATCACGACCTGGTATGTCTTTAGAGAGTACTGCCCGTGCTGTCACCAAAGATTTTATGCCCAAAGTTTTACAACTTTTGTCAATGAGTTTGACCACGGCATTTTCTTTGGTGGGAGGTTGAGTGAAGTTTGGCGTGCTTCTTGGCGCTTCATATTTATGTGCTTCATAATGTCCTGAAATTCCTACCAACTCCTCAGCCAAAGTATAATAGGGCTCTAAATCCTCATAAGAGATGGGCCAATCCACTACGTTGGCACCATCAATGTCACCATATTTGGACTTTAATCTAAAATCATCAGGATGTAGCCGGTGTAACATGCCTGACATAAAGTTTGAAGAGCCCCCTACAATGTTTCCATTCCAAAAGCTCCAACCAGACTCATAGGTAGGTGTTGCCACCCACTTACCCTCTACTTTCTCTTCAATGGTATGATACTCATCAAAAAGATTGGGTGTAACCAAGTCACGTCTACAGTAAGCCAACTCATCTTTAGAGAACTCTTCTCGTTTCATAAGACGGCCTTTTTCAAGCACTGCTACTTTAAATCCCGCTTTACAAAGCGTATAAGCCACTGCGCCGCCACTTGCTCCTGAGCCTATAATTACAACGTCATACATCTTAAGATCCTATATACTTGGTTTTAGGTCGAGGAAATCCACCATACGCACCCACAGCTTTCCAACCTGCTTCTTTGACGTTTGAGCCATAAATAGGGTCAGAAAACAGTGCTTCCATACTTAAAGTCATAATACGGGAGAGCCAGTTAGAGCCATAAGTGCTCTCTTCATAAGCACGTAGGGCTTTCTCTTTCTCGTCCCTTGTCAGTGAAACAAACTTCTCTTTTTCACGTTTTTGCAGTTCTTTTGCCCCTTCAAGCACAAAAGCTTTGATATCTCTATCATAAGCAGGATGAGAAATGGTTTCAAATAAAAATATCGTCATTTTCATAGAGACAGCATCAGGTAAAAGACTTTTTTGAGGAAACATATGTGCTTGCACCGCAGCCAAAGTGGCTTCTATTTTAAGAAACTCTTTTTTAAAAGCAGAAGGTGTTTCTGCTTTGAGATAGGGACTTAATCCCAAAAGGGAACCCAATATTAAAAAGTCTCTTCGTTGTATCATATTTCTAACCTTTAGCGCTCTTTCTTCTTGCATTATAGTAGTCTCTATTTGTGTACTCTCAGTGCAACATGCTACACGAATGTTGCACATAGTCATCTTATACTCATAAAGTAAAAAATAAATAGGAGACACTATGAAAAATTTAATCTTTTCTTCACTCGTAGGTTTAGCACTGCTTGCTTTTACAGGATGTACCAAGGGAAACGATGCAGAAGCAACGAAATGCCAATCAGGTAAATGTGAGGGTGCCAAAAAATGTGCCGGCGATAAAAAATCTGATGCGGCCAAAAAATGTGATTCTAGTGCTAAGTGTGGAAAATAGTACTTCACTTAGTTAAACACCATCCCACTAAACACCATCTTATGAAAGCACTGCTTTGCTAGACTTTCATAGGCTTCATTCTTCTTTTAACTTTCTTTCTTTAACTTTCGATATTCCCCCCCCCTAGACAAACGATATAAAAAATGAATACACAAAGATTACACATCTCACCTACTATACTTACACTTGCACCAAACATCTATCGTACAAAAGGAGTTCTGATGTTAAAGACTTTATATCCTGTAATAAAACGCATCTTAAACAATGGGCAGAGTATTTCTCTGTTATTCGCTAGATTAGTAGTTGCTTATGGTTTTTATATACCTGCTATGGAAAAGTGGTCCGACATCTCTGCTGTTGCTGACTGGTTTGGAAGCATGGGGTTCCCTCTTCCCACGCTCAATGCTTACATGGCAGCAACAACAGAACTGTTAGGGGTAGTACTCCTCACTTTAGGACTTTTTACCAGACTCATTTCACTCCCTTTGATGGTCATCATGGTCGTAGCCATTGCTACAGTACACCTTAGCCATGGTTTCTCCGCAGGAGATAATGGATTTGAAATTCCTCTGTACTATATGTTGTTTTTAGCCCTCTTTGCTTCTTTAGGAGCCGGAAAACTTAGCTTAGACTACCTTTTATTTGGTGAAGAGCAATAATTAAAACAAGGAAATAATGATGAAAAAAGTATTGGTATTATTAGGAGCATTGGCTCTTACATTTACACTAGCAACGGCAGAAGGAAAATGTGGCCAAGGAAAATGTGGTGGTGATGACAATAAAACAGAGAAAAAAGCTGAGGGTAACAAATGTTCTGCTGATAAAAAATCAGAGAAAAAATGTTCTTCAGGAAAATGTTCTGGCGACAAAAAATAGTCAGCTCTCCCTGTCATAAAAGCGAAAGTGGATAATTCCTACCCACTTTCCTTTCTTTCTAAACCCTAGAAAGCCCATAGGCTTACTAGGGTTGTCTCTCTTCCCTAAATCATAGTATAATCTATCTAAATATTTAGATAAAGGATTGACGATGAAGCATATTAAACAGACACTTATCATACTTATATTATTACTTTCTTTTACTGCCTGTCAAGACAAAGAGACTGAAGCAAAAATACAAGCTGCCCATGATGCTCAAATAGCTGCACAAGCACGTGCAGATGTACTTGCGGAACTTTCAGCTGCCACCCAAGCTAACACAAGTGATCCTCAGTACGAAAAACTCAAACATATGGGTATCACCATCCATAATGATATTATCAGCATCGATACCAACAAAAGTAAAATGTTTCTCAAAAACTTTTCAGATAAAATGGCAAAACATATGCAAAAAGCTGCAGATGACGTGCAAAAAGGTATCATAGAAACAAAA
>CAUZVG010000151.1:0-3542 GCA_963583215.1 Campylobacterales bacterium | reverse complement strand
TTAAATCTAAATTTTTTGTATTTACTTAATCTATAAATGTGGATGGGGTAGAGGGATTCGAACCCCCGAATACCAGTACCAAAAACTAGTGCCTTACCGCTTGGCGATACCCCAACATTCATAAGTCATTGCTTATGTGGACGGCATTATAGCACCAAATTTATTACATGTCAAGAGGTTTTTTAAAAAAAACTAAAATTGTTTAAATTTTTCTTATCTAAAGTCAGGCAAGGTATAATAAGCTTAATTATATAGGAGAACATACTTATGTCAATAGAAGCTATAAAAAGAGTTGAGAAAGCCATTGAAGAGACCAAAAAAGGTCGTATGGTCATCATGATGGATGACGAAGACAGAGAAAATGAGGGGGACCTTGTTTATGCCGCTACCTTTTCTACCCCTGAAATGGTTAACTTCATGGCAAAAGAGGCAAGAGGACTCATTTGTACACCTGTGACAAAAGAGATAGCCACAAAGCTTGACCTTTTACCTATGGTTGTAAATAACGTCTCTAACTATGAGACAGCCTTTACTGTGTCCATTGACTCAATCAATGCAGAAACAGGTATATCTGCGCACGAGAGAGATGATTGTATTTCTAAGCTCTCTAACCCTCAAACGGTTGCTTCAGACTTTGTCCGTCCTGGGCACATTTTTCCACTCATTGCTAAAGATGGTGGGGTATTGGTACGTACAGGGCATACAGAAGGCTCTGTAGACTTATGTAAGCTAGCAGGGCTTGCTCCAGCAGCGGTGATTTGTGAAATCATTAAAGATGATGGCACCATGGCACGTATGGATGACTTGGAAATCTTTGCCAAAAAGCATGATTTATGTATTGTTTATATTGCAGACATTGTGGAGTATCGTTTGGCCCATGAGCAGTTGGTTGAGCGTATTTCCACTAATGAATGTGACTTTAGAGGCACAAAAGTAGAAAAAATCATCTATAAAGACCACTTAGACCGTAAACACACGGTGCTTCAGTTTTACAAACCTCATACACGTGCTAACGTAAAGTTTCATAACATTGGAAGTGACTTAGATCTTATTTTGGACCATGCACGCTTTTCTGCTTTAGATAATTCTATAGAGTATTTAAAACAAAATGGTGGTGTCATTGTATTGTTGGATACTAAAATGATTTCAAAAGAGCAAGCCAGAGAGTTTGGTGTGGGTGCACAAATACTTACAGACTTAGGCATTAAAGAGATTAATCTACTGACCCAAAACACAGAAACTGAGTTTGTTGGTCTTTGTGGTTTTGGTTTGGATGTGGTTGAAAAGATTGAGATTAAATAAGTGAATAAAATATTAACTCTTACAACACTTTTGATATCTGCAATGATGGCAGAAGGAGAACCAACACATCTGGCACTTTCTCACACAGCAGAGACTGAGTATGGAACAATTTTTGGTCAATCTAGAAGTTTTTACTTACATAGAACTTTTGATGGTACAAAAACGAACAGTAGATCTTCTCTGTCAACTGGCGGATACATCGGTTATACAAGTCCAGAATTTTCAAACTTTTCTGCCACTATAGCACTGTATGGTACTTATGGTTTTGACATTCACTCAGAAGATGCAGACATTGTTGGTTCTGCTGCATACGATCCCTCTTTGTATGGTGTAGGCTTTGACAACTACGTGTTTATAGGACAAGCCTATATTAACTACGTTCATGATGATACAACTGTAAAAGCAGGGCGTATGAGACTCGATACTCCTTTTTTGGGTGCAGATGATGCAAGAATGTTACCCAACCTTTTTGAAGCAGCAGTGCTGAAAAATAAAAGTCTAGAAAACACCACAGTAATGCTTGCACATGTTTTTAGAGAAACAGTCGGTACCTACGCAAGTTTATTTGATGGGCACACAGAAGATATCACTTCTGGCTATGGTAAGGCACTTGCACAAGCTTCAAGTGGGCACTTTCTAAACATGGGAACACTGGCACTTGGAAACAATGACTTTAATGGGAACGGAAGTACAGACAATGCTACCGCAGGCGTGTCCATACTCTCTGCTGACTATGTCGGATGGGAAGGTGTTACACTTCATGCATGGGACTATATAGGCTGGGATATTATGAATACCCTTTATTTGGAAGCGGATTATACCCTTGCTATGCATGAAAGCTCAAAAATTAAGTTTTCTGGACAATACATACATCAAACAGAAATTGGTAAAGCTTTGGCTGCAGAGATAGATACGGACTATTATGCTGCTAAGATAACAGGATATTATGAAGATTTTTCTGCCTATCTTGCTTACTCAACCACAGGTAACACCAATGGTGTAATTGGCGGAAATGTTATCACTCCATGGGGTGGAATGCCAGCATATACGGTTGGTATGGTCACAAGACACCAATTTTTTGCCAACACCGATGCATGGAAAGTCTCTGCAGCGTACAATTTCAAAGACTATGGGTTAAAAGCTTCTGCCTACTACTTAGAAAATGATGTAGGATTGGGGAACATTATGGTACCTGACAATGCATGGACAGCAAGCGAAGCCGGCTGGGATATACAATATAAAGTAGCTTCTGTAGAGGGCTTAAACCTTAGAGCCAGAGCCAACTACCCAAGAGACTTTATAGAAGGTCTTAACTGGGATGAGTACAGACTCATTGTAAATTATAATTTCTAATCAGAAGGTGTATTTACACACTAGTTGTAACAAATAGGAGTATCTTACTCCTATTGACAAATAATCACTCTTCATACTCTTTTAACGCTCACTCTTCATTTTATTACGCTAAAATATTTCTAATAGTTTAAAGGAATAAAATGTCAAAAGAAATATTCAAGCCAAACCCAGAATTTGCCAAAGATGCACTAATTCCTAGTATGGATGCATACTGGGAGCTACAAAATAAAGCCATCGAAGACTATGAAGGTTTTTGGAAAGGTTTTGCGGATGAAAAAATAGAGTGGCTTGCCCCTTACGATAAAGTACTTGACGAGTCAGATGCTCCTTTTTACAAGTGGTTCACCAATGGTAAACTCAATGTTTCCAACCAATGTATTGACAGACATCTTAAGACAAAAGCCAATCAAAATGCCATCATTTTTGAGGGTGACAAAGGAGATGTTGAGCACATTACTTATGCACAACTTTCACAACGTGTCAACAAAATGGCAAACTTACTTAAAAATGAGTTTGGCGTAAAAAAAGGGGACAGAGTAGTACTGTACATGCCAATGATCCCTGAAGCTGCTTATGCCATGTTAGCGTGTACACGTTTGGGGGCTATTCACTCTATTGTCTTTGGTGGATTCTCTTCTTCAGCACTTAGAGACCGTATTGAAGATGCTGAAGCGAAGATTGTTATCACCGCAGATGGGGCTTTCCGTAAAGGTAAACCTTATATGCTTAAAAATGTGGTAGATGATGCACTAAGTAAAGGTGCTAAAAGCATTGAAGCTGTACTTGTAGTAAAAAGAAATAATGAAGAGATTACTTGGGTAGAGGGACGTGACTACTCTTACAATGATTTAATAACTGCACAGTCTGATGTCTGTCCTTTTGAGGCG
>CAUZVG010000150.1:0-3608 GCA_963583215.1 Campylobacterales bacterium | reverse complement strand
AGTAGTAAAAAAGTTTGAATCTCCTGAAGTGATGTAAGCATCATTTTTATTAGAAGTATGTGAACCATTTATATAATAATGGGTTTCTGGAAAATAACTTTTTAAACCCATAAAGGAAAAGAACAATCTATCTGTATAGGGAAGTTTAAAGTCTGAAAATGAGATGAACCCACCAGAAAAAGTTGCTTCATCTTTTTGTGAATTTATAATGACATCCTGAGGTACTCCAGTAAACACAGTAGCAATAAATGCTGTTTGAGGTTGAAATAATCCTTCTTTCATTGCGCTTATTCCACCTGCAAAACCAGTGGAGTCACTAGAAAATGCATAGGGTAAAAAAATCCATTCTTCACTTTTTGTTAGATTAGCATCTTCTGAAGCAGATAAGAGAGTATGAGTGAAGATGCTAATAGCTAAAAAGGTTATAAATAAATATTTTTTATTTTTCATTTAATAATTATAGCTAAAGAGTCTAAAGAGTCTAACGTAAATTATTTCAGATATTTTTAGGCTATAATAGTGATAATATAGAGATAGTATTTAAGGATTGCATATGGAAACCAGAAAGTGTACTACACTTGAAGAAGCACGAAAAGAGATTGATAGTGTCGACAAAGATATAGTGGAGTTGATCGCGAAACGCAATGAGTATATTAAACAGATAGCACATTTTAAAACAAGCGTTGAAGAGGTAAAAGCAAAAGATAGAATATCAGATGTTATTTCAAATGTAAGAGCACAGGCTATCTCTCTTGATCTCTCTCCAAATCTCATTAACGATCTTTATATTCGAATGATAGATGAGATGGTAGAGAATGAAATTTCAGAGTTTAAAAACGCTCAAAGATTTTAATGCAATTAGTCGGAGTCCTCTTCGTCATCTCCATCTGGAATGACAGCACCCACTGCTGAACCTGCCACATCAATGGTAGCACCCACAACAGAACCAGCAATAGAAATAGGCGCTGTGACAATTTGTGTACATCCTACAAAAAGTAGGGTGAATAGCGTGAGGGCAAGTAGGGGGTTAAGTAAGTATTTTTTCATGGGGGTATTTTAACATACTTTTCTTTGTGTAGCCCTCTACACAGTGAGTATGTTACACTTGCATTATAGATTTTTGAAGGGTTTGAATGAAAATATTGTTGTTAGAAGATGATGTCATTTTACAAGAGATTATTGAAGAATTTCTTGTAGAGAGTGGGTATGAGGTAGAAAGTTATTTTGATGGTGAAAAAGCCTTAGATGCCATAGGTGCTGGTTCGTATGATATGTTACTCCTAGATGTCAATGTCCCAAATATTGATGGCTTTGAAATACTCTCTTATTTACGAGAAATAGGCAACACAACCCCTTCCATTTACATTACTTCACTCGCAGGCATTGAAGACTTAAAAAAAGGTTTTGCACTGGGTGCAGATGACTACTTGCGTAAACCTTTTGAACTAGAAGAGTTGCATGCACGTATCGAACACATTGTAAAACTTTATCGTCTGCAAGAAGAGATTGAGTTTGATGGTATGAAGTTCATTCCTAAAGCACATCAATTGATTGTGGGGGATGAAGTCATAGAAATGCGCCAAAAAGAAGCCCAGGTTTTAGAGTATTTTATCCGAAATACCGGAAAAATCATCTCTTGTGATGAAATTATAGAAAATGTCTGGGAAGATGAAAACGTTCCAACACATGCAACGATTCGTACCTATATTAAGAACTTAAGAAAAATGTTTAGCAAAGAGTATTTTCACAATATTAAAGGAGAAGGTTATCGTTTTAACATCGTATGAGAGATCTTCTCTTTTTAGATTTCTATCTGTTTATTTGGTTTCAGTATTTATTTTACTAAGTATTATTGGTTATTTGTTTTTTGAAAACAACAGGGTGTCAATGACGGCTGCAATGAAGTTTGAAATGATGTACCAAGCACGTAATTTAAATACAGAAATCGTCATGGAAGCAATGAAAAATGACCAAGAGAATGACAATCTACTCAAACCATTTAATAAAACAAGTTTTCTAAAAAACCTTAAACATTGTCGTTTTAAAGCAGGGTATTATGATAGAAACCAAAGTCCTATCTATACAGAAATTGATAAGATAGAGAATTTTGAAGATAACTTTTTTATAAAAAATATGAAGTGTTACACGGTCACGGAAGATAAAAGTGAACATTTGGGTGTGCGTTACATTGTCTTAAAAGAGAATGATCTGGCAAAAGATTTAAATGCTTTACGTGTGAAAATTATAGGGTACTTGGTTTTATCGTTTATCTTAATGGGGATAGTGGGGTATTTTCTAGGTAGATTGTTTTTGCAACCTGTACATGAGCAGATAGAATCACTCGATCAGTTTATTTCAGACACGACGCATGAGCTTAATACACCCATCTCTGCCATACTCATGACCATACAGTCGTTAAAAGATGTAGAGCCTAAAAAAATGAAACGTTTGGAAGCATCTGCCAAACGTCTGAGTACCATGTACGGTTCTTTGACTTACAGACTTGAAGGTGGTGTGGAACCTTCTGAAGATTTGTGTTTGGCCGAACTCATCCAAGAGAGGGTGGAGTTTATCAAGGAGCTCAGTGATTCAAAACGTTTAACTGTACATTTGGACTTGGAAGCGACTAAAATTCACATGCCTAAACGTTCTGTACATCGACTTATTGATAACCTTATCTCTAATGCGATTAAGTATTCTGATATTGGCGATAGCATTCGTATACGCTTAAAAAACAATATACTTGAAGTAGAAGATACAGGTATAGGCATAGATGATAAGATGAAAGCAGATATCTTTAGACGTTATTATCGTGCGAATGATGAGCGTGGTGGATTTGGAATTGGCTTGAATATTGTACTTTCTATTTGTAAAAAGTACAAAATCAAGTTAGGATTGATGTCGAAAAAGGGAGAAGGGTCTACCTTTAAACTAACTTTCCCAAAAGTGAAATAACGTCTAAAGGTTATTCCACGGAGTCCATAAGGATTTCAATGATGTCTGTCATGGTCAAAATGCCTTTGAGTTGATTGTTGTCAATGATTAAAAGACGTTTTATACTGGACCTTACCATCATTTTAGCAGCATACTTTACATTGAGGTCTGCAGAGACTGACATGGCTGGAATGGCTGCAATATCGTAGACATTAAGCAAGTCAATGTCTCCATCTTCCGCCACAATACTCTGCAAGATATTTTTAAATGTTACCAAACCATAGGCACCGTCATCATGTGTTTTTTCTACAATAATAGAACGTACAGCGTGTTTCTTCATCATTCTAAGTGCTTCTCTTACTGTGGCAGTAGGTTCAACAGAAACAAGTTTTTCATTTTGGGTCATAACTTCTTTTACTAACATAAATTTTCCTTTAAAGTGTATTGTTTAGAGCATACATTTGATGTCATCTTCAAACTTGTGCAACTCTTTGATATCGAGACCGGCCACATGGCTCAGTGCAAAAGTAAAAGCAAAACCAGGGTTTTCTGGGTTGTCAATGTCAAACTCTTCACGTAAAGCTTTCATCACTTTCATGGAGAGTTTACGTGGTAAGATGAAAAGCAGGGCTGAGACATTTTCTTCTAGAGTGAGACCAAAAAAGACTTTTTTC
>CAUZVG010000149.1:0-3659 GCA_963583215.1 Campylobacterales bacterium | reverse complement strand
GGGTTGGGAATGGGGGCATCTCCAGTAAAAATGCTTTTAAACGGAACCATACCGGCATTAACAAACATAAGTGTACCATCATCATCAAGAGGTACCAGTGGTGCAGAAGGCACAAGTGTGTGCCCTTTAGAGTGAAAAAAGTCTAGAAATGATTTTCTAATATCCATCATAAAACGATCCTAAATATGAGGCAAACACCTCATGTAATAATTGTTGATATTTTAGCGAAAATGTGATTATTTGGGGTTAATTTGGAGATTTTAATAGGGTTTAAAAAGATTTTGTAGCAACAAGGCACACAATTTGTATCTATTGATGTCTACTCGTATCACAGCTCCTGCTGTGATACCCCTATTGGAGTTTTGTTTCCATAAGCGATTAGTTCTTCTAGATACCGATAAGAGTTCAACAGCTGGAACTGTTGAACGAGTAAATTATGCATTCCCATCGAGACGATGGGAACGAGTTAAAATTCAAAGGTACAAACATCGTTATAGCCATAGTCATAGAAGAATTCTCCATCAGCATTAAATTCTCCTGTAAATCCACTGTCAAAATTACAGGTATAGTAAACATCATTGATGCCTCTATCCGTAATATCTACAATGAAAAGTTCATCTCCTAGCGCAATATGATCATCAATATAAAAAGTACAATCATCTAAAGGTCTAAAAGAAAATTCACCTGCTAAACCATGATCTCCGGTAAGCCCACTTGTTGTATCACAAATGTACTCAATGTCATTAACACGCTCATTAAAGATATCTACAATAAACAGTGTTGTTAAATCATCATAATAATCTCCTCCACTACCACACGCACTCAATCCCAAAACTGCCACTAAAGACATTACTGTCATTTTTATTTTGTTCATTACTTTTCCTTTTTTAATTATTTATACTATATTAAAATTGTGTTACATTTGTGTGAGAAGTTTTGCTATTTTGGCACTTCCCTCTTTTTCAACAATTTGCATGAGACCTAAACTTATTTTACTTAAGTCTGCATCTAAAAGCTCTAAGACTTTTGTGCTTTCTATCTCTTTTTCTCTCATCACCCAAGCCAACTCTTTTTCAACCAAAAACTGTGCATTATGAAATTGATGGTCAGACGCGGCGTAAGGGTAAGGGATGTAGAGTGTTGGTACAGCTGTGGCTGAAAGTTCCCAAAGTGTTGAGGCTCCTGAACGTGCAATGGCAAAGTCTGCTTCATTCATATAGTCTGCTAACTTGTCTGTAAAGCCAAATACTTCTGCTTCAATGCCTAAGTCTTTGTAAGCTTGGGTTACTGCATCTACGTTGTTTACCCCTGCTTGATGGATGATTTTTATCTCTCTTTTTTTAAGTTCTGGCGCCAATGAGAGTGCCAATTCATTGATGGCCCTAGCCCCTTGTGAACCGCCTAAAAACATAATGGTTTTAAGTGTTTTACGTTCATGGGCATTGTCAAAAAAGAGTTGTTTAATGGGGTAAGCATGAATGGGACTCTCTTCAAGATAAGAAGAGATGAAGTGTGTCGCGTAGGGTTTAAGAACTTTGTTTAAAGAGCCTAAGGCGGCATTTTGTTCATGTATAATCAAAGGGGTTCTTGTAAGTTTTGCAGCAAAAGCCATGGGTGCGGCTGAAAAGCCTCCCACAGAAAAGACCACAGTTGCTTTATGTTTTTTGAGTATTTTCATGGCTTGAAACATAGATTTTGCCATCATAAAAAGTGACTTTACTTTTCCTAAAGCCCCTTGGTTTACCACACCGCGTGTGTCAAAAAAGTACTTTTCCACAAAGGCATCATCTTCTCCAAACCAGAGTTTGTCTTGACCTTTAGTTGAACCCACATAGATAAGGTCGTCGCCTTTGAGCTGCTCTTTAACTGCCTTAATAATGGCAAGGTGTCCTCCCGTACCTCCTCCTGTCATGACAATACTCATAATATTTCCCCTTTTTCATTTCTTGGTACCTTTTTAGAAATCATCAACACCATGCCTATGGCAATACACGAAGCCAAAATATGTGACCCACCATAAGATAAGAATGGTACAGCAATCCCTTTAATAGGCGTAATACCTGAAACCCCATAAGCATTTAAAATAAATGAAGCTGAAATAATAAGCCCTACACCTACAGAAAAAAGGTATTGCATAGGGTCTTTCACTTTAGAAGCAATTTTAAAGATGCGAAAGACAATTACTAAAATAGTTAAAGTCACCAAAACCAAACCTATAAACCCTAACTCTTCAGTGATGCCAGCGAGTATAAAGTCAGTATGTACTTCTGAAAGATAACCCAGTTTAAACTGCCCATTCCCCAAGCCTTCTCCCCAAAATCCACCATTATGAATAGCATTGAGTGAGTTGGAAATTTGGTAAGGCTCTTTGCCTGCTTCAACACGTAAGTTTTGTATGGCTTCAAAAGGCAAAACAGACAGTATAGAGTCTTGTACCGTTCCCCACCAAGACTTAATCCGCGCAATACGGTGAGGTGCAAAGAAGATAAGCCCAATAAACGCTACAAACACCAAAGAGACAATGCTGAAGAAAAACTTTTTAGAAGATCCTGCAAAGACAAAAAGAATCATCAGTGTCACACCCAGTACAACTACTTGTCCCAAATCTTTTTGGAAGACGGCTATGAGTATGACTGCAAAGACAAAAAGAATGAGGTATGGCGCATACATACGTAACTCTTCTGTAAACTTCATGTTCGATTTAGAGAGTAGTTTGCGTGAAAAACTCCAAGCAATGAAGAAGATAAACCCTATTTTGAAAAACTCAACAGGGGCAATGGAGATGGGACCTAGACGTATCCAGCGTTTGGCTCCCCCTACCGCATGCACAAAAGAAGCCGGTAAGAACTGCATAACAATCATGAGTAAAAAAAACAAAATAAACAAAGAGAGACCCACAGGCACAAGCCATTTGTCAGGGTTTAATTTACTTAAAATCACCATCACAGTAAAGCCAATAAGAATAAACATACTTTGGCGTAAAAAAAAGTGAAAATCACTGTAATCAAAGTGCACTACAGTATAGACTGAAAGTGAATAGCTCATAACCAAAGAGAGTGTCAGCAAGGCCATAACCCCAGCTAAAAGTGCTTTATCTATCATATTTGTTTTCCCTACTATCCCACTATATAGAAAGTATTTTACCAAGTTTATAGATAAATTTGTATAAAATGTATCCTTAACTAGGGAAAACATAAAAACATGAAACAAGTCAAACAAAAATCGGCACCCACTCCAACTATCAGCAATAGAAAAAATAAAATTTCTTTTCTCTATCTTATGATTGCTGCCACGATGGGTATTTTCTTATTTTCTGTACTTAGAACAATGACTTCTGACAGACGTGTACCAAGTAACACCACCACCATTCAAGACCGTTCTTACCGTGGAGACATCATCTCTAAAGATGGATATACCCTGAGTAATTCAGAAAAAACCTACAAGGCCATTGTGAGGGGTGCGAGTCTTAGTCCGGGGAAAAAACCTCTTTTTATTAAACTCTTTTCTATCTATTCGGGTATTCCTGAAAAAGATTTAGCCAAAAAATTTAAAAATAGAAAAGGCAAAGAGAGAAAAGGTAACATCACGCTCTCCGATGATATTACCGCACGTTCAGCCATGCAACTCAAGTCACTTGCCTATAAACTTAGAAAACTAGA
>CAUZVG010000148.1:0-3673 GCA_963583215.1 Campylobacterales bacterium | reverse complement strand
TGAAGTGGTGTTTAAAAGCCTCTAATGGTTTACCTTACTCTTTTTCTTATCTCATTTTTAGCGGCTACTTTACTTCCTTTAGGTTCTGAAGCACTTCTTATTTATGATCTCTCTTTAGGCTACTCCATCTTGGCTTTATGGCTCTTTGCTACCTTTGGCAATACCTTAGGCTCAATGTTTAACTATTATTTAGGTTTAAAAGGGGAAAGTTATCTTGAAAAAAAAGGGCATCTTTCTTCTGAGAAAATGTCAAAAAGTAGATATTTTTTTGATAAGTGGGGAGGGTGGACGCTACTTTTGTCATGGGTACCCATAGTAGGTGACCCTTTGACATTGGCAGCTGGAGTACTTCGCTACAACTTTAAGTACTTTGTACTCATAGTGTTTGTAGCTAAAGGTTTACGTTACGCTGCTATGATTTTCTTAGCAAGTAACTTGTCTGTATAGAACGATCCAAAAGGGATAAGTGAAAAGATAGTGTACTGTCCCATCTCTTTCCATGTAAATCCAGCTTCTTTTCTTGCTTCAAAGATTTGGTAAATAAAGGCAAATACGAGTACACCATGTAACATACCGATAATTTTAGTAGCAGCAGGGATACCCGCATAGTACTTCATTGGCATTGCAATGAAGAGTAAGATGAGAAATGAAATCCCTTCGATCTTATTGATAAGTTTAAATTTTTTTAATTCAGACATTTTGTCTCCTAGATTAATTTTGTGAAGTATAGCCTAAATATGTTAATCTCTCAGCCTTTTAGGTTATAATTATTTTTAACTTATAAAAAGGAATAAGAATGGAAAATGAAAACAAATCTCTACCAGAGATTTCAAGTTATGATTTTGGGGTTATTGATCTCATAAAAGAGGGTTGGGCAGGCATGGAGGGCTCAAAGTTACAACTGTTTATTGCATTTGTAATTTATGCACTTGTGGCAATCGTGTTAAATATGCTTTTTTCTCTTATTTTTCCACAAGGTACAACAGAGAATCCAAACTATCTCAATCAACAAATTGTAGGTATTTTATCTTATCCAGTTTTGATGCCTATAATGGTTGGAACGATGATGATGGCACTCAATCATGGGCGTGGTGAAGCGATAGAATGGAAGTCTATCTTTAACTATTATCATTTAACAGGTAAGTTGGCACTAGCAGGCATACTTGTCTATATTTTAACTTTGATAGGGATGGTATTGCTCATTCTTCCAGGTATTTATTTGTCTGTGGCATATATGTTTACTTTACCATTAATTGTTGACAAAAACATGGATGTATGGGATGCTATGGAGTACTCAAGAAAAAAGGTGACTCAGCATTGGTTTAAAGTTTTTGCTTTGATGCTTTTATTTGTGCTTATCATGATATTAGGTGCAATACCTTTTGGAATTGGACTTTTTTGGGCTGTACCATTGATGTTTGTAACCATGTATGGTTTACTTTACCCTATCATCTTTGATGGGAAAGAAGCATAGGTTTATCGTAGCCTAGACTTTAGGTGAGAGTTTCCTCACCTAAACACTTACCCAATTAACTCCGAACACAAATCAAAGCGATTGTGTGTCATCAAATGCACCTTTCCGTGTACATCCATCATTTCATCAAAAAGACGTTTAGAAAGTGCAAAACCAACTTCTTGTTCTTTATCTTCCCCATCCATAGCCGCCAAATTCATCTCATCAATAATCTCTTTTGGTACAGAGATACCAGGTACCTTGTCATCAATGAAATTCGCTGTTCTTGCTCTTACTATAGGAAATTGTCCCAAAACCAAATGTGCTTCTTTAGCAGTGTCACGGATACTTAACTCTTTGGCTTCATCAAAAAGAGCCAAAAGCTCTTTGGCATTGTCTAGCCCATACACAGGTTGGGTAATGATGGCACGTGCACCATAGTTGAGTTTTTTTACCATACGTTTTTTCAGTGAGTTCATGTCTTTGGCCGTGGCATTGGAAACAGCAAAAGGGTAGATGGGTTTAGGCGCAGGGTTGAGGACTTTGTTTGAGTAGTCCACACCTTTGTTTAAGTGGTGAATAATACTTAAAAGTAGGGTAGAGTCACGTTCAAGTACCCCTTTGACATCTGGTTGGTCAGAAAATTTCGCAGGGTCACCTGTAAGCGCCAATATACAGCGTAAATCAAAGTCGTTAGCCCCAAGTAAGGTTGACTGTAAAGAGAGCTTATTTTTGTCCCTCATACTCATGGTGGCAAGTACTGGTTTACCAAACGCTTGTTGCACCTTAATGGCTGCAAGTACACCAGACATTTTGAGTTTAGCCAAAGGGTTGTCTGTACAGGAAAAACCAGTTACCTTTTCATCTAACTTATGTTTTTTAATGTCAGCAATGATGTGAGCAATAGAAGCACCATGAGGTGGATTTATCTCTACAGTTATAAACTCTTTTTCAAGGCACAGGACATCACAAAACTTTTCAAACATGGCAATTTCTTTATATTATATTTTATTGCTATAATTCTACCTAAAATATACGTAGGGTCGGTTTACCGACTATTAGTAAAAGGTACAGTATGGCTAAATTAGCAGTCTTTGATTTTGATTCAACTTTGATGGATGGTGAAACCATCGATTTTTTTGCAGAAGTACTTGGTTTTAAAGAACAAGTCGTAGCCATCACAGAACGTGCCATGGCAGGGGAGTTAGACTTTTATGCTTCACTCATAGAAAGAGTGGGTCTTTTAAAAGGTTTACCTCAAAGTAAAGTAGATGAAATCTGTGCAGATTTACCTATGATGCCAGGGGCACAAGAAGTGGTAAATGGGCTCAAAGAAAAAGGGTACACCATTATCTGTTTTTCTGGAGGTTTCCGTGCTGCCACTCAGCCTGCATGTAAAAAGTTAGGTATTGATGCAGACTTCTCCAACTTTCTACATGCCGATGAAAATGGCATACTTACAGGTGCAGTAGGTGGAGAGATGATGTACTCAAATGCCAAAGGTGACATGATTGCACGTCTACAATCTTTGCTTGGTGTTACACGTGAAGATACACTTGTGGTAGGAGATGGTGCAAATGATTTGTCTATGTTTAAATATGCAGACACACGCGTGGCATTTTGTGCAAAACCCATCTTAAAAGAAGCAGCTACACATTGTGTAGATGTCAAAGACTTAAGAGAGATTTTGAAGATAGTCTAAGAACTATCTAAAGTTCTTTAAAAAGATGATGATCTAGAAATCAAAATCATCGTCTGCTTCAAATGATTTTTCAAGCGCGATATCTTTTTGTGTTTGTAATTGCTTTTCTGTTAAGACCAAATCATGTAAAAAATCACCAAAGAAAGTTTTTGATTCTGTCTTGGCAAGGAAAAGGTACACACCAAGAACCAGTCCAACAACGGTTAAAGATGCAATAATCTTTTGCATAGGGTTAAACATTTGTATGGGTTCTTTTTGACGTATTTCACAAACGCCCCCTGGACAATGCTGAGGATCTTCTCTGATAATAAACTTGTAGAGTTTACATCCAAGACAGATAGAAAAAGCACTTTCCAAAAACATTAGACTGATACACAAGACACAAAGCATTACTTTATAGAAAGTAATATCCCAGTTAAGCACAAACCAGTAGACCATAGGAAAAGAAATCATCCAACCAATGGACCATGCAAAACGTTTTTGCATCGCACCAACGTACTCTGGCACTTGATTACGAA
>CAUZVG010000147.1:0-3690 GCA_963583215.1 Campylobacterales bacterium | reverse complement strand
ACAGAAAGCATCTGTAAAGGTTTAGGTTCATAGCTATGTGGAGAGTCACCAGCTTGTACCATCACAGTGACTGTTACATGCTCTCCCCCAATGGCTTTTAGAAAAGTTTGTACGGGTACAATGCTGACTATCGTGTTGATATTAGAAAATATATAGGTGTTTACTAAGAGGAATAATAGAATGATTTTTTTCATAAGTAGATTATATCTAAAATAATGAAAACTAATCTAAGCGGTAATCTTTGTCCCAGAAAAAATCTATCCACTCTTGGGTTTCATAGAGGGCAAAATCTGGCTGTATGACAGCCGTCTTTTTATAATAAATAGATGCCACTTTAAATTCAACATTGGGAAAGTGATGTTTTAAGGTCTTAAGTACCTCTTTGGCGGTTTGTCCTGAGTCCACAATGTCATCAAGAATGAGAACTCTCTTAGCCTTACCTAGTTCAGGGATATTGAAAATTTCACACACTTTGCCTTTTTCCTTTCCCTCATATAGAATGGAGTTGATGCTCATGAGTTGACGGTTGTTTGTAGCAGAAGCATAGGCATGTGCCAGTGTCCATCCACCTCTAGCAATACCAATGATGGTATCGGGTTTGTAGTCTGCTGTCTTGCTCACCAGTTGTTTGACATCTTTTACAAATTGTTCATAACCATAATTAACCATTGTGTCTCCTAGACAAATAAAATAAGTGAAGAGAATAGGGTAAGAAAAAGAAGCTCAATGTTTAAGTCTTTTAATTCTCTTTTTGTTACTTGAATAATAACATAATTCACCATCTACTCTCTTAGCTTATAGTCCAGATAAGATACAATAGCCTATGAAATTATTTTTTTATTTACTAAATATCCTTGCCATAGCTATTACAATTACTTTAGGGTTAGACAAAGGATTGTTTACATTGGCATTTTTTGCCGCTTCCCCTTATATGATGAGCTTTTTTTTAGTTAAAATAGCTAAAGATACTAGCGCCAGTGTGACAGCCAAGGTCCTGACAGTGTTTATTGTCTCTGTGGGTTTGTATTTTCTTTTAGACACTACCTACATGGAGAGAAATTTAGGCTATAAGTTTTCTTATCTATTTATACCTATTTGGCAGTGGACGATGTTGCTTGTGGCAGGTGCAGTAGTGCATTTGAGTAATAGTGAACCCTAGTCAAAAAAATTATAAAAATCTTTCATCTCTTCTTGGGCTTCTTCTATCTCTATGGCTTTAAAGGTTACAGTAGCACCTATGGGTGCTTGTGCCAAAGCAAAACAGTCTTTGGCTAAGACGGTACCAACGTTTTCATAACCCCCTATGCTTTGTCTCTCTTTGAGTAAAATTATGGGTTGTCCATCTGGAGGGACTTGTACCGAACCAAAAGCAATCCCTTCAGACACTATCCCACCTTTGCTGCTTGTTAAAGGCTTACCTTGGAGTTTGTATCCCATGGCACTTATATTTGGGCTAAGAGTGTAGCTATTCTCTAAAATGTCAGAAGAAGCATTGGGTGCTAACAAAATATTTAAACTTAAGACTTTGGAGTAGAGAGGTATATGCACTTTTTGTACCCTGCGTAAATCCCTTGTTTGACTCTCTGTATACGTTAAGAGTGTGCCTTTCTCTACTTTTAAACCTTTATTTTCTTTGGCAGAATAAGCATACGAACCTTGTATTTTTTCAAGAGAAAACCCACCTTTTACAGCCAAGTAGGCACGCAAGCCAGAAACATTTTTCTCAAAAGAGAGAATGTCCCCTTTATGTATGTGATGGGTGCACCAAATATTTGTTTTTTGACCATTTATACAAAACCCTAAGTCTGCCCCACAGACAGCAATGGTACAAGGGTTTAGTACTTTTAACTTTAGGCCTGAAAGTAATATTTCAAGGGCATTTCCCTCTGTGTTGCCCAGTAGTTTTTGTGTCCATCTGTAAGCATATTCATCCATGGCACCTGTTTGACTTACCCCTAAATGGGCATAGCCATAACGTCCTAAGTCTTGTACGCTAGTGAGTGCTCCTGGGGTTAAGACTTCAAAGATTAACATTGATAAACCTCACTCTGTCACCTATTTCAAAAGAGTCAAAATCATCAAAGTCTGTATGCCCCAAAATGTTCCAACCCCCAGCAGAGTCTTGTGGGTAAATGGCTGTTTGTGTTTGGGCGAGAGCCACTGAACCTTTGGGTACTTTGGCTCTTGGTGTTTCAAGTCTTGGGGTTTGTATGGACGAGGGTACTTTTGCAAGGTAAGCAAAACCCACCATAAAACCTATGGCATAAACACGATAGCTTTGTGCTGTATGGTTTTGGATGACTTCTTCTATACTTAGGTGATTGAAGTCTGCAACCCTTTGTAGGTCCAACCCTTTAGAATAATCTACATCGATGCAAATCTCTTTGCCTTGTTTTAAAGCTATTTTTTTAGTTTTGGAAAGATGTAGTGTGATGGATTCTTGAATGCTAAACACATCATAGTAAAAAATATCATATTGTATAAGTATGGAAGTATAAGAGGGGGTAAGGTCGATGATATGGGTTAGACTTTTGAGTGAAGTGTACGCACTCTGCACAAGGTCAAGTACCTCTTCTGAAATAACAGAACCAAAGTAGAGCATGACTGAGTCATAACTTACAGTTTTAAAATGCATCTGTCTCTTCTAAAAAATGTGTCAAAGTCTCAATGAGTAACAATGCACCTTTACTGTCTGAATGTACACAAAGTGTGTCTGCTTGAAGCGCTATGTTCTTACCTGTGACACTTTGTATATAGCCATGCTCATTTAGGGTTTTTGCACGTTGCAGTACTTCTTCTTTACTTTCTAGCAGGGCATGGGCTTGAGACCTGCTTACAAGATGACCTTCATCAGTATATGCTCTGTCAGCAAAAACTTCGTAGAGCAGTGAAATGTTGTATTTTTCTGCTACTTGGACATAGAGAAGGGTGTTGGTATTGGAAAGTATCATGAGTTTTAGTGCAGGATCATACGCTGCAATGGCTTTACAAATGGCTGTGAAAATATTCATATCTTTCATCATCATATTGTAGAGTGCACCATGGGGTTTGACATAAGAGAGGGCTAGGCCATTCTTTTTGCAAATGCCAGCTAAAGCTTCACATTGTTCCTGTATGAGCGCCATAATTTCTGCTTCACTACAGTATATCTCTTTACGTCCAAAACCTTCTTTGTCTTTAAAAGAGGGATGTGCGCCCACTTGAACATGGTGTTTTTTTGCTAGTTGAACAGTTCTTTGCATGCTCTCTTTGTCACCTGCATGACCACCACAAGCAATGTTAGCCATGGCAATGTAAGGCATGATTTGTGCATCTATACTGTCTAAGCCTTCACCCATGTCGCAGTTTAAAGCTAAAGAGGGTTGTTTCATTCTTTGCTCTTTTGTTTGGGTGAGGAGACTTCTTCTCTTGTGAATTTTTCTTCTGACATCTTTTCCCTTATGTTAGAACCCTTTGATTAATCTAGATATTCACAACATCTCTAGCTTTTATCTAGGCTAGGCACTCTTTTGAAGTCTTAGCCTTAGTTAAGTCAAGAAAGAGTAACGACGCATAGGTGAAAGCTAGTGATGCCCAAAGGGTGGGCTTTGCAAACTCAATCTTGCACAAGATATTTACTTCGTCTTAGCTATGGCTAGGACTTGAAAATCTCTTGCACAACCTTACATTTGCAAAACCCATTGTGAATGT
>CAUZVG010000146.1:0-3703 GCA_963583215.1 Campylobacterales bacterium | reverse complement strand
GTTGCGTCAATGTTCTTTGACTTTGACAAAGGTTTAAATGTTTCTGTTTTAAAAGAGGCTAACGGTGACCCACTACTTTTTGTTGAAGGTAAAGATAACTTAACTGTACATGCGTATATTGGGCCAAAAAATGCTAGAACACTTGAAGCGATCAACCCTGAGCTTACTGATGCCATTGAGTTTGGTTGGTTCTCATTTTTGTCTAAACCATTTTTTAAAGTCTTACTTTGGATTAACGATTACGTAGGAAACTGGGGTTGGGCGATTATCCTCTTTACTTTGCTTGTGAAGTTCATTCTCTTCCCACTTTCATACAAAGGGATGATGTCTATGCAGAAGCTAAAAGACCTTGCACCGAAGATGAAAGAGATTAAAGAGAAGTATAAAGGTGACCCTGCCAAAATGAATGCGCAGATGATGGAAATGTATAAGAAGCATGGCGCGAACCCAATGGGTGGATGTTTGCCACTCTTGCTTCAAATCCCTGTTTTCTTTGCACTCTACCGTGTACTTTTAAATGCCGTTGAGCTTGAAGGTGCACCATGGATACTCTGGATAGAAAACCTTGCACAAATGGATCCTTATTTTGTATTACCTGTTTTAATGGGTGTCTCTATGTGGTTCCAACAACGTATCACGCCGTCAAACTTTACAGACCCACTTCAGGAGAAAATCTTTAAATGGTTCCCTGTAATTATGACTATTTTCTTTGTTTACTTCCCATCTGGACTGGTACTTTACTGGTTAGTGAACAACATGTTTACTATTGGACAGCAGTACTTTATTAACCATATGTATGCAAAACAAAAAGCGGCTGCAGTGGCCGCACACAAAAAGTCAAAGGACTAAGAGATGAAGAAGGTTGAAGCAGCAACACTTGAAGCAGCCTATGCCAAAGCAGCAAAAGCTTTGGCTTGTTCTGTCTCTGAACTTCAAAGTGAAGTAGTACAACACCCCTCTAAAGGTTTTTTTGGTTTTATGAAGAAAAATGCCATCATTGTGGCATCTTGCACGAAGTCAAACAAAACAGAAACTTCCAAATCTGAAGACACACTTGAAGAGAGTGTTGCTTCAGAGATACTTGATACCGTTAAAAAAACATCTCAAAAAGAGAAAAGTACTCAGGTTGAGAGCAAAAAAGTAGAGAGAAAAACACCGGAAACAAATGTGGTTTTAGATAACTTCTTTGATGCAGATGCACCTACGCATGAAGAAGCTTTAGATGAAGAATACGAAGAAGAGAATGTGGTGTATGATGAGTTAGCCCTCATGATAGAAAACCAACTCAAAGAACTTCTTTCTCACTCATGTTTCGACATTGATGTGGTCGAAGTAGATGTCCATGATAACACAGCACTCATTTTCATTGATGGTGAAGATGCTGCTTTACTCATAGGAAAAGAGGGGTACCGTTACAACGCGCTTTCTTACATGATATTTAACTGGCTTCATAGCAAGTATGAACTCTTTATTAAACTTGAAATTGCAGAGTTTTTAACCACACAACAAGAGATGATACGTAACTACATTAAACCTCTTATTAAAAGTGTTGAAAAAGAGGGAAAAGGTAAAACACGTTTCCTCGATGGCATTTTAGTTCAAATTGCTTTAGAGCAGTTACGCGAAAAATTCCCTGACAAATATGTGGCGGTTAAAAGTACACGTGAAGGCAAAAAATTTGTGGTCATTAACGAATTTAACAGCCCTGCTAAAAGTCGCCACTAAGACCTATGCATAACTCTATTGCAGCCATTGCCACAGCACATGGTGTCTCCTCTATCTCTATTATCAGAGTAAGTGGTGCTATGGCACTAGAGATTGGCCATAAAATCTCTCACTTAAAAAACATTATCCCAAGACATGCCCACCTTACTTCTTTATATAATGCCTCTGATGACCTTATAGACCATGCCATACTCATTTACTTTGCTGCACCTCACTCTTTTACGGGTGAAGAGATTGTAGAGTTTCAGTGCCATGGAGGGATGATTGTTGCCCAAGAGATACTAGATACCATTGTCTCTTATGGCGTGAGACTAGCAGAACCAGGTGAGTTTTCAAAACGTGCTTTTTTAAATGGTAAAATTGACCTCACTGAAGCAGAAGCCATCTCTAAACTCATTGAAGCTAAGTCTGTGGATGCTGCCAAGATTTTGGCCAAGCAGATGAAAGGTGAACTCAAAGTATTTGTGAATGAAAGCAGAGAAGCACTTTTACGTTCTTTGGCTTACTCAGAAGTAATGATAGATTACGCGGAAGAGGACATCCCTGATGACATTTTAGAAAGTATTGTCAGCCAACTTGATGCTTTGAGTTTACAAATTGAAAACATCGTTGCATCATCTCATAGACGAAGAGGCCTCATAGAAGGCTTTAAAGTCGCCATCATTGGAAAACCAAATGTAGGTAAAAGTTCTTTACTAAATGCTTTACTCTCTTATGATAGAGCCATAGTTTCTGAGATTGCAGGGACCACGAGAGATACCATTGAAGAGCAAGTACGTATAGGCTCACATATCATTCGTTTTGTAGACACGGCAGGCATACGTGAGTCTGAAGATACCATTGAAAAAATCGGTATTGAACGTTCCCTCTCCTCTGTTGAAGATGCAGATGTCATAGTGGCACTTTTTGATCGTTCAAATATCGCTGATAAAGAAGATGAGAAAATATTTTCTATTTTGGAAAACTTAGAAGATAAACACATCATCGTGGCACTTAACAAATCAGACTTAGAGCCTCAATTTAACTCAGCTAAACTCTCGGAGTACGATGTCATTGAAGTCTCAGCAAAAAAATCTTTTGTTATACTCACAGAAAAACTTGAATTACTTTTTGATGGCATAGGTGAGGGTGAAGAGCTTATGTTGATTTCTGCTAGACAAATTGAAGCGGTTACTTCAGCCAAAAATGCCATAGCAGAAGCAAAGATGCCCCTGCTTAATGGTGAGTTAGAGTTTTTCTCTTACCATTTACAAGAGGCTGTGAAGTCCATTTCTTCCATTTCCAAACCTTATGACTCTGAAGAGATACTCGACAAAATGTTTGGTGAATTTTGTTTAGGCAAATAAAATGAAATATTTTGAAGAACTGTGGGGAAAAATACAAGCGATTGAGAACATAGAGCTTTATGTGCTTGTAGTCCTTTTTTTCTTTACCCTTTGGTTTATGCGTAACACGTTTAAGTACTACAAAGGTGAAAAACGTAAAGTCAAACACTTACACCGTTTTGCAAGAGAAGGGGAAAGAATTTCTCAGTATGAACTTGCAAAACGTTATGCCAAAGGTCAAATGGTCAAAAAAAGTAAACATAATGCCGCTTCATTTTCTCAAAAAGCAGCACTCTCTGGTGACAAAGATGCCA
Source organism: Campylobacterales bacterium (assembly GCA_963583215.1). Classification (GTDB taxonomy): domain Bacteria; phylum Campylobacterota; class Campylobacteria; order Campylobacterales; family Sulfurovaceae; genus Sulfurovum. The sequence continues at coordinate 339 of CAUZVG010000146.1, read as the reverse complement.
AAGAGTTTTTTGATGACATTATGAAAAAAGATAGATAGCAGAAAGATAGTTCGACATAAAGATAATTGTGTATAATGTGAAACAAATAATAAGGGTTAGAATGTATAAAATTTTACTAATAGCAACAACAGTTTTGGTCTCAAGTACTTTTTTTACGGGATGTGTCCCAAGAGATGTACCTTTAGATCCTTCCAACTATAGAGCCAATACCTATGATGTCAATAATGTAGATATGTCAGACCTTGATGAAAATCTTACAGAGTCTGAAATGGTGATTGTCGAAAATTCTGAAAATGCTAAAATGCAACGTATTGCCTTTCCTACTTCTGAGTATTATGC
>CAUZVG010000145.1:0-3716 GCA_963583215.1 Campylobacterales bacterium | reverse complement strand
TTCTAATTTCTAATTTCTAATTTTCCGTTATAATTGAAAAAAACCAAGGATATTTCCATGCCATTATTAGACAGTTTTACCGTAGACCATACAAAGATGATTGCGCCAGCAGTGAGAGTAGCAAAAACGATGTCTACACCAAGTGGAGATGACATTACCGTATTTGATTTACGTTTTTGTGTACCGAATGAAGAGATGTTGTCTGCCAAAGGTATCCATACACTTGAGCACCTTTTTGCAGGTTTTATGAGAGAGCATTTAAATGACAAGAAAGTGGAAATTATTGACCTTTCTCCTATGGGTTGTCGTACAGGTTTTTATATGTCACTTTTAGGAAATCCTAAAGCAAAAAAAGTAGCCAAAGCATGGAAAGAGTCTATGGAAGATGTGTTAGGTGTAAAGTCTGAAAAAGACATTCCTGAACTAAACTTACATCAGTGTGGAACGTACAAAATGCACTCACTCGATGAAGCGAAAGAGATTGCACAAAATGTCATTGACAGAGGTATTGGTAAAATGGACAATAAAAAGTTAAAAATGACTAAAAAACAACTCAAAGATGCAAATAAATAGTTGATGTATGATGAAAACCTTAGGGCTGAAAAATCTTTACTCCTCTGTGAAGATGGTAGTCATACACTCTACTCCAAAGAGTTCGATGAACCCTACCACTCTACCAAAGATGGTGCTTTACATGAGAGTTTGGAAAAATATGTAAAACCAGCTTTGGCACTTCAAGGCCATAAAGACAAACTCATCATTTTAGACATCTGTTTTGGTTTGGGTTATAACACTTTTGCCACCCTCTATTACATTAAAAAAAACCATTTAAACATCAAAGTACACATACTTTCACCAGAGTTTGATGAAGGGCTTGTGCGTTCTTTAGCTGACTTTGACTTTCCTTCTGAGTTTGAGAATATCAAGACAATTATACAAAAGCTCTCAAGAGATTTAATCTATGAAGATGAACAATTTAAAATAGAAATACTCTTGGGTGATGCACGTCAAAGCATTCCCCAGATTAATGAGAAGATAGATGTGATTTACCAAGATGCATTTTCTCCAATACATAATCCTTTGCTTTGGACCAAAGAGTGGTTTTCAGATGTACGGGCACTTTGCAGTGAGGATGCTATTTTAACGACTTACTCAACGGCGGCTGCCATTCGTTTGGGTCTGTATGAAAACGGCTTTTACATTTTTGTACACCGTGCAGAGATGATGCGCTACTCTACAGTAGCCTCGTTAAAAATGTTAGAAGGTTTGGAGTATATTGATATGGAGTTGAAAAAAGAGCGTAACCCTACAGCTAGAAGTATGAAAGATAAAGATTACGACGAGTAGGTCGGGGTGCCTCACCCCGACCTACGGAACTACATATGTATTGTCCGTATAATGAACACGCAAAATCTAATACGTCATCTGCATATTATCCACATCATCCCATGACATAGACTTTTTAGCTGATCTGTGAGAGAGTATGTGGTCGATGTATCGTGCAAAAACATCCGTTTCTATGTTGAGTTTTGTGCCTACTTTGTAGTTTTTCATCAAAGTCTCTTTGAGTGTGTGTGGGATGATGGTAAGACGGAAGTTATCTGCACCTACATCATTGACTGTTAAAGAGATGCCATCAATGGTGATGGAACCTTTTGGAATGATATGCGCAATATACTTTTTATCTACAGTGATGATGAAGTCAGTGGCATTCTCTCTAGGAATAATTCGGCTGACTGTCCCCACACAATCGACATGGCCCTGTACAATATGCCCTTCAAATCTATCGTTCATCATCATGGCAGGTTCTAGGTGTACTTGACCTGATATCTTACTCTCATCAATGATAGAACGTGTTTCATCTGCAAGTTCCAAATCAAAGCCATTAGAATGAACCTTGATAACAGTGAGACAGACACCATTAATGGCAATAGAATCACCCAGTTTGGCAGGGTGTTTGGAGTTTATGCTAAGAATGTTGTTTTGATAAGATTTGACTTTGGCAATTTCTCTGATAAGACCTGTAAACATGATGCTCCGTTTTTTGGATATAATTCGATAATTATAACACAAATATATTGGGTGTAGGGTCGATTTATCGACCAAAATGCTGTTGTTTGTGAAATGGTCGGTAAACCGACCCTACGATAGATTTGTAAAGGTTTTGAAAATGAATTACGAAGTCATAGTCATTGGTGGTGGACATGCAGGGATAGAAGCTTCTTTGGCTTCTGCGCGTATGGGTGTGAAGACATTGCTCATTACGATATTGGCAGAGCAAATAGGGGCAAGTTCTTGTAACCCTGCCATTGGTGGGCTTGCCAAAGGTCACTTGGTGCGTGAAGTCGATGCTTTAGGGGGAGAAATGGGAATTTGTACGGATAAAACCGGTATACAATTTCGTACCCTCAATGCATCAAAAGGGCCAGCGGTACGTGGTACACGTGCGCAGATAGATATGGATGCGTATCGTATTTATATGAGAAATGTGGTTTTAAACACGCCAAATTTAGATGTAAAACAAGAGATTGCCGATGGGCTTGTGGTTGAAGATGCTGAAGTGAAAGGCGTGACGACACAGCTCGGAAATACCTATAATACAAGTAGAGTCATCATCACTGCAGGAACTTTTTTAAATGGCTTAATTCACATCGGTGATAAGAAGCAAGTGGCAGGTCGTCAAGGGGAGTTTGCTTCTGTTGAATTGGCTGAATATATGAAAAGTTTAGGCATAGAGATAGGTAGACTTAAAACAGGTACGTGCGCTAGAATTGATGCCAAATCAGTAGATACTTCTGTGATGGAGATACAGCCTGGTGACACACCAGCACCTCCTTTTTCTTTTAGAACAGACAAAAAGACTTTCAACCCAACACAGTTACCGTGTTATGTGACATATACGAATGAAGAGACCCATAAAATCATTGAATCTAACTTCTACAGAGCCCCTTTGTTTTCAGGGCAAATAGAAGGTACAGGCCCACGATATTGTCCGAGTATAGAAGATAAAATCAGCCGTTTTAGAGATAGACCAAGACACCAAATATTTGTAGAACCCCAAACCAGGGATGAGACAGAGTATTACATCAATGGTATGAGTACTTCTTTGCCTATCGATGTGCAGTTGGAAATGATCCAGTCTGTTGAAGGGATGGAAAATGCAAAAATTGTACGTTATGGCTATGCTATTGAGTACGACTATGTACAACCTACAGAACTTAAACACACGCTTGAGACTAAAAAGATAGCAGGACTTTACACCGCTGGACAGATAAATGGTACCACAGGCTATGAAGAAGCTGCAGCGCAGGGTTTGATGGCAGGGATTAATGCGGCTTTAAAGGTACAAGGTAAAGAGCCTTTTATCTTGAGACGTGACGAAGCGTATATTGGCGTACTGATAGATGACCTAGTGACAAAAGGAACGAAAGAACCTTACCGTATGTTTACTTCTCGCGCAGAGTATAGACTCTTATTACGTGAAGACAATGCAGATATGAGACTTTCTCGTTATGGAGAAGCTTTCGGTCTTTTAGATGAAGCGTATATGGCAAAGTTTGAAGTGAAAAAAGCTGCTTTAGATGAAGGCTTAGATTTTTTAGCGAACAATTATGTCACACCTACTAAAGAGTTTTTAGCCAAACTAGAAGGCATAGGTGCGGTGAAGATCAATGAAAAAACACGTTGGATGGATGTTATTGGACGTGGGGATTTTA
>CAUZVG010000144.1:0-3736 GCA_963583215.1 Campylobacterales bacterium | reverse complement strand
ACAGACTCTTGTCTGTACTCCAAGTTGTGTTTTTTACAAATCTCTTTCACAATAGGTTGCATTTTTTGGTAATAACTCAAAGGCATATTTGGAAAGAGGTGATGTTCAATTTGGTAATTTAAAAAACCATGCATAAAGTCTATAAAGTCTGATCCTGTGTTGTAGTTGACTGAACCCATAATTTGTCTGAGGTAAAACTCTCCCGTGCTGTCTGCAGGCTCGGAGAACATATAAATATCTTCTGCTGAGTGGTTAGGCACAATGACAGTAAAAGAGTGTACATTGGCAAAGAGTTCTGCTAGGACAATTACCCCAAGAGCCAAGCCTACAGCCTCCATACCAAAAGGGAAAAAGAACAAAGGAAAAACAATAAACTTTACTATGGTATACGGAAGTAAATACTCCATCCATAACTCTAACCCATCTTCTGTACGAGGGTCATAGTTAAAATCTATAATTTCAACTTTTTCTTGCTCTTTTCTCTTTTTATTTTTCAAAATACGTAGCGTGTTAGGAGCATAATAGATGTATTTCCACATAGCCGTAAACATATACACAATGATATAACGAAGCCACATAGGTAGACTTGACTTGGTCAGCCACTCAAGGTTTCTTTCCACATTGTCTGGGTCATCATCTTCACCCAAGTGGTAATGGTGCATAATATTGTGCTCATAAGCCCAAGCCTCTGGCTTAATCCAATCAAGCCAATCAACAAAACGTCTAGGCCCTTTGGCATAATACTTTTTAGTGTAACGTTTAGGAATGTTAGGTACTTTGTCGTAAGCCCCATGTAAAATAGGATGGGTTACATTAGCCCAGCGTGACACATTGCCCGTACTTATGAGTAGAGCTGCTGAGATAAAAAGTAAAGCATAAATGAAAGTATTTAGCTCAGTCACTAGGGTAAGTAACGCTAACAGGGCTATTAGGCCATAACCACTGTACGTAGCACTACGCCCCCAACGCTCCATTTTAAGTAAATGTTGAAAGTCCGCTTCCCCCACGGCTTCCATATTTTCTTTAATCTTATCGATATCTCGTTCTAACTCATTTTTGTCTATTTTATCATACGCTGTATACTCTTGCACGGTCACTCTCCAGGAAATTAAAGTTGCATTATAGTGTAAGAGTGCTAATTTATAGTATAATTCACCAAATCAAACAAATTATTCAAAAAAACTATTACGAAAAGGAACTACCATGTGTGACTTTAATGCCCTTAGTGATGAAGAAAAACTAGAACATCACAAAAAACTCTTAGCCTGTGCCAACAACTTTGGAGGAAAAAACTTTTTCCTTCAACTGCTCGAAGCCATCCGTGAAACTAAACCCCACCCACTCACTGCTGGAAACTCTCGTTTTGAGATAGAAGTGGGAAGCATCACTTGGAATAAAGTCATTTTTAATGACAAACTTCAAGTGTTACTTAAAGCCAGAAAAAATGAGAGTGAACAAGACAATCTTTTACCTAAAAAAGATGAAAAAAACTTCAAGAAAATACTCAATGTAGTCCGTACACTTAAACCCATTGTATTTCAGGTTAAACCTGCTTCAAGTGAAGATGGTCCAGGATTTTTCTTTCAAGCTTTTGACATTATAGATGAGTCAAAAACCAAACTTAACCCTGTGTTTGATGCCCTCTTTTTCTGTTCTGTAGACACAGTCAAAAAAGTCCTCAACTACAAGGCATAAAACCATGGCAGATGGACAAACACGTAGTCAAATAAAGTATGCTATGGATGTGGGCATTGTGCTCAAAGAAGACCAACGTACAGGGTACATTACATATGGTAAGGTTCAAAAAATCCTTACTAACTCTGCTACCCATCCTCACGGTATTAAAGTACGTCTCAGTTCTGGAGAAGTGGGACGTGTTAAAGAGTTTGTCAAATAATGAAACTCTATATAGATGGCGATGCTTTCCCAAACTTGCTTAAACCTATTGTTTTACGAAGTATTGAGCGTTTAGCCCTCCCAACCAAAGTCATTGCCAATAAAAGAATCAGCATTGGTAAGTCCAAATACATTGAGTATATTATTGTGGACCTTGGTGCAGATGAAGCAGACCACCACATTGTGGAGCTTTGCGAAGCGGGTGATTTGGTTATTACTGCTGACATTCCTTTGGCGGACCGCATCATCAACAAAGATGCCCATGCCATTGACCACAGAGGTGAACTCTACAGCGTCGATAACATCAAGCAGTACTTAGCCATGAGAAACCTCATGGAGAGCATTAGAGAGAGTGGAGAGATGACCTCTGGCCCTAAAGCCTTTGGACAAAAAGATGCCCATGCTTTTGCGAACCAACTTAATGCCTTTTTAACAAAACACTGCGGCTAAAACGAATTGAAGCAAGAGAATTGTTTCAAGGGTTTAAAATATGTCCACTATCTTTCAACGTATAAGTTGTACATAGAGGTCTAAAAAAGTCCAAGGTACTTTTTACCTCAATTATCTTATCTTTTGCCCCTAAAAAGACTTCTATTTCTACCCCTCTGTTTTTTAGAGCTATGATCTTCTCTTCATCCCACACGTAGCTTAGAAGGCTCTCTAGTTCTTCGACTGTACCTACCTCTAAGTATGTTTCAAGTGAAGCGATTGAAGGAAAAGAAACATTCTCTAAAAAGGTTTTTACATACGCGGCTTCATCTGCTTGAAAGTAGCGTAACTGTGTCCGGATAAAAGAGGATTTTTGGTTTTGAAAAAAAGCGGGTGAGAGTAAGATGAGCTTGTCTATGCGACCTTTATATGAGTAAGCATACTCAAGTGCTTTTTGAGCCCCATAAGAGAAGCCTGCCACACAATACTCCGACTTGTGAGTATAGGCTTCAAACAAAGCCTCTTCAGCTCGAAGAGAAAATCCATGAAAATACTTCACTTCTTATCCTCTAAAATATTTTTCGTAAAATTTCTCTACAGGTATCAGCAGAAATATTTTCATGTTCTAAAAGATACTCAGATATTTCAGAGAGTGCACCATCTAAAGTTTTGACCAAAGTAGTCACTTCTGAGACACAGTCACGTAAAAGTTCTTCTTCTTGTTTTCCTGTGACGCTAAAGTTATCTGACATAGCATAGTCGTACACGACTTTAGAGACAAGCGCTTTAGCTTGGGCTATGTCTGAGGCTCCATTGGTAAACTGTTCATTGTAACGTACGCGTGTGGCAATACTTCCTGCCAAGTACACTTTAATACGTGCAAGCAGTTGGCTTTTTGAGAGTATCTCGTGTTCCGTGTTAATAAGTCTTGTGTTAACAATACCGATTTTGTCAAACTCTACATCTAACCATGTGGCAATGACTGCTTTAGCACCTTGATAGACTGCCTGAATTTTACGTTCTTCTTCCGTGAAAGAGAGTATTTTACGTTTACCTATTAAGACTTTTTCTTTGACGTCTTCAAAGTCTGAAGTCTCTACTCTGTCACGTTTATTTCTCATAGCAAAAATAGCTGCTTCATTGGTTAAAGTATCTAAGGCTGCTGAGTTAAACCCCACTGTCATACGTGCCACTTGTGCAATGTCTACATCGTTAGGTTTCTTGGCCAAATAAAGTTCTAAGGTCTTCGCTCTGTCTTCTAAGTCTGGCAGAGAAATGTGTATACGTCTGTCAAAACGCCCTGCTCTAAGCAGTGCTTCATCAAGCATTTCTATCTTGTTGGTTGCACCTATGACAATGACACCAGAACTCTCTTCAAAACCATCCATCTCTGTAAGCAGCTGATTGAGTG
>CAUZVG010000143.1:0-3751 GCA_963583215.1 Campylobacterales bacterium | reverse complement strand
TATGATGTCCCCGAGATTATTATGGTACCTCTACTGAATGCCAATGTAGAATACTTACAGTGGATAGACGAAGTAACGACCACAAACAACGCGACACTTTCAGCCTAAACCACAGCATAAAGGATATGCCATGCAAAATGAATTTAGTAAAGCAATGGGCTTTAGACATGCCTGTAAAATTTTTGATGAAAATAAAAAAATATCAGATGAAGAACTCACATACATTTTAGAAGCAGGACGTACGTCTCCCTCCTCTTTTGGAATGGAAGGATGGAAGTTTCTTGTCATAAGCAATGAAGCCTTAAAAGAAAAACTACGTCCTTTTTGTTGGGACCAAGTACAAGTGACTTCATGTTCACACCTTGTCATCATACTTGCAGCCATAGACAATGTAAAAGTAGAAAGTGGAGAAGTGAAAAAACGTTTTGCAAGACGTGACATGCCACAAGAAAACCTTGATTTCTACATGGACATTTATGCAAAACACTTAGAAAAAACCCTCTCCTGCGATGAAAACGTTTACCACTGGACAGCCAAACAGTCTTATATTGCCTTAGGAAACATGATGACTGCCGCGGCATACATAGGTATAGACTCTTGTCCTATAGAAGGCTATGACAAAGAAAAAGTAGAAGAAGTTCTTGGTCTAGACAGCTCTAAATGGCAACTCTCTGTGGTACTTCCTTTAGGCTACAGAATCAATGAACAACCCACTCAACTTAGATTGCCTTTTGATGAAGTGGTAGAGTACATCAAATAAAAGCGAACCCGCTGATTAACCTATTTAAGTGGTATAAATATCTCTGTGACAAGCTCTTCTTCTGGAGTTTGGTAGGGATTGTTAGGGTAAAACTCGTAGCCTACGGGAGACTTTAATACTTTCATATTTTTTAAACGTGCAAAAGACATGGCAGTCATCCATCCATTGCCTAAATGCAAGTGACGGCCTTTATGCATAGTCTTAAGGGCTTCACCTATGTCCAACGAACCTCTTACCCATGATTCATCTATCTGAATTTCTTCATTCACCGGTATGCAGGCAACATACTCTGTCTCCCCTTGAAAAATATTGAAGGTATTGTAGATGGTGAAAGGAATGCGGTCAAGACTTAAGTTGTGGGTTTTCATAAAATCATAGAGTTTTTCAAAATCTTTTTTCATCACTTCACCTACCTTGTCTATGTTTGAATGGTTAGGTATGCCAATGTAGTTTTGTACTTTCATGGGTAGAACACCCTCAATGTGTACGTAAGAAGCCACAGCGCCTGTTTCCATATACTCTTTAAGCATCGAAAGTCCACGCTCATAGTCCATGCCAATGAAGCTTTGCATTTTTCCTGTCATCCAAAACATAAAAAAGGGTAAATGGCCATCCATCATCCATGTGACTCTGGTGCCTTCTGCCTCTTCTTCTAAATTAAATGTTATCTCTGCACTTGACTTCATAGGTTGCACAAATGAAATATGCATTTTAAGGGCATCCTCTTTCACTTCTAAAAGTTCGACACTCCCTGCTCCCACAAGGGTTCCAGACCAAGCATAACCCGAACCCACTTCTCCCTGATTTGTTGTGTATGTGAGCGTTGCATCTGGTTCCATCACCAGCCAGGGGGACCAAAAAGGCCAATCTTTAAAATTTTTAAGTGAATCTCTAAGTGTTAAAAGTGGTACATCGATGACAATTGAACGCTGGACATGGTAAGATGACATAGTTTTTCCTTATGATAAAATATTGAGGATTATAATTTTATCATAGAAACATCAATAATGATTAACGAATTAATAACAATTATTGATACGAATCATTTCAAGTATGGCTATGCCGTCTATTTTAATTTTTTAAAACAACAACGTTTGTATTTTTCACCTGAGCCACAAATACAACTTGAATTTCGTAAAAATTCTACTTTGTCTTCAAAAATCTCACCATCCACATACTTCCACATGTCATTCACTTTTTTAAATGTAGACTTTTCATGATGCATGTGTTGTTTACCATTAAAAATATAATAGGCTTTAAACTCCACTGACTCTTCAGAGGCATTCACTACTTCTAAATGTTGCCAAAAACTGTTGTCAGCCCAGTCTTGTATAAACTTCAACTCATCATCTGTCCATGTGTGGTCGTGGGTGGTTGCTTGTAAGTAGTTGACATCTCCCAAACAGTAGGCAGAGTAACGTGAACGCATCAAAGCCAAAGCCGTGGGTGCCACTTCTAAAACACGTAAGATGGGTTCACAACACTCAGAAAAATTTAATCCACTTTTACAATAACATTTTTGCATTTTTTCTCTATTTTTATTTTATTTTTGCCATCATACCATTAATGGGATGTTTTTTCTATAAACCCATACACTGCGTCAAAAACATCTGCATGTTGCTCATCTGCTAAGATACTGTGGCAGTCTCTAGGAAGAAGTAAGAGAGATTTATATTTAGAAGAGACTGCATCATAAATGAGTTTAGCAGACTCCCCTTTGACAATGGGGTCATTATCTCCCTGAATAATGAGTATCGGTGCCGTAATTTGATAGAGTGTTTTTTCTACTTTTGACATGACTTTTTCAAGCTGTGACACAGAAGCTAAGGGGTGTTTATGGTAGTTGACTTTGGGTTGTTCTGTCTGAGAGTTGTCTATCCACTCCATGATGTCTTTGGGATTTAAGTAAGAGATCATTTCATTAAAAAAGTGTAAGGTAGGTACCACGTAAGAGACCCGTAAATCATGTAACTTTAACGCTGAGTTAATGACAATCACCCCATCGACCTCATAGGCTGCTGCGTGAATGAGTGCCAGAAGCCCTCCCGTAGAAAAGCCACCTATGTAGACTTTAGAACAGACCTGTCTCATGGCAGTAAATACCCGTTCAAAGTCAGTTTCCCAGTCTTTTGCCGTCACTTTAAGAAGTGCTTTAGGGTCTGTCCCATGACCACGTAGTCTAGGTACATAAATATTAATGCCTTTTGCAAAAAGGAACTGTGCTAAGGTTTCTATCTCTTTGGGTGCGGCCATGTATCCGTGTGCAAAAACCAAGCCAGTCTTAAACGCTTCATTATAGAGGACAATAGGTGCACCTTTGTCCTTTCTTTTAGGTACTTTCCCTACAAAAGTCTTATATTCATTTTCAAAATGCTGCCATGATCGTTGCCGTATATGCGCAAAGTTGTCCGCTCTTAACTCTAGTTCAGAAAACTTTGCATTCTCTTCTGCCATTTTCACAATCTCTTTTTGCCAACGAATTTCGTTGAGTATGACTTGGAGGGTATTTTTCACCCTTACCAAATGGAAAGGGTACTCTTTCTCAAGTAAAGAACGGTCAAATAAATACTCACCCTCACTGTCTCTATAAAGAATTTTTTGTTGAATGGCTAAATCTATGGCTGAAAGAAAAGGCTCATAGTGTTCATCAAGTATGAGTTTGAAAAGTTCATTTTGTACCTCTTCATGTAAATTATAGTTTGATAATTTTCGTAAGCTAAGTGTGTTTTTGTAAATGAGTGTTTTAAGGTAAGAGGGACACACTTTCACAGTAGGCATGGTCACTAAAGACAAAATAAACATATGGTCAAAATGTATTTGCATTTGAGAATAAACCCTTTGCATGACATCGTTGGTCAAATCTTTACGTTTTTCATCTATAAAAGCATTGACCTTTTTCTCATCATAAATATTTTCTTCATTTTCTAAAAATTCATGCATATAGCTGTCTAAATCTATGGCTTTACCAAAATGTAAATTCATATTGGAATC
>CAUZVG010000142.1:0-3754 GCA_963583215.1 Campylobacterales bacterium | reverse complement strand
GTCTTCTTTTTCGGCTCTTTACCCAGTGCATCAAGTACAGCATTAATGAACTTTGGAGCCTTGTCATCTGCCAAAGTTTTTGCAAGTTCAACCGCTTCGTTAATGATGATGGCTTTATCTGTTTTGAGTATAAGTATCTCGTAGGCGCCCAGTCTCATAATGGCTTTTTCTACTTTTCCAATGCCGGCATAATCCCAATCTGTTAAATGTGCTTGAATCTCTTTGTCTAACACTTCAAGATTTTCAATCGTACCGCTAAACAGCATGTTTGAAAACTCTCTTTGTTTGTTACGGATTTTTCCCTCTTCAAGAATTTCATCTGAAAAGCTTGCAATATTTTCATTCCCTAAATCAAAGGCATAAAGTAAGCCTACTACTGCTGTTCTCGCTTGGTGTCTTGTTGCCATGTATTATTACCTTTTTATTTTTTGGTCGGTTAAAGCCAACCCTACGCGTTTTATTTTTCTAATGCACCGTAAAGGTTTATTAATTCAATAAGGCCAACCATTGCTTCAGCACCTTTGTTTCCTGCTTTGGTTCCTGCACGTTCAATGGCTTGTTCAATGCTATCTACCGTCAGTACACCAAAAGTGGCTGGTTTTCCATATTTGAGTGTCACTGAAGCCACCCCTTTGGTTGCTTCTGCTGAGATATAGTCAAAGTGTGGCGTTGCCCCACGAATGACTGCACCTAAACAACATACAGCGTCATATTTACCTGAAGCCAATGCTTTGTCTAGTGCCAAAGGTATTTCAAATGCACCTGGTACTAAAATGAGATCTAAATCATCTGCATTCCCACCATGTCTTGCGTATGCATCTACTGCACCTTCTACAAGTCTGTCTGTAATGAAGTGGTTAAATCTTGCATTAATAATGGCTACTTTTTTACTTTTATCTACTTGTAAATTACCTTCAACTGTTGTCATTTTTTTCCTTTGTTTTATATATGTGGTCGGCTGAAGCCAACCCTACAGTTATTCTACGATGCTTCTGATGGCATCTATTTGTTCAATCAACTTTTCTAATTTTGTTAATTCTATCATATTTGGTCCATCACTCAAAGCAATGCTTGGGTCAAAATGTGTTTCAAAGAAGAAACCATCGACACCCACTGCTGCTGCTGCACGTGAAAGATACGGTACAAACGAAGCATCTCCACCTGATGAGCTTCCACCTGACGCTGGCATTTGCACAGAGTGTGTGGCATCAAAAATCACAGGGGCAAATTCACGCATGATTTTGAGTCCACGCATATCTACAACCAAGTTTCCATAACCAAAACTAGACCCTCGTTCTGTGAGCCAAACCTTGTACTTTTGTGCATTTTCGTAGGTCACGTCTCCGTGAAAACCTCTGGTTTTAAGCACTTTAGCCACAGAATGTTGCATGGCTTCAGGTGCTAAAAACTGCCCTTTTTTAATGTTCACGACTGCAGATGTTTTAGCAGCTGCTACCAACAAGTCTGTCTGACGTGACAAAAATGCAGGGATTTGAAGCACATCAGCAACCTCAGCTACTGCTGCTGGTTGAGTGTAGTCATGTACATCCGTTAAGATTTTGTAGCCAAAAGTATCTTTGACTTCTTGAAGCATTTTTAAACCTTCTTCAAGTCCTGGCCCTCTAAAAGAGTCCAAAGAGGTACGGTTTGCTTTGTCAAAACTGGCTTTAAAATAAAAGTCTTTGGTGCAATCATCATGGTATTTACCCAATGATTCTGCAATGCGCATCACGGCATCACGGCTTTCAAGTACACAAGGTCCTGCGATGAGTATCATTTGTTTCCTTTTGGCAGTGCTACAAGTAGCCCTGAACTTATGACTAATAGTATACCCAAAACTGTCCAAATATCAGGTACAGGGTCACCCAACATCACACCAATCACCACTGCAAAAACAATGTTAGAGTACGAAATAGTACCCACAATACCCGCTTTTGTTAGCTCATACGCTTTGGTCATAAGCAGTTGTGAGATGGTGGCAAAAATACCTACTGCACTCACATAGAGCCATTCACGCCCTTGAGGCATGACAAACTCAGCAAACATCCAGTCAAAATCTTCGGAAACAGTCACATAAGGTGTAATGATCATTAAAAAAAGAGGTGCTACGGTACCCACAAGCATAAAAGACATGACAATAGCACGCGTGTCATAATACTTTCTAAGTTCACGTATGGACGTGTATGCCAACGCTGCACCTATGCCAGAAAAGATACCCAGAAGGTCGTACTTGTCAAAAGAGCCCCCTTCTGGTTGTGCCACTAAAATAATACCTGCAAAACCCAAAATGATGGCAAATAAAGCTGACTTATGTAACTTCTCATTTAAAAATATATAAGCAAAGATGGCTACAAAAATAGGGGATGTTTTGTTATAGGTTACTGCCTCACCTAGAGGAATATGCGCCATGATGTAAAAGTATGCAAGCAGGGCTGCAAAACCCATAGAACCACGAAAAAGAAGTAAAAAAGGTTTACCCCCCGTCTGCTTTAAAGGCACTTTCCAAATGGCTAAGCCTACCAAAACTACCCCAAAGATATTTCTAAAAAAAGTGACTTCCACAGGAGGCAGTACTTGGGTCACGACTTTGGCAAAACCACCCATAGCTGCAAAACTCAAAGAAGCCAATAACATAAACAAAATACCTCTGTCCATATTTTTAATTTTATCTTTCACGAGGCTCCTAGGATGACTTTTTTTCGAAGTGTACCATATTTGCATAAATCCACTATTTGTCTACAGACAATAAAGTGTAATTTCAGCATAAAAAAATATACATTTATCTAAAATAATAGTAGTAAAATAAAAAAGGACCATCATGAACAAACTTTTCACAATCACTACAGCACTTCTGCTTTCAATCTTCATGTTTACAGCCTGTGGAGCTGCTAAGGTTTACAATGTACCAAAACATAAAGTAACCCAACAAAAATCGAGTGAAACTGTTTATAAAGCTATTAAAAGTGCAGGTCAATCTTTAGGATGGCAAATCCATAAAATCAGACCAGGTCTAGCAGAAGGTAAACTTTACCTTAGAACACATCTTGCTATTGTTCACATTGGCTACAATAGGACAAGTTATAGCATACGTTATATACGTAGTCAAAACCTTAACTATAACGCTAAAACTCAAACCATACATACGAACTATAATGGATGGATCCAAAACTTAGAAAAAGCCATTGATATACGCCTTTAGGCTTCTTCTAGCTTGGTACAGACTTTAGAGAATACGTAGTTTTTTACCTATGACTCTTATACTTCCCTAAAATCTATACCCAATAATAAACACATCACAGTCACTTCCTTTTGACTGCATCATCATTTAATCCTTACCAACTTAGCATCCCCATAAAGTAAAACATCTTTAATCACAGACTTTTGAATAAAACCATCTTTCCCAATGGCCAAGAGAATGTCCCCTTTTTTCTTTTTAAAATTCTTTTGATGTATAAGGGCTTTCGCATACAAGTGAGCCGTGGTTCCTAAGTCCTTTTGGTACGCTTTGAGTTGCGATTTATTGGGTACGATGATACGCACTTCCCCTCTTTGTTTCTCTAACCCCACCGCTTTAAACATGTACGTTTCACCAGGCTTTTTAAGTGCCACACCTAAATTAAAGTAGAGGGTTAAAAGATCATCTTTGGCATAGAAATCTAAGGTTTGTGTTTTGTTTTTTGTAAGCTTTCCCTCTCTCCAGACTTTTTCATTTTTTGTTGTTTTATGTTTTTTATGATCAAAAAGATAGGTTTTT
>CAUZVG010000141.1:0-3756 GCA_963583215.1 Campylobacterales bacterium | reverse complement strand
TATTTGAAACAAGATGAGAAAGGATGGTATTATGAAACATCTTTTTAAACCCGAATGGATAAAAAACCTACTGATATTTTTGACACTGTTTCTTTTTGTCAAACTCTTTTGGGTCTTGATTGAACTTATTTGGTTGCCAACGGTCGACATAGACGAAGCGAAAAAGCAAGACAGTACAGCCTTGTATTACCGTGTGAAACTCACACCAAGTGAAGCATCTGCACCTAAAAAAGAGATCAGGTCAAGCAATAGGGGTGGCAGCATTAAAGAGATTAGTCTACTCGCTATTTACCATGCTTCAGACATCACTGTCGTTACCGTAGAGTATAAAAGAAAAACACATGTATTGGAGACAGGGGAAGAGATTATCGGCTTTAAATTAGAAGGTGCCAGCAATGATTTTGCACTTTTTTCTAAAGAAGGAAAAAGTTATCAGGTCGATTTACTTACTAAAACAAGTCAAAGCTCTACGAGTTCTTCAAGACGTCCTTCAAGACAAAAGGTAGAGACGGACAACGCTAGCCAACCTGTAGGGGAAGTGAGAGACGCGGGAGATTATAAAATCATTGACCGCTCTTTGTTTGATCATTATGCAGAAAATATGGATGATATTTATAAAAACATTGGTATTACTGAGGTGAAAAAAGGGAAAAACTTACAAGGGTTTAAAGTTACTTTTGTACGAAGAAACTCTCCTTTTGCAAAACTAGGGATAAAAAGGAATGATGTGATAAAGTCAATTAATGGACAAGCGATTACTTCTTATGCAGCAGCCTTAGAGGTCTATAAAAACATCCAAGATGCAGCAAACCTGAGTGTGGTGATTGTAAGAGGAAAAGAAGAAATGGAGTTAGAATATGAAATTAACTAAAATAATTATGAGTGCGTTGTTGTTATTGTCAGTCTCTGCCTATGCAGAAGAAGAGACGGTAGATATAAACTTTAGAAACCTTTCAGTGAAAGACTTTATTGAGATGGTGGCAAAAATCACCCATAAAAATATTTTGATAGAAGGCGACCTTAAAGGTAAAATCAACTTTGTCTCTCAAACGCCTATTAAAAAGTCGGGTTTACTCTCTTTGGCAAACTCCATTTTGGGTGACAAAGGTTTAACCCTTGTAGACCAGGGAGACTACTTTAAAGTAGTGAAATCTGCCAATGCTGCAGGTGAAGGTTTGCCTGTAACCACGGAGATAGACGGACATACCATGAAAACCGTCATGTTCCCTCTGCATAACTCTAACGCAGCAGTCATTCGTGCCAAAATCAAACCTCTTTTACATAAAAATGCTAAAGTGATTTCTTTTAAAGAGAACAATGTCTTAGCCATTACTGCACGACCTCGTACCCTTAGCTCCATTGCCAAAATCATTAAAGTGGTAGAAGAACGTGGAGAAAAAAAGGCAGTAATTTTAAAACTTCGCCATGCGACGACCAAAGACATTTACAGCAATGCTGTCAATATGGCTAAAAAACTTTTCCCTCAAACCATCGAAAGTGAAAAAGTAGATATTTTTAAAGATGATGCGACCAATTCTATTATTTTGGTGGGGAAAGTGGCAAACAACAACCGTATGATTCGTTATATCAGACAGTTAGATACTAAAGGGGAAGATCAAGAGCAAAAAATGTATGTTTTACGTCTTAAAAACTCCAATGTTGAAGAGATGGAAAAGATACTCTCAAAACTCATTTCTCAAATGAACTCTGTGGCGATGAAAGCACCTAAAAAAGGTGGGAAAGCACCTTCAAAAGCAATGGTGGTTTCTGATATTGAACGAAATGCACTTATTTTACTAGCTACGGGTGAACAGATAAAAAACATCCGTGAAACAGTGGCCAAAATTGACATCCCTAAAGTACAAGTTTATGTCAAAGCCAAAATAATTGAAGTTGATACAAACTTAGCAGAACAAATAGGAATCAAGTATGGGATCAATGGGGGTGCCATTGGTTCCGCAGGACTCCTGACTTTTGCGGGAAATATGGGAGCAAGCGCTTTACAAATTTCTCCAGCACTGTTAGGGTTTTTGAATTTAAATAATACTTCGACTACGTTTGATAATAATGGAAATGCTATTACTACCAATGATCCTGCCTTTAAATTTGACTCGACAGATCAGGTATTTGCTTTAGGTGCACAGTTTGATTTATTAGAAAAAAATGGGGCAGCACATTTACTTTCAGAACCTTCAGTCTTATGTACCAACAACAAAGAAGCTTCTATTTACGTGGGGCAAACACGTTCTATATTGGTGCAGGCACAGCAGTCCACTTCAGGTGTGTCTAACGTGGTAAACAATTACTCTAGAGAGAACATTGGGTTAACCCTAAAAGTAAAACCACGTCTTTCAAGCAACAACCAAGTTACCCTGGAGATAGAAACAACGCTAGAAGACATTGACCCTTCATCAGAACAAATTGCAGACAGACCAACCACCACCAAAAGAGAACTCAAAACGAGTGTGATTGTAAATAATGGTGAAACCATTGTTTTAGGTGGGTTGATTAAACGTATTGGGGGTAAAGGACAATCTAAAGTGCCTTTTTTAGGAGATATTCCTATCATTGGGAATCTATTTACGCATGACTCTGATGTGGAAAGAGAACAAAATGTTGTCATCTATCTTACGCCTTACATCGTACGCAAGAGTGGTGATTTACAGAAGTTAAAACGGATGTTATCTGAACTTGAAGAGGTACAACAGCGCTACAACTGTTTGGTTTCAAAAAGTTTTGATCCCAAGCAAGAGTGTCGAACGGTGCAAGTACCTGGGGGTAAAGATGTCTCTTACCTTGACTCAGCATATAAGACTGCACCAGCAGCAAGCAGACGTATTAAAAGATCAACACTTGCTCCGGTAGAAGGGTTTTAAGTATGCATTTTCCCAGTCTTCAAGATGTGAACCTAGAGCCACTCTGGGAAGATGAGATTAACCATAAGATTGCACTCAAACACAATCTCCTCTTCTCTGAAATCAATGGTGTAGCCACTTCCATTGTGACACTTGAAAGTTTAGCAGATGCGCTAAACTATTTGTCTAAACTCTCTTTATCTTACCCAATTAATCTCTTAGACTCTGAGAGCTTTGAACGCCTTAAAAATAAATTTTTAGAGATTCAAACAGGCTCTGACTTTGAAGAGATGGCGACGGCTTCAGATGAACTCATTGAAGTAGAGGGTGATCTTTTAGAGTTTATACGTAATTCTCAAGACTTACTCTCTAATGAAGACTCTGCACCTATCATTAAACTAGTAAACTCACTCTTTTTTCAAGCTTTGCAAAAAGGAGCTTCAGATATCCACATTGAGAGTGCTGAGTATAAAGGGGAAGTACGTCTACGTATAGATGGTGCACTTAAAAAACATTTAGATTTGGACAAAAGTATTATCGCTTTGGTTATTAACCGTATTAAAGTCATTTCCAATCTCGATATTTCAGAAAAAAGAGTACCGCAAGATGGACGTACGCAGCTAAGTATTTCAGGTAAGAACATTGATGTGAGGGTGTCTGTTTTACCTACCTATCATGGAGAGAGGGTGGTTATGCGTATCCTCTCACAGTCTGGACACATACCAACGTTAGAGTCTTTGGGTTTTACTGAAGACATTACCAAAGAACTTTATAAACTGCTCAACCATGCCCATGGTATGATACTCGTCACCGGCCCAACAGGCTCAGGAAAGTCAACCACCTTACATGCTTGTATGCAGCACATTGCCACCCCTGACAAGAACATCATCACAGTAGAAGA
>CAUZVG010000140.1:0-3791 GCA_963583215.1 Campylobacterales bacterium | reverse complement strand
CGCTGAAGTTCCATAGAAGCCAGCTTTTTAAAGAGTTTTTCTAAAGAAGTCCCTTTGGTTAAAATGTATTCAAGGTTTAAACTTTTGAGTGCCACAGCAATGAGGGCATGGTCCGTGGTAGGAGGTGAAAGTAGTAAGGGGTTTGAAGTAAATGCAATGAGGCGAATGTTGTCTGTTGGGTTCTTCTCCAAAAGTGCCTCTATGGTTTTTTTGGCAAATTCGTAACGTGTCGGTAAGAGGTCTCTGGCATGCATAGAGTAAGAGACATCAAGCGCTATGATGATGTCTTTGGCTTCTACTTGGGAAGTCTGCATGGCACGCTCTTCAATGGGGCGGGCCAAAGCAAGCAGTACTAAAGTCAAAATCACAAGGTGCACAAGCAGAGTCATATGGCCTCTATAACGCCAAATGAGTAGTGTCAAAGGGAGTAAAAGCCATAAAAGTGTAGGGTAGAGAAAAGTCATGATTTTTGCCTCACGCTAAAAAGTACCCACAGAGTAAGCAAAAGGAAAACAAGGCTCAGTGGCCAAACGAGTAGAAGGCGTTGATTGAGGTAATTTTCTGAACGTATATTAGAAGGTTCAAGTGAATCAATGTCCTCATAAACCGCTTGCAGTGCTTTGGCAGAAGAGGCAGCATATGACTTTGCTCCAGTCTCTTTTGCTATGGTTTGCAGTAAAGCCACATCATAGTCAGACTTTTTCCCTAGTCCAATGGTATACACTTTAATGCCTTGGGCTTTGGCTTCTTCCACTGCAACTTTAGGTGAAGTGCGTCCTGCATTGTGGTAGCCGTCAGTGAGTAAAATGATGGCTTTGTTTTTGGCTTCTCCAAAAGAGAGTGTTCGCAAAGCTTGCATGAGCGCATCCCCTATGGCGGTACTGTCTCCAGCAATGCCCACGTTGGTCATGGAGAGTAAGTGGGAGAGTGATGGCAAGTCATAGGTGAGTGGGGAAGCAGTATAGGCAAAAGTACCAAAGATGACTGCCCCCATGTTGTCATCATGACGGTTTTTGATGAAGTCAGCAGCCAAGCCAAGGTTGACTTCAAACTTGTTTTTAAGCCTGTCTCCAACATCAAAACCACTCTGGGCCATGGACCCAGAAGCATCTAAAGCCAAAATGAGATCTCGGCCGTTTTTAAAATGATTGTCTTTGGCATCATAGACAAAAGGTTTGGCTAGGGCAAAGACAAGCAGAGAAAAGAGTAACATTTTAAGCCAAGGTTCCCAAGAAAGCAGGGGACTTTGTCTTTGTATCCAGGCAATTTTTGGAAAATAAAAAGGTTTAATAGTCTGTTTACACCAAAGGAAACATGGCAAAGCCAACAATAAGAGTAAGAAGTATGGTGAGCCAAAGGTAAAATACATTAAATATTTTAACAGACTAGGGTTAATGTAAGTTAAGGGCACCGTGAAGTCTTTGCCGAGGTAATTTATAATTGATTGATAATTTTTTGCTATACTTAATGTAATAGACAAAAAAATGACAAAAAAAGATGATAAAATAAAAAATGGAAAAGATGATAAAAGAAAAATGTAAAGAGATAATACTGTTATTGGCTCTTGTTGGCTTTTCATCACAAAGTCTTTGGGCGCTAAGTAGCCCAACTTTTCATGATGTAAGCTCTACAGTCATGATAGATTCTATGAAAAAGTTGCCTAAAAAACATTTTCTAAACCAACTCTATAATGAACTTTTTTTTATACCTGTATGGATACAAGAAGAGAAGCTTTCACACTTTTCTGAAGCACTTTTTTCTCAAATAAAAAATGACAAGACCTTAAGTGAAACTACAACGTTAAAAGAAGAAGCTCTCTCTCTTAAGCAAAAAGCAAAAGAGATGTACAATCACTATACCCCCATTAAAGAAAAGATGACGTTAGAGTTTGACATTGCCAAACTTTACAAAAGTTATATGGAGTACAGACTTTATGGGAGTATTAACTGGGGTGCTTTTCAAGCACGGTTGTATAACTTAAGAGCAGAAGGTATTAAAGCAGAATGGGTGACGTATAAACCAGAGTATAATCCTATAAAAGTATTGACCCAAGCGGTGGCACTTGGCTCTTTAGAAGAGATGTTTGAACGTGCAAGTCCCAAAAGCTATCACTATCCTGCACTCAAAAAAACCTTAGAGAAGTACATTGCGCTTGAAAAAGAGGAAGGGTGGGAACCTTTGGCGTTGAGTGGACGTTTGAAAGTAGGCAGATCTTATAGTGTTGTGCCTGCACTCAGAAGACGTTTGGCACTCAGTGGAGATATTGTTGTTTGTGACGAAGAGGAAGGTTCTGTGTATGATAAATGTTTAAAAAAATCTCTTATACATTTCCAAAAACGTCATGGACTCGTAGCCAAAGGGCTCATTGAAAAAAACACCATTGCCGCACTCAACACCCCTTTGTCTGAACGCATCAAACAGATACGTTTAAACCTTGACCGTATTAAATGGTTACATGTAAGAAAGAACAAAAGACATATTACGATCAATATTCCTTCTTATAGCCTCTATTTTGAAGAAGAGGGAGCGTTGATTCAGCAGATGAGAGTGATTACGGGGAAACGTGAAAACCCTACACCTATTTTTTCCAATACAGTCAAAACCATTGTGCTTAACCCGCATTGGAATTTACCAAAAAGTATCATTCAAAAAGAGATGATTCCCCAGTTGATGAGAAACCCCAATGCCATGGTCAGACAAGGCATAGAGATTTACACAGGTTGGGGTGCAGATGCACAAAAAATATCTGGGGGTTCGGTGAGTTGGGGGCAATACCTTTATTCTAAAACGATGCCTTATCGTTTTGCACAAGTGCCTGGGTATAAAAATGCCTTGGGAAAAGTAAAGTTTCTTTTCCCCAACCAGTTTTCTGTTTACATGCATGACACACCCAGCAAACACCTTTTTAAGAAAAACGTACGTGCCTTGTCACATGGCTGTATCCGTTTACAAAAACCCAGAGAACTCTTAAAAACCTTTTCGACGTTTAACAAAAATGTAGATTTTGAAAAGTCACAAGAGAGGCTTAAAGGTAAAAAGAAAGTCTACTTGAGCTTAGATCAAAAAGTCCCTGTGGATGTTACTTACCTGACTGCGTATGTAGACTATGAAGGTGTTTTACAGTTTAGACCTGACATCTATGGATATGATGAAATGCAGTACCAAGCGTATAGATCTTGGTAAATGTCTTTACGTATGCAGTGGCCCTTACGGGTGGCATTGCCACAGGGAAAAGTACGGTAGCAAAGATTTTTGCTACTTTAGGTTTTGAAATGATTGATGCAGATAAAGTTGGACATGAAGTTTTAGATGCCCAAAGTCTTAAAATTGCAGAAATGTTTGGGGCAGACATTGTCTCAAACGCTAAAGTAGACAGAAAAGCTTTAGGTGCCATTGTCTTTGCTTCAAAAACAAAACGTGAAAGCTTAGAAGCACTCTTACATCCACTCATTTATGATGAAATTGAAAAACAAGCCAGTATCTTAGATCTCAAGAAAAAGGTATATTTGGTTGACATCCCTCTCTTTTATGAAGGTTCACGTTACCCTATAGAGAAAGTTTTACTGGTCTATACCCCTGCGGCTTTACAGTTAGAACGTTTAATGCAAAGAGACAAGAGCAGTAAAGAAGCAGCCCTAAAGAGAATACAAAGCCAAATGGACATTGAAGTCAAAGTGAAAAAAGCTCGCTATGTTATAGATAATAGTGTTACACTTACAGAATTAGAAACAGAGTGTAAGCGTGTTGCACAAGAGATAAAGAAGGATTTTGAATGCAAGAAGGATTGAAAT
>CAUZVG010000139.1:0-3818 GCA_963583215.1 Campylobacterales bacterium | reverse complement strand
GATGGATACTTTTGCAGATGACTTTGTGAATCAATCGGTCAAATATGACAAAAAATCAGAAGTATACATCCGTGCAGATGAAGAACTCAAATATAAAAACGTCATGTATCTGTTAAAGTCTGTTAAAGCTGCTGGCTTCGAAAATGTCTCTTTGATTACCCAATGAGAGGTAAATCTTCTACTTTTATCTCTGGTGTGGTGGCTGTAGGTATTTATGTTTTACTTGTCACCGTACTGCTTGTTTACTTTAATTCTCGTCAAACCCAAAAACCTGTACATTATGTCAAAAAAGATGAACATCGTATACGTGTGAGCATGGGGGGACCTAAAACAGAGGTCAAGAAGAAAAGCGAGAAAGTTAAAAAGAAAAAAGTAAAAGAACGTGTAAAAGAACGTATTAAAAAACCAAAAGATACAAGAAAAAAAGTTATTAAAGAAAAAATAGTAAAAAAACCAAAAGTGACGAAAAAACCCAAAAAAGTTGTAAAAAAAGAGCCTCCTAAAAAAGTGAATAAGCCGAAAGATTTATTTGCTTCGGTTGCGACTAAGAAAAAACCTGAAAGAAAAAAAGTAAAAGATCAGAGCTCTAAAAAGAAAGTCATATCAAAGCCAAAAGCAAAAAGTGCTTCCGAACTCTTTTCTGAGTCGATTAAAGAGCAAAAAAGAAGTGACTCAGGTATTGAGAATGCCTATTTGGCAGCGATTGAGGAAAAACTCAAAGGTTGGCCTGCACAGAGTGAATATGCTGGAGAAAGGGTCAAAGTATGGTTGCAAATTGAGACGGATGGTACTTTCATATTTAAAATACGCTCAGCATCTTCTAACGATACCTTTAATGAAGAACTCATTATTTACTTAGAACAACTTCAAAAGTTTGGTTTTGGACCACATAAAGGTCGCAGAGCTTATGAGATTGATGTTGAGTTCATTGCTAAAAATTAATTTTAATACTATCTTAATAAATAAGTTAATATAATAGCTATATATGTATTTTATTTATTATAACTACACGTAAGCTTATCTCTCTGTACAGATTGGACGAGAAACAATGGGTCTTCTGCAGATTAACTAAGCCATCATAAATTATTTACACTGTCAGTATGTTTGAAATAGTATTTGACTATTTTTCAATATTTAGGGTATCTTTTAGACCCAAAAATCAAGGGAATGATAATGAAGAACAATGTTTTAAGCTTAGTTTCATTATTGGTATTAAGTGGACTAGCTTATGCAGGAGGGAGTCTTGTAGAAGCAGAATATGTACCTATAGTTGTAGATGACACTTCCTATTACGTAGGTGTAGGTCTTGGCCAAGGAGATGTCAAAGATGATCAAAGTCAAGAGGAGATGCAAAGTACTACATTGATGTTGCAAGCTGGGTACCAGTATAACAAGTACCTTGCCATTGAAGGGCGTTACATCTTAGGATTGGATATGGATTATAATCGAGGTTTAAGCAACAATAACCAAGATGACTATCATGGTGATTTCTCTGCTTGGGGGATTTATATTAAACCTAGTTACCCCATAGGAAATTTTTCCCTCTATGCTTTACTTGGCTATGGAGGTGTTGGACTTGATAACCTTACATTTGGAGATGCATATGAAGATGGTTTTCACTGGGGTCTTGGTGCAAGTTATACTTTTTATGAAAACATTATTGTTTTTGCAGATTATGTTAAATTGTATGATGATGAAGGGTTTGACAATAGGCCCATTTTGGATGATGTAGATGCAGATATATGGAACATTGGTGTATCTTATAATTTTTAAGCAACGAAATAGAATGAAATTTTTTTAAATCCAATCTCTTTATTTATGCCTTTTAGCACCATAATATCGCTATACTTACAGTAGAATTTACTAAAGGCAGAACATGGGTCAAGAGACATTTATCAAAGGG
The DNA here is from genome assembly GCA_963583215.1 of Campylobacterales bacterium. Taxonomy (GTDB): domain Bacteria; phylum Campylobacterota; class Campylobacteria; order Campylobacterales; family Sulfurovaceae; genus Sulfurovum. Next base: position 1,915 of record CAUZVG010000139.1, on the reverse strand, counting down.
AAAGATTGTGCTTTGGAGACGAGTATATCTCTGATGCAAGAGAAGTTTGAAAAACATGATATACACATCAAAGAAGCTTCTTGGTTAAATCCTGTGCCTTATGTGCACTCTGTACACATTCAAGATGCTGCGTGTAATTTAATGTTTACCAATGGTAAGGGTGCCTGTGAAAAGTCTTCTTTGGCTTCTGCTTTGGGTGAGTATTTTGAGCGTATCTCCTGTAACTACTTTTTTGCCGATTATTATTTGGGTGAAACACTGGGGCAGGGTGAATTTGTGCATTACCCCAATGAAAAATGGTTTGTGGGTGAAGAGGCACTTAAAAATGGAATGTTAGATGATTCTTTATGGGCACATTATGACCCAGAAGAAGCCTTAGAACCTGAAGCACTTTTTGACTTAAATTCAGGGGCAGGAGAGAGAGGGGTATGTGCCCTTCCTTTTCAAAGACAAAGTGATAAAAAAGAGATCTATTTTCCTGTAAACATCATAGGAAACCTCTATGTTTCTAACGGTATGGCAGCGGGTAATACACAAGATGAAGCACGTGTTCAAGCTTTAAGTGAAATATTTGAACGTTATGTGAAAAATAAAATCATATCTGAAGAGATTTGTTTGCCCCAAATCCCTCAAGAGGTTCTGGCACGTTTCCCACATATTGTGGCATCATTAGAAAAGTTAGAAGCCTATGGTTATAGACTGCGTGTTTGTGATGCCTCTTTAGGGGGAGAGTATCCTGTCATTTCTGTTACACTCATTAACCCTAAAAATGCTGCTGTTTTTGCCTCTTTTGGAGCACATCCTAGCTTTGAGGTTGCCCTAGAGCGTACGGTAACTGAACTTTTACAAGGACGAAGCATAGAGCAAGTTGATGACTTCAGCATTCCCTCTTTCTCTTCTGCTGAAGTGGCAGATCCACATAACTTAGTGGAACATTTTATTAACTCCACTGGGCTCATCTCTTACAGGTTTTTTAACACAAAGCCTGATTTTGATTTTGTGGATTGGGAGTATGGCTCTGACACGCAAAATGAGTGTGTCACACTCTCTGACAAAATAGAAAAAATGGGTTTTGAGATTTACATTGCAGACTATACACATCTAGATATGTATACCTGTCGCATTTTAGTGCCAGGTATGTCAGAGATTTACCCCATTACAGACTTACTTTGGGAAAACAACAATGAAGGGGCGTACTTTCGTGAGTATATACTCTCTTTAGATCGTCTAGAAGAGGAGGGCTTAGCCTCAGTGTTAGAGAACTTAGAAGATGCTAGCATTGTGGATGAGATGAAAGTCGCCGCTTTTATGGGCATCGCAGCAGATGCAGGGACGGGCTGGGCCTCTTTACAAGTGGGTACTCTTAAAGCCATGATTGCTTTTGCTTTACAAGACTTGGAAAAAGCACATGAGTATACCTTGTGGACTTTGCACATTTCTGACTTAAATGATGAAGATAAAAAAATACATCACTGTTTGGCAGCACTTTTGGAAATTGCACTAGATGAAGAGAAAAACTTGTTGGACTATAGAGACACCTTGTCTCTTTTGTATACGGAGGCACTACTAGAAGATGCCCTAGACATTTTTGATGTAAAGAAAACGTTTTATGGTTTACATTTTCCTGGTTTAAGTCTTGAAGGCTTTGAAAAACACTTGCTTTTACTAGAAACCTATGCAAAACTTCATACAGCCAAAGAAAAATCTTGGAAGACATTAACCATTGCTTAACACATCCTTGCTACAATACTTAAAAGACAAAGGGTTATAGTGAAAAAATTATCTTTTATATGGTTGTCGTTTGTTTTACTCTCTGTCAACCTTTTGGCCGTGGATGCCTCTTTAAAAATCGAAAAAGATGTGGAACAAAGAGCACGTATAGCTCTGGTAGATGCCTCTAGTGTTAAAGATCAAA
>CAUZVG010000138.1:0-3892 GCA_963583215.1 Campylobacterales bacterium | reverse complement strand
GCATTTTACCCTTGGTTTCTCTATCAAATCAGAGGTGACATACATACACTTGACTTGAACCTATGACTTAAAGCCATATCCAATAAAGGTGAGCCAAAATGCTCTTAACTTAGTTGGAACTACAACTTAATAGTCATAGTTCCATTATAGGATTTTACTCTTGTTTTTTTCTGAAGCGGAGTACATGAAAATAATCATCTAAGGTTTTATGATAAGAGGTTTTGAGAGTAATCAGTTGTATGTCAGCCAATATAAGGGATTTAACAATGGAGTGGCTGCAATTACTCTTTAATTTTTTTCTCGTTCCCATCGTCCCCGATGGGAATGCATATCTAAACCCAATATTCTATCAAAACCTCTCAATTTCTATCAACCCAGATATACCTTCAGAATCCCTATTGGTTTAATCCTAATACTTTTGCAATCATATGTTGAGAATATCCTTCTTCATACATCAAAATGCCTTTTTGAGGCAGAACCCTTCCTTGATGCTGCTTTTGATCTTTTTAAAACAAGGGTTGCTATCTACCAATACAATAGGGCATAATGAGTATATGAAAATTTCAAAAAATGGCAGGGATATGGTTTCGTTTATAGTAACATTGACTATGGCTTATGTGGCGATGTGTTTTTTACTTTTTGTCTTTCAGCGTCAGATGATCTACTTTCCCACCTCCGAGGTGAGTGTTCCGGGTGTAGCTCACACTGTACTAGATACAGGAGAAGTTCGCATCAAGATCTGGACACTCAATCCGGGCAAGGAGAAGGCACTTATCTATTTTGGCGGCAATGCCGAGAATGTTGCGTACAACATTGATGATTTTAGGAGACTTTTTCCCGATCGTACGGTCTACCTCGTAAACTACCGCGGTTACGGGGGCAGTAGCGGATCACCTCACGAAGAGGGGTTTTACCGTGACGCATTATTTGCCTACAATTATTTTAAAAAACAGCATACTGCGCTTTGTGTGATGGGCCGCAGTGTTGGTGCGGCGGTTGCGACTTATCTCGCCTCGAAACGCGATGTCGATAAGCTTCTTCTCGTGACACCTTTTGATAGTGCAGTGAATGTCGGAAAAAAGCTCTACTGGTTTTTTCCGATGGGTCTCATCTTGAAGGAGCGGCTGGACTCGGCAGGCAGGGCTGCCAAGATCACTACAGACACACTGATCATAGCAGCGGCCAATGATAGGATCATTTCTTATGAGCATACCCACAATCTTGTTCAAGCTTTTAGTAAAACACGGGTAGAGGTTGCAACGCTCAGCGATACAGGGCATAATACCGTGCACCTGCATCCTGATTACAAGAAGATCATTACAGCGTTTATGAGATAGTTCTTTAATTTTTAATTGATGTAAGATCTTCTACCGAGATGATTCTTGTTTGATTACTTTGCATGATAGAATGTATTGAGAAATCTAGTTCCATACACTAAAACAATCTATTTTCAACGCCAGTCACTTTGAGTAAAATTAAAAATGGATAATTTTCTAAAAAATGATATACTTATGTATTATAAGAGAAGAAAGGATTAGCTTATGCAGAAAAGAGATGATTTGGATTTTGATGAATTTGAAAAAATACTCAAAGAAAGTTTGGTACAGATTGAAGACAATATAGATCAGCTTCAATCGGAGTTAGCTGGTGTATGTAACAATGATGATATCAATGATGTTGAAGATCTTGCATCTCTTGGCACGATGAGTAAAAAAGACAATACTATTTTGCATCAGCAGGAAAATGAGCTTAAAGAGACTATTCATGCACTTGCGAAAATAAGAAACGGAACCTTTGGGATATGTGAAAAAAGCGCTAGCCCCATAGCTGTTGAAAGATTGAGATCAAATCCTATAGCAAGGTGTAAAGTGGGAATAGAGGATTAAACCCGAATTATGCAATAGAAAGCTTCAGTGAGAGGGATTTTTACTGGACTTTTCTGGGTAAAAAGGAGATTTTTAGATGAAAATTGGTATTCCAAAAGAGATAAAGACCAAGGAGTATAGGGTTGGTATCATCCCTTCTGGAGTTGTATTGCTTGTTCAAAGCGGACATGAAGTTTATATCGAAAAAGATGCCGGGGAACAAAGCGGATTTTCTGATGATGACTATATAGAGGCCGGTGCAATGATCTTAGAAAGCCCAAGAGAGATATTTAACATCTGTGAAATGATCTTAAAGGTCAAAGAGCCTCACCCTCAAGAGTATGATCTTTTAAAAGCAGGGCAAATACTCTTTACTTATCTTCATCTTGCTCCCTTTAAAAAACTGACCGAGATACTTAAAGAAAAAGAAGTGACAGCCATAGCGTATGAAACGGTACAAGAGGGTAAAAGAGTGCCCCTGCTTGAACCTATGAGCCAAATAGCAGGTAAGATCGCACCGATGGTCGCAAGCTATTTTCTCTCATCCCATACTAATGGAATGGGTGTATTGATAGGAGGATCAAGCGGCGTATTGCCGGCTAAAGTATTGATCATAGGAAGTGGAACGGTGGCTAAGAACGCAGCCAAAATCGCAGCTGGGATGGGAGCCGATGTCGTTATTATGGGAAGGAATCCAAGTAGTATGACCGCACTTGAAGAGTTGATGCCGCCAAATGTTTCAACACTCTACTCCAACCGTTACAATATGGAAAAGATCTTACCTACAGTAGACATCGTCATAGGAGCAGTTTATATTACCGGTGAAAAAGCACCACACCTGATCACAAGGGAGATGCTGTCTCTTTGTAAAAAAGGAGCGGTTTTGGTAGATGTTGCTATTGATCAGGGTGGATGCATAGAGACTTCCAGACCAACAACGCATGATGATCCTGTTTTTGAGGTGGATGGTGTGATACACTACTGTGTTGCCAATATACCCGGAGACTACCCTGTAACGGCTACATATGCATTGGCAAATGCAACGATACCCTATGTGAAGAAGATCGCAGATATGGGATGGAAGAATGCCAGTTTACAAGATACTGCTATCTATAGCGGTGTAAATATTGCAGGCGGATTTGTGACAGAGCAGGCTGTAGCCAAAGCACATCAAATGGAATATCATGAGTTAAAAAGTATTATTGATAATTGTCCAGAGTTCGGAGGTGCTGTATGATAAAACCACTTAGTGTTGATAAACTCTATAATTATTGTGACTTAGAGATATTTGATTTTAAAACTACTGCAGAGCTGGAAGAGCTTGATGAGATCATAGGGCAGAGTAGAGCACTCAAAGCGATTAGTTTCGGAATCGGCATAAAGAAGGAGGGTTACAATCTTTATGTGATGGGGAGACTTGGAAGCGGAAAACACAGTGTTGTTGAAAAGTTTATTCAAAGTCGTGCAAAAGATGAGAAAAAACCGGGGGACTGGTGTTATGTGAATAATTTTGAAGATCCCAGAAAACCGATCTCTTTAAAACTTCCCCCCTCTATAAGTATGCAACTCAAAAATGATATGGAGGAGTTGATCGAAGAGTTGCAAGGTATTATCCCCTCTATATTTGAGAGTAAAGAATACAGAGACAAGCAACAGTCTATTATTGATAAACTTAATGAAATAAAAAAGAAATCTTTTCAAAAGGTAACAGAGAGAGCAAAAGAAGAATTCTTAGCAATCCAATATACATCATCTGGCTATACACTCTCGCCTATGAGTAAAGATGGAAGGATTCTCAACAAACAGGAGTATGAAGTCCTAAGTGTTAAAGAGAAAGAGCAGATTGAGGAGAAGATCAAGAAATTTAAAATTCAGATAGAAAATACTGCACAAGATATGTTGATACAGAGTAGAAAGCAGCAAAAAGAGATCAGAGAGCTTGAACAAACTATGACAAAAAAGGCTGCAGATAATAGTATTGATGAGTTGAAAAAAAGATATAAAAAATATGAGAAGGTCGTAACATA
>CAUZVG010000137.1:0-3933 GCA_963583215.1 Campylobacterales bacterium | reverse complement strand
CGTCTGTCAAAACGCCCTGCTCTAAGCAGTGCTTCATCAAGCATTTCTATCTTGTTGGTTGCACCTATGACAATGACACCAGAACTCTCTTCAAAACCATCCATCTCTGTAAGCAGCTGATTGAGTGTGGCTTCGCGTTCATCATTTCTAAACTCACCACGGCTTTTACCCACGGCATCGATTTCATCTATAAAGATGATACTCGGAGCCATTTGTTTCGCTTTTTTAAAGAGTTCAGAGACACGTTTTGCACCCATACCTACATAAATGTGCACAAAAGAGGCACCAGACTGGTAGAAAAACGGTACATTTGCTTCTCCTGCCACAGCTTTAGAGATGAGTGTTTTACCTACACCCGGAGGGCCTACAAGTAAGACACCTTTAGGTAAACGTATGTCTAAATCACGGTACTTTTTTGGGAAACGTAAAAAGTCAATAATCTCTTCTAACTCTTCTTTCACATCATTAATACCCGCAACATCATCAAACGTCACAGAAGACTTTAATGCTTGTACTGGACTGTTTCCATGCACTTCTTCAGACTTTCCTGTGGCACGTATCTGTTTAAGTTGTTCTAAACGGCTTTGTTTCATAAAACGGTAAAAGACAAAAAATGCACCCACTAAAATAAACAAAGAGAGTAGTTCATACAAAGCATGATTGTCCTCTTTTACTTCTATGGGGTACTTGCTAAAAAAGGCTGTTTTATTGATGGCATCTTTGTAGATTTTGAATTGTGCTTTCTCCGTTTTAAGGTAAATATATTCACCGTCTAAAATGACTTTGGTAATTTTATTGGAACTGTAGAGCGCATTGGCTTCTTTATGCGTGATGAGTTGATCACTGTTTCTCAACAGAGAAAAAGCGAGTAAGGCAATGAGTACAATCGCCAGTCCCCACATGATTTTGATATTGTTGGGGTTCAGTACATTAATAGACCGATTTGTTGCTTTCACTACTCACCTCCACATCATTTAAAAAGACCCAGTTGGAAGAAAGGTCCTCTTTTGAAGAGACAAGCACTTTGTTAAAGTATTGGTCAAAGCCTTGATAGACGCCATCTTTACCACCCTCAAGTAAGACTTCAAGCCCTTGGGTATGTTCACGTCTAAAGGCAAAGTTTTTGGCTTTCACAATGGCAGTAAGCTCTCTGTGTCTTTCTTTCGCAATGTTCCCTCTTATTTCAGGTTTCATAGTTGCTGAGACTGTGTTGTCACGTTTGGAGTAAGAGAAAGCATGCACATGGGTCAAAGGAAGTTCTTTGACCCTTTGCATGGCTTCACTCCACTCTTCTTCACCTTCACCAGGATGCCCCACAATGAAGTCAGTTCCTAGTGCATACCCTGCAGAAGCAATTTGATGAAAAAGATCAAAGTCCGTTTTGTAGGTGTTACGTCTGTTCATGAGTTTTAACATTTTGTCTGACGTATGCTGCAAGGCAATATGCATCTGTTTTGCCATCCAAGGTTCATTAAGAAGTTCTAAAAACTCATCATCAATTTGTATGGGTTCTAAACTTCCTATACGGATACGTCTAACCCCACGGATTTGGCTCATTTTTTTAAGCAATTTTGCCATAGACGTGTTGTGGTCTTGTCCGTAAGAACCTACGTTAGTACCTGTTAAAATGAATTCACCAAAACCATTGCCTGCGAGTTTGGTGATTTGTTCTAAAATAGTCTCTTCTTTGTGTGAACGTGCATCACCACGTACAGCAGGAATGATGCAGTAGGAACATCTAAAGTCACAACCCTCTTGGATTTTTATAAAAGCCCTACTCTTACCTACAAACTCTTCTACAATGGTAGTGTCAATGTGTTCAAGGTCACCTATTTGGTAAAAAGGTTCTGTGTTTTTAAGTACAGCATTAATGTTCTCTTTCTCAGAATGTCCAATGACACCAAAAACTTTTTTATCTGCAAAAAGACTCTCTCCTTTAGAGTGAGAACCACAACCAGCCAAAACCACACGGGCATTAGGGTTTTTACGTTTCATTGATGAAATATAGTTACGTACAGAAGAGTCTGCACCGTTAGTAACTGTACATGAGTTCACCACAATAATGTCTGTGCTCAGTTCATCCATCGTAAGTTCATAGTCTTTAAGTTTAGACATCATCACTTGGGTGTCAAACTGGTTGGTACGGCAACCAAAGGTTTTAAAGTAGACTTTTTCCATGCTAAAGTTCTCCCTCTGTAGGTATTATTTTAGGACTTTGTCTGTTTTCATCCATAAAAATAGACTGAGAAGGGTAAGCCAATTGAATGTTTGGCTCAGCTTGAAGACGTGTGATAATCTCCATGGATATGGTACTGCGTAAAGTCATAGTCGCAAAAGAGTTGGTTAAGTACCAAGCAGAAACTTTCATACCATACGGTTCAATATGCACAAAAATACGTGGTTCAACATTGGTGTTTCTCATTCCGTATCTGCTTCTGAGTTTATTGAGCTGTTTTCTTGTGATTTCGGTATACCCTTTGGAGTATTTTCTTGTAATCTCTTTGGCAATGGAAGCTGCTTTGTTCGCATCTGAGTCGAAGGTAATGATAAAGTCAATCCCATCCCATACTGTTTTGAGTCCTGCGTGGGAGTAGTTTGCTATCATCTCTGTAAAAATGAAGTTGTTCGGGATAAAAATCATACGTCCTGCTCTACGATTTACCGAATACGTGGTTAATGTAATATCTTCATGCATCGTCATACGTAACATAGAAATATCCACAATATCCCCTACATACTCCACGCCATCACGGATGAACCTTACTCTATCACCTACAGAGATTGACCCACCTACAATTATTGTGGCCCAACCCATCAAAGACATAAACCAGTCTTTCATGGCAATGGCAATACCTGCTGAAGCAAAACTAAGAATAGTCACAAGGTAAGAGACATTTTCAATATACGCAAGTAACAGTGTAAAAATCAGAATAGTTACAAACGAAACATTGATTGCTTTATTGATGGTGTAAAAACGCTCATTGTCTGACATATATTTACGCACTAAATACTTAATGAAAAAGAGAAGTAGTAAAAAGAAGAGTATGATTGCACCAATACTAATGGTACGTTCTAGCTCTTTTTCTATCTCAGCTTTGAGTTTAAAGTCGATTTCGTCAATCTTTTTCGTATACACATTTTTTGTGGTTTTAAAAATTTCAATCACAGGTGTGAAGGTTTTAATCTCATCGTCTATCTCTTCAAGTTCTTTTTCATAGTCAGGGTTATTACTATCCTCAACCATCAGTTTTAAAAGTATATTACGCTTTTCTAAAAACTTTTCCATAATATGTGTTAAAGAGTAGTAACGACTCGCATACTCTTCTTCATCAGAACTTAACGTCTCACGGTAAGATAAAGCACCAATGACGGCAAAAGGATTACCAATGCTTGGGATCTCTTCTATCCTCGGTGGGGTTAAGTACTCTTTAAAAGGATCTTTTTCATACTCTTTTAGTAGTTGAAGCTTACCAATAAGTGTGCTACGCTGTGACGCATAAGCATCAAGTTGTATTTGCTCATCTTTGGAGAGTTTTATTCTCTTTTCTAAGAGTTTAATGTTAATATCAAGCAGGACTTTTTGTTTTTTCAACTCATTGTAGGTGTGATAATTGCTATAAATTTTACTCAAGATATTATTGTCTAAAAGTTCACTTTCAATGAGTTCTTTTTCTAAAAGTAACTCTTTAATAAGTGTTTGGTTACGCAGGCTTTGTTTTAGCACTACCACAGGCCTAACATCTGTACTGTTACTTTCTACTTTTGTTTCTGCAAACACTGTACTTTGAAGTAGCAAGGTAAGTACTAGAAAAATGTGTTTTAGTTTCATACACTCTCTCCAAATTGCGCCAATACTTTTTTAACCAGATCTTCATCCACATTAGAGATCATCTTGTGATTTCCCATGCCTTGAGGTAAAATGAATTTAATGCT
>CAUZVG010000136.1:0-3962 GCA_963583215.1 Campylobacterales bacterium | reverse complement strand
GACCTTGCCTACGATGAAAAAACGCAGATACTCTACCTAGTCAGTGACGAAGGTGCTTTGTTCGCTTTTGATGCAGCCTTCTCTGACAAAATTGATGGACTCAAAGCACGTTCTGGCGTCACGCTTAAAAAGAAAAATGGAAAAAAGTTTAAAATCTGGAAAAGAGACAGTGAAGGACTAACTTTAGATGGCAAAGGTAAATTGCTCATCTCTTTTGAGGGCAATGCCAAGATAGGATGGTTCCATAAAAACTCTTCCAAATACGGAAACCTCATTCGTAAATACCCACTGCCTAAAGTGTTAAGAAGTAAAAAGAACTACCGTAGTAGAAATAAATCGTTAGAAGCCTTGGCTTGGCACCCAAAACATGGCATACTCACCGCCACAGAGTGGCCACTCAAGCGTGACCATAAAAAAAGACAAAGCATTTATGCGCTTTCTGGAAAAAAATGGCACTTTCAAGCAGAACCTGAAGGCAAATCAGGAGTGGTAGCTATGGAAGTCATGGATGATGGTAATGTTTTAGTGCTTGAGCGTTCATTTACGGGCATGTTTGACCCTTTTGTGTTAACCCTTAAAAAAGTGTACCTCAAAAATTGTCTCTATAAAATGTGTAAAAGTGAAGTACTCTTAAAGATGAATAGCCATGAAGGCTGGGATGTTGAAAATTTTGAAGGCTTGGCACGGGTAGGTAAAAACCATTATGTAATGATCTCAGATGATAACGATAACTTTTTACTTGCTACGGTGCTGGTCTATTTTGAGGTGTTAGATGACTAAGAGGAAAACAATGTTTGCAAGTGTGTTACTCTTGATGCTTTTGGCTGGCATGGCCTTTTTTGGATTGAAAGCACATAGTGAAGCTTTGGCGTATGAAAAAGCAACAACAGAACTTGTTGCCAAACAAGGTGCCGAGGAACAGGCAAAGTTGCAACTTGAAAAGTTGGCCAAAAGTATATTGGGTCCTTTGTATGAAGACACAAGACAACAAGCATTGATTCAGATAGAAGAGAGACAGAGCCACGCAAAAAGTGAAGCAGAAAAATTTACACGTTATTTTATGTACTTGCTAGGTGCCTTATTGCTGTCATACTTTTTCATTACTTTAAGAATATTTACCATTTTTGCCTCACTGTCTACACTGCTCACGCTTCTTTTTGGGCTACTCACCCCCATCTTAATGGTCACCATACATAAAGAAGTGGAGTACTTGGGAGATGTGGTACTCTCATTTGAGTCCAAAGGTGTCATAGGTTCCATTGCCAAACTTTTTGAAAATGGTGACACTATCATCGCCCTAGTCATACTACTTTTCTCCGTGCTCATCCCACTACTCAAAGTGACGGCTTTACTTTTTGTCTCTCTTTTTGCACACAATGAAGTGGCGCATAAAATCATCAAGTTTTTTAAACTCATAGGAAAGTGGTCTATGGTAGATGTATTTGTCGTAGCCACTTTTTTGGTCTACCTCACCATAGACAAAGGAGACATAAGCCGAGCAGAAGTAGAAGTAGGACTGTACTTCTTTTTGGCGTATGTGATTGTGTCGATGTTGGTGAGTTTGAGTGCCGATAAGATGCTGCAGAGGATGAAGGCTTAAATAGTTAGCTTACTCGTTCCGCCTCTCATTAGAGATGAAACGAGGGTCTAGATTACCATATCCACATCATCATGATCTTCAAAATATTTGAAGATCTTGTTTCTCTCTTCTTCTGTGTCTACGGTACATGAGGCGTTGTAGCTGTGGAATTTACCTGTTCGGGACGGGTTTCCTAGGGTACAGATGTGTTCTTTGTCCCCTATCTCTTTCATAATGTCTTTAATGCACTTTTCTAAAGCATCTTTGTCTCGCCCTATGAGTTTGAAGCCCCATTTTGTTGGGTACTTAATGACTGGGCGTGTTTTTGTGTTTGCGTCCAATATAAGTTTAGTGTTTTTTTCTGCCATAATTTTTCCTTTTATCTGTTAAAGTCACCAGAGTTACCACCACTCTTGTGTTCTAGTTGTACATTTCTCATGACCATACCTTTGTCGATGGCTTTGAGCATATCGTAAATGGTCAGTAGACCAATGCTTACCCCTGTGAGTGCTTCCATCTCTACACCAGTTTGGCCGTTTAGTTTTGTGGTCACGGTCAATTTAAAGCCTGGGAGTTCGGGGAGCTCTTCAATGTCTGTTTTTACTGAAGTAATCATCAGTGGGTGACACATAGGGATGAGGGTAGATGTTTGTTTTACTGCTTGGATGGCAGCAATCACTGCTGTTTGTAACACAGGGCCTTTTTTGGCTGTGTTTGCCACAACAGCATCAAAGGCAGCTTGACCTACTTCTATAATGCCAGAGGCTGTAGCAATACGCATAGTAGCAGCTTTATCGCCTACGTCTACCATTTTGGGTTTGTTTTGTTCGTCTAAGTGTGTTAAGTTCACAATATTTGCCTAAGTATTTTTTATTATTTTAGCATAAAAGTACATAAAATTGGAAAATGACGATAAAAATATATAAAAATTTGACTTTCATCATCAAATAAGGTAGAATTATTTTTAATATAAAGGAGTCTTATGGTTTATGCATATATGCGGCAAGTGCCAAACTTTGAAAACTTGGGTTCACAGAAGAGTACCATTTTAGCATTTGCCCATCAACAGGGTATTGATATTGATCAAGAAGTCATTGAATATGCAAAAAAAGATTTACTTTTAGATCAGAGAGATGAGTTTGAACAATTTTTACTCTCTTTAGATGAGGGGGACTATACCGTATTGGTCTCTTCTTTAAACATTTTAAGTACAAAGATAGATGAAATGGTCAAAGTGATTAATTGTATGTTGAGTCATGATGTTGATTTATGGGTCTGTGATGCGGGTTTGCTGATCAATAAAGAGAGTCACATGCTGGAAGTGTTTCCTCTTTTGGAAAAACACCGTGAAAAACCAAAAGCACGACTTGGTTTAGGTAGGCCAAAAGGCACGAAGTCAAGTTCTAAGTTTGACATATATCATTCACAAATCATGCAAATGCTTGCACAAAAACAAAATACTTCCGCCATTGCGAGAACACTGGATGTGAGCAGGTCTTCTTTAAAAGACTACATCGCTTCACGGGGACTTAAAACATTGGTAGAGAGTATGGGATTAGCCGCAGAAAACTTAGCAGATAAAAATGTAGACAACATTCTTGTTGTTTGCCCTTTTGAAGCAGATGCTTTAGCAAAACAAGAAGGAGACAGAAATGGAAGCAACAAAAACTAAAACGTATTTAAAAGATTGGATTCCTTATAGGATTAAAAGATATTGGGTGTATTTGGCGGTTACGGTAATGGCATTGGTGATGCCTTTTATTACCATTAATGGAAACCATCTTTTTTTACTTTCATTTGATCAAAAGAAATTACATTTAGCAGGTGTGGCGTTTGATATGCAAGAGCTTTACTTGATGCCCTTTTTGCTGATGTTACTTTTTCTTGGGATTTTTGCCGTGACAGCACTTGGTGGTAGGGTTTGGTGTGGATGGGCTTGTCCTCAGACGATATTTAGGGTGATTTACCGAGATGGCATAGAGACCAAACTTTTAGGGCTTCGTAAACGTATTAAAAATAAACAAAAAGACCCCGACATGTCAAAAATGGAAAATAAAGTGAAGTATGTCATTGCCATTTTGCTCTGGTCACTTTTGGCATTACTCGCAGCAGCGGACTTCTTATGGTACTTTGTGCCTCCGGAAGACTTTTTTAAGTATTTGGAAAACCCTTCAGAACACATGACCCTTGTGGGTATCTTGTTAGGGGTTGCGCTGTTTATTATTTTGGATGTGGTGTTCATTAAAGAGAACTTTTGTGTCTATATCTGTCCTTATAGCCGTGTGCAGTCAGTCTTGTATGATGACGATACCATTATGGCAGTCTATGACCCTATACGTGGAGGAGACATTTATGAGGGGCATGGCTATGAGAGAGAAAAACA
>CAUZVG010000135.1:0-4006 GCA_963583215.1 Campylobacterales bacterium | reverse complement strand
ACAAAGAGAGACCCACAGGTACAAGCCATTTGTCAGGGTTTAGTTTACTTAAAATTACCATCGTCGTAAAGCCAATAAAAATAAACATACTTTGGCGTAAAAAGAAGTGAAAATCACTGTAATCAAAGTGCACTACAGTATAGACTGAAAGTGAATAGCTCATAACCAAAGAGAGTGTCAGCAAGGCCATAACCCCAGCTAAAAGTGCTTTATCTATCATATTAATCTTTCCCTACTATCCCACTATATAAAAAGTATTTTACCAAGTTTATAGATAAATTTGTATAAAATATATCCTTAACTAGGGAAAACATAAAAACATGAAACAAGTCAAACAAAAATCGACACCCACTCCAACTATCAGCAATAGAAAAAATAAAATCTCTTTTCTCTACATCATCATTGCTGTGACCATGGGTATTTTTTTACTTTCAGTGCTAAAGACCATCAGTTCTGACAGACGTGTACCAAGTAACACCACAACCATTCAAGACCGCTCTTTTCGTGGTGATATCATCTCTAAAGATGGCTACACTCTAAGTAATTCAGAAAAAACCTACAAAGCCATTATACGTGGGGCCAGTCTTAGTCCTGGGAAAAAACCTCTTTTTATTAAACTCTTTTCTATCTACTCGGGTATTCCTGAAAAAGATTTAGCCAAAAAGTTTAAAAATAGAAAAGGCAAAGAGAGAAAAGGTAACATCACGCTCTCCGATGATATTACCGCACGTTCAGCCATGCAACTCAAGTCACTTGCCTATAAACTTAGAAAACTAGATGTCTTTCAGTCTATCAAAAACCGTCAAGGTATTGAAATTGTGTATGGCCTGGACATCATTGAAAATGGTGAGCAGAGACGTTTCCCTTTACATGATGTACTCTCTCCCATCTTAGGCTACGTGGGTGATAAAAGTGATGGCAAGTACACCAGACCTTCAGGGAAAAAAGGTCTTGAGCGTGCCTATGAAAAGCACATCACTTCTCAAAAAAATGGTTACTTCAAAGGGAAGCGTGACGTGGTTTCTGCTGTTATTCATGACAGTAACGCTATCAATATTTCCCGTGTAGATGGCTATGATTTACACTTAAACATCCCCTTAGCCTTGCAAAGACGTGTAGAACTTATGGCAGATAAAATGAAGCAGAGCATTGATGCGGATGAGATTTTGGTAGGAATTATGGAGAGTGACACAGGGAAAGTACTTGCTTTGGCCTCCACAGAACGTTATGACCCTTCACACATACGACAAAAAGACATTGCAGCGCTTGTGCCTAAGTTTTCAGAATACCCTTATGAAGCAGGTTCCGTTCTTAAACCTCTCACCATAGCCATTGCCTTTGACCATAAAGTCATTACCCCTACGACTTGGTTTAAGACGGGGTATAGAAAGTTTGACATCACAGGGGGACAATCGGTGAGTGATGATGACTACTTTGAGTCTATGCAGGTAGCAGACATCATTGTACACTCCTCAAACATTGGGACATCTCAAATTTCATGGAAGCTCACAGGGCAAGAGTACAGAGAGGGTTTACTCAAGTTCGGACTGGCGCAAAAAACAGGTATAGACCTTTCGCGTGACTTACCTGGTTCACTTAAACCCATCAAACTACTGAACCACAAAATGCATAGAGCAAACTCCTCTTTTGGCTACGGCATGATGGTCACATTTACCCAAATGCTCAAAGCATACTCAGCCTTTAACAATGATGGCCTGGCTATGACACCTCGTTTGCTAGACTACTTACAAAAAGGTTCTGATGTCAAACGCTATACCATTGACCCTAAAGTGGGTGACAAACAGGCTGTAGGTAAAAAAGCTGCCAATGACATACACAAAATACTCCTAGAAGTTGTCAAACGTGGAACAGGTGTCAAAGCCCAGTATCCAGGACTAGAAGTAGGTGGAAAAACAGGTACAGCACACATTGCCAAAAATGGGCGTTATGTACGCGAGTATCACAGTTCTTTTTACGGTTTTGTCAATGACAAAGAGGGACACAAATACACCATTGGTGTCTTAGTCATCCGTGCTAAAAAGTGGCACAAATACTTTGCTTCACAGTCTGCTGTACCCACTTTTAGAAGATCTTTGGACATACTTGTAGAGTTAGAATACTTAAAGCCTGAAGGGGAAATTTTCCTCTCTCCAGAAATTAAGCTTCCTACAAAACAAGCCACAAAAATCACTAAAAAACCTTGGATAAAGAAGAAAAATGAAGTCAAAAAAACTCAGGTGAAAAGAAAACCTTTCCCAAAAGCACCTGTGCAAAAAAGACCAGCTTTACCTCCTCTACCTCCAGCTAAAATCCAAACCCCTAAATACGATAAAAAACTAATGGAGTCCATTGAAGATATGTTTTAGTCAAGCATAAAGTGGTTGATAGGGCCATGCCCAGAACCTAGTACCTTGTCTTTTCCTGCTTCAATGGCTTTGTTAAGATAGGCACAACTTTTGATCACCGCTTCTTCTAAAGCTAAGCCTAAAGCCACATGGGTTGCAATAGTAGAAGAGAGAGAACAGCCGGTCCCATGGGTGTGTTGGGTTTCAATGCTTGGATTATGTATCGTTACAAGTCTATTTTCTTCTTTTAAAAACAACATATCTGTCATTTTGTCTGTAAACGCTAAATGTCCACCTTTTAAAAGCACAGAGACAGAAAACTTTTCACCTATCTCTCTTGCAGATGCTTCAAGGTTTTCTAGGTTAATAGCATGCCCAATAAGCAGTTCAGCTTCAGGAATGTTAGGGGTAATCAAAGTAACTTGAGGTAAAAAATCTTCTAAAGCTTCAATGGCTTCAGTACTAATGAGTTTGTCACCAGAGGTTGCCACCATCACAGGGTCTAAAATAATGTTTTCCATGCCATACGCTGCCAAGGTATCTTGCACTACTTTAATAACTTCAGGAGAGTGAAGCATACCAATTTTTACAGCATCAAAATGAATGTCCGACAAGACAGCATCTAACTGTGCTTTAATGTGTGAAATGGGTAAACCATGGATGTCTGTCACACCTTGAGTATTTTGTGCCGTCGTCGCCGTTATGACCGTCGCAGCATAGGCACCATTGGCCGAGATGCTTTTAATGTCTGCTTGAATGCCTGCACAGCCACCAGAGTCTGAACCCGCAATGCTTAGTACGGCTTTATATCGACTCATATTTTCCACTTCTCTTGTTTATAAGCTGAGTCCCAAAACATCCACTCTAGTTTTGAAGTTTTCATAAACACTTCTTGCATGAGTTTGAGGTTTTTAGGGGAAGCTGTCGCTGCATATTTGTTTGTAATTTCTATGGCCTTGGCCACTGAAGCTGCAAACTCTTCTCCTGCGTAGGTATCTATCCATGTTTGGTACACATTAGAGCCTTTATTGATTTGCTTTGCTACGATGTAGTCTCCTACTTCTTTGTAAATAGAAAAACAAGGTAAAACCGCAGCCAAACCTACTTCAACCGAGTACGTATTTACGATACGTCCCATGTAAGAGTTGTAAAGTTCACAAGTCGGACTTGGCTCGCTATTGAGATACTCAGGTTTTAAAAAGAGTTGATGCAAGACTTTTTCTACTTCAATAATCCCTGTGGCAGCCTCCAAAAAAAACTGTGTCTCACTTGACTCATGACACTTCACCCCCACCGATGAGAGTACTTTAGTGTATTCACTAAGATACAAAGTATCTTGATTCACATAAAAGCCAAAAATATCTGTAGACAAGGTACCTGCCATTAACTCTTTAACAAAATCATGAGAAACTATCTCTTCAAAAATGGGCTGCGTTTTTGCCCTTACTTCTTCATACCAACTACTCATCGTGCCCTCATGTATTTATTTTTTAGAGTATACCAAGTCAAAAGCCAAATGAGCTTGGAATGATTCACATCAATCTAAAAGGTTTAATCTTATAGTATAATTCGGAAAACAATAAGGGTTATCTGTGTACGAGAATGAACGCACTATCATTAAAACAAAACTTGAAGAAGAACTTATTTTAGTCAATGCTTAC
>CAUZVG010000134.1:0-4032 GCA_963583215.1 Campylobacterales bacterium | reverse complement strand
TGTTTAAAGAGCATAAAGAGACTTTTGTTAAAGACTTAAGAGCGAAGATGATTGAGATTGCAGATGTTGCAAAACTTATGAACGCCAAAGAGCTTCTTGGAAATATGTCAGATGAAGAGTTGATTGAATACGGTAGAGACTGGTCAACAGGTGTTAAGTTTGCTGCTCCTGTATTTGAAGGGACAAACCAAACAGAGTTTGACAAGTTATTTGAACTTGCGAAAATTGACGCTGATGGTAAAATGAAACTTTATGATGGTAAAACAGGTGAAGCGATGATTGAGAGAGTAAACGTTGGTTATATGTATATGCTTAAACTTCACCACTTGGTTGATGAAAAAGTGCATGCACGTTCAACTGGACCTTACTCACTTGTTACACAGCAACCAGTGGGTGGTAAAGCACTCTTTGGTGGACAAAGATTTGGAGAGATGGAAGTTTGGGCACTTGAAGCTTACGGTGCGGCACACATTCTTAAAGAGATGCTTACCATCAAGTCAGATGACGTTGAAGGTAGAGCAAGAGCATACAGAGCCATCACAAAAGGTGAGTCTGTACCAGCGTCAGGTGTTCCTGAAACAATGTTCGTATTGACCAAAGAGCTTCAAGCACTTGGATTAGATACTGAGTTATATGAGAGTAAAAAAGAAGTGGAGGCTGAAAATGAGTAAGGGTTTAGAAGATTTAACGCTAATTGATCTTAACAGTGAAGAGAGACCAATGGATATTGCAGCTTTACAGCTGAGAGTTGCAAGTCCTGAGAAAATACTTTCATGGTCATACGGTGAAGTAAAAAAACCAGAAACAATTAACTACAGAACCCTTAAACCTGAGCGTGATGGGCTTTTTTGTGCAAAGATTTTTGGACCAATTAGAGACTACGAATGTCTTTGTGGTAAATACAAAAAGATGCGTTATAAAGGCGTAGTATGTGAAAAATGTGGTGTTGAAGTCACGACATCTAAAGTAAGAAGAAACAGAATGGGTCACATTGATCTTATTGCACCAGTGGCACACATTTGGTATGTTTCTTCATTGCCATCACGTATTGGTACACTTTTGGGTGTCAAAATGAAAGACCTTGAGCGTGTGCTTTATTATGAAGCATATATTGTTAAAAGTCCAGGTGAAGCATCTTATGATAGCGAAGGACTTACTCCTCTTGCAAAATTTGACGTGCTTAATGAAGAGCAATATCAGCAAATTCTACAACGTTTTGGTGACACAGGACTTGATGCAAGAATGGGTGGAGAAATTGTTCAAGAGCTTCTTGCTGACCTTGACCTTGTAGATATGTTTGAACAACTTAAAGAAGACATCCAAGCAACAAAATCTGAAGCAAAAAGAAAAACCATTGTAAAAAGATTGAAAGTCATTGAAGCATTCCTTCACTCAGGTAACAGACCAGAGTGGATGATGTTAACACAACTTCCAGTCCTTCCACCAGATCTTAGACCTCTTGTAAGTCTTGATGGTGGTAAATTTGCCGTTTCTGATGTAAATGACCTTTACAGACGTGTTATTAACCGTAACCAACGTCTTAAAAGACTTGTGGAGCTTGATGCACCAGAAATCATTGTTAGAAACGAAAAACGTATGCTTCAAGAAGCAGTAGATGCTCTTTTTGATAATGGTAGACGTGGAAATGCTGTAAAAGGTGCGAACAAAAGACCACTTAAATCACTTTCAGAAGTGATTAAAGGTAAGCAAGGGCGTTTTAGACAAAACCTTCTTGGTAAACGTGTGGATTTCTCTGGACGTTCTGTTATTGTTGTTGGTCCTGACTTACGTATGGATCAGTGTGGTCTTCCTAAGATTATGGCGATTGAGCTCTTTAAGCCACACTTGATGGCTAAGCTTGAAGAAAAAGGGTATGCAACTACACTTAAACAAGCCAAAAAGATGATTGAGAAAAAAGAGAATGAAGTATGGGAATGTTTAGAAGAAGTGGTTGAAAATTACCCAATTCTACTTAACCGTGCACCAACACTTCACAAACTTTCAATTCAAGCCTTTCACCCAAGACTTATTGATGGTAAAGCAATTCAATTGCACCCACTTGTATGTTCTGCGTTCAACGCCGACTTCGATGGGGATCAAATGGCGGTTCACATACCACTTTCAGATGAAGCGATTGCAGAAGCCAAAGTATTGATGCTTGCATCAATGAACATTTTGCTCCCAGCGTCAGGTAAAGCGATTGCCGTACCTTCTCAAGATATGATTTTAGGTCTTTACTACCTAACACTTGAAAAGAATGATGTAAAAGGTGAACATAAACTTTTTGCAAATGTTGAAGAAGTTGAAATTGCTTTTGATCAGAATGCATTGGATTTGAATGCACGTATTAGAACAGTGATTGACGGTAAGATTGCAAAATCAACAGCAGGTAGATTGATCTTAAAATCAATCATCCCTGACTATGTACCAGAAAAGTTTTGGAACAAAATCTTGAAGAAAAAAGACATTGGTGCTTTGGTTGACTACATCTACAAAATAGGTGGTGTTTCTGAAACTGCTGGTTTCCTTGATAATCTTAAAGATATGGGTTTCAAATATGCAACAAAAGTAGGGGTTTCTATCTCTATTGATGATATTAAAATCCCTGATGTGAAACAGTCTTTAGTTATTGCTGCTAAAGAGAGTGTTAAAGAGATCCAAAAGCAGTATGGCGCTGGTCTTTTAACGACACTTGAGCGTTATAATAAGATTATTGATATCTGGACAGATGCGAACTCAAACATCGCTGAAAGTCTTATGGATCTCATTAGAAAAGATAAAGACGGATTTAACTCCGTTCACATGATGGCTGACTCAGGGGCTAGAGGTTCTGCGGCACAAATTAGACAACTCTCAGGTATGAGGGGTCTTATGGCGAAATCTGATGGGTCTATTATTGAAACACCAATTACCTCAAACTTCCGTGAAGGTCTAAACGTGTTAGAGTACTTTATTTCAACACACGGTGCGAGAAAAGGTTTGGCCGATACAGCACTTAAGACTGCGAATGCGGGTTACTTAACAAGAAAACTTATTGATGTTGCGCAAAACGTGAAGATTTCTTTGACAGATTGTGGAACACACGAAGGTGTAGAAGTATCTGACATTGTTGTAGGTAACGAAATGATTGAGCCACTTTCAGACAGAATTTACGGAAGAGTATTGGCAGAAGCGATTATTGACCCTATTACTTCTGAAGTATTGGTATCTGAAGGTACAATGATCGATGAAGAGACTGCACTTAGAGTACAAGACGCTGGTGTACGTTTGGTTGTTATTAGAGCACCTTCTACATGTAAAGCAGATAGAGGTATCTGTGCTAAATGTTATGGTCTTAACATGGCTGACAACAAAGTTGTTAAACGTGGTGAAGCTGTTGGTGTTATTGCAGCGCAATCCATTGGAGAGCCTGGTACACAACT
Source organism: Campylobacterales bacterium (assembly GCA_963583215.1). GTDB lineage: Bacteria > Campylobacterota > Campylobacteria > Campylobacterales > Sulfurovaceae > Sulfurovum. Next base: position 610 of record CAUZVG010000134.1, on the reverse strand, counting down.
TACACTTCGTACCTTCCACACCGGTGGTACAGCAACTGCTGGTAAAGAAGAGCGTTCAGTTGTAGCAACCAAAGAAGGTTTTGTAAGATACTACAACCTTAACGTATACAAGAACACTGAGGGTAAACTCATTGTTGCCAACAGAAGAAATGCGGGTGTACTTTTGGTTGAACCAAAAATTAAAGCCGTTGTTTCAGGAACAGTATCTGTGATTGTATCACATGATGAAATTGTTGTTTCCGTTGTGGCTAAAGGTGAAACTGAAGTGAAGTACAACCTCAGAAAATCTGATGTTGCTAAGTCAAATGAACTTGCAGGTGTTGCCGGTAAAATTGAAGGTAAACTTTTCATTCCACTTAATGATGGAGATAAAGTAGAAGAGGGTGACTCAATTGTTGAAGTCATTAACGAAAGTTGGTCAGTACCAGCACGTATTCCTTTTGCTTCTGAACTTAAAGTTGAAAATGGAGCACCAGTGACACATGAAGTGTCTACAGACTCTAAAGGTACAGTGAAATTCTTCTTACTTAAAGGAGATTACCTTGAGCCTACGCAGAAGTTTAATGCAGGTACAAAAGTAGATGAAAAAGGTCTCTTTGCAGTGATTGTT
>CAUZVG010000133.1:0-4050 GCA_963583215.1 Campylobacterales bacterium | reverse complement strand
AATTGCAGATAAAAGTGAGGGGGAGGGTATCAGGAAACGACTTCAAATAAGAAAAACTTTATATAAATATTTTTGCCGTATTGTACGGTAGATTTGAAGGTTGTTGAGAAGGAGCTTACGTTCAGTAAGTGACTGAACAAACTCCTTTAAGTAAGAAAGATTAATATAAATATTTTTGCCGTAAAGTGCGGTAGATTTGAGGGTTGTTGAGAGGAAGCATACGGTCAGTATGTGACCGAACAAACTCCCTCAAAGATGCCGTACTAGACGGTGAAAATTAGTGTAAACCTCTCCATTTTTCTTTTTTCCATAGGTATGCCAGGATGGTGAATATCACAAAGAATCCAAGAACCCAAGGCCCCACCTTTTCTCTTTTCGCTTTAGAAGGGTCACCTGCTTCTACCATGTATGCTTTCACTTTTTCATAACCCTCAGCAGAGAGTCCAACTCTAGGCATAGACGTTCCGGAAAGTTGAGATTGTGGGTTTTCCACAAATGTCTCCATAAAGTGTTCAGATCTTGCACGAATCATCATAGACAAGTCTGGAGGAAGTTTACCCATGTAGGCTTTCACTCTGTCTTGCTCTTCAATGACTTTAATTTTGTGTGCCAGTGCATCTTTTTCATACTTGAACTTTGGCGTGTCACCCAATTGTGTCATCTTAGTATAACGCATAGCATGACAACGTACACAGGCTTCTGAGAATGCTTCTTTTGCTGTTACTTCACCTGCTTTGTGTGCTTGAAGGTAGGCAACCACATTTGCAATATCTTGATCGTCTGTAATCATTGACTTAATGGCACCCATTGGATGCAAACTCGTGTCCTTGTATTTATGGTCCACATTCGATGCCATCGCTGGGTCTTTAATGAGTGCAATCAGATAATTTTTATCATAAATCCTCCCAGCATGGTCAAGGTTAGGTGCAATGACTCCACCCATATTCATGTTCGTGCCATTGTGACAACCCATACACATCCCAAAGCCAGCTTCACCTGCAGTAGCATCACCTTTGAGTTTAGAAATATTTGCTACGTCTGACCAAAAAGCTTTTTTTGCCACTTCTCTTGCTTTTGCTTTATCTGTACTGATTCCCATCGCTTCACAGCGATCTATCTCTGCTGTACACTCTTCTAAATCTGCTGTACCATCATAGTTAAAACCATGACCTTCATTATGAATTTCATGCCCTTTTATATCCACTTTTTTATGCATTTGATGGTGAGCATAAGGCTCAACCAAATAGTAAGTGACTAAAGAAAAGAATACAACAACAGCTACAATTTTTAACTCTCTCATCTTAAGCTCCTTTCTCTAGTTTTTTCTCAAGCATCGTAATGATGAAGAGTATAGGCCACATAAACATGAAGAGCCATGCAGACACTTCTCCTATGAGTGCAAATGTTGGGTCAGTTGGTGGAAGTTTCCCCATTGCCGTTAAGGTAATCATATCAATAAGAAGTACCCAGAACCAAATTTGGAACAATCCTCTTTTATGCGCAGGTACAACGTTTGGACTTCTATCGATAAACGGTAACAAGAAGAATATAACTTGTGCCACTGCAAAGAAGATGAGTCCCATGTCTTTAGAGAAAGGACGTAAAATTTCATAAGACCACAAGAAATACCACTCAGGATAAATGTGTGCTGGTGTCTTTAAGCCATCTGCTGGGTCAAAGTTTACAGGGTCCATTGCAAAGTCAAAGTTATAAAATACCAAGTAGAAGAAGAGTATAAAATACACACCCATCACAAAGACATCTTTAGACAAAAAGACTGGTGAAAAAGGAATGACTTTAGACTCTTTTCTCTTGCCTGCTTTCCAAAGGTCAGCTGCTTCTTTAAAGTCTATCTCTGCACCTTCCTGGTTGTTTACATGCGGTAGTCTAAGCGTACCAAAATGTAAAACAATAAGTCCAATAATCGCTAGAGGAATAAGCAATACATGTAACATAAAGAAACGTGTTAAGTACGCATCTCCAGGTACATAGTCCCCACGTATCCACTCTACTAAACCATAGGCTTCAAGAGAACCTCCTGAGAAAAGGTTGGTAATAACCATCCCTGCCCAGTAAGACATTTGCCCCCATGGTAACATGTAGCCAGAAAAAGCTTCTGCAGAGAATGCAACAAACAGTCCCATACCAGAGAGCCAAATCAACTCTCTACCTTTTTTGTACGAACCGTAGTAAATCCCTGTAAACATATGAATATAAATAATCAAAAAGACAATAGAAGCACCCACACCGTGAATGTGTCTCCATAACCAACCATAGCCTACTTCAGACATAATCGTATAGTTTACAGAATCAAATGCTAAGTTTGTGTCTGGTTTGTAATACATCAATAAAAAAATACCAGAGACCAAAAGTATGCCAAAAGTCGCAGTAAGTATCATACCCATTGCCCAAAGGAAGTTAATATCTTTTGGAATCCAATATTCAGTATTGAGTACCTTATTTAGGGTATTGACCCCTAAACGTTCGTCCATCCATTTGTTTGAAAATGGTTTTGCGTTTTCATCAAAGTGTGCCATCTCTTCCCTTTAAACCGTTAGACCATCAGCTAACATTTTTTTATACTCCGGACCTTCTTCACCAAGGACAAGTGTTGTACCGTCTACTTTAAAAGGAGGAATTTCAAGTGGGCTTGGAGGTGGTCCAAAGATTTGACGCCCTGAAGCATCAAATTCTCCACCATGACAGGCACAAAGAAACTTATGTTGTTCCGCTTCATAGGCAGGAATACAGCCAAGGTGTGTACACAAACCTATAGAGACATGAAATCTATCTGAACCGACAATAACATCTCTTGCATCTGCTTTCATATCTACTGATTTTTTCAAAACAAAAATGGGTTTTCCTCTCCATTTTTCAACATTTAAAACATTCTCTTTGGCTGTGCTAAGATCAACTGTTGTAAACCCTGCTGCTTTGACTGAAGGTAAGGGATCCCATGTACGTTTTGCAGCGTAAAGTGCACCTAACCCACCAACAGCAGTACAAGCACCGAGTGCATAACCCATAAAGTCTCGACGACCTTTTTCTTCTTCTTTCATTTTTTCTCCTATATCCTGTATATAATTATATGTAGTATAAGATAGTTAGGAGTTTAAAGGGCTTAAAGTGTGTTGGAGTACTAGGGTTAAAAGGAATTTACCTATAGTGTTACTATAGGTAAATTAGGAGAACTTTTATCTTTAATTTTATTGATTATATGACTATATTTTGATAAATAATTTGCTACGACTTTCTGTGTTATTTTATGCTTTTTTTGCTCTTTGTCTCATTTTGATATGCACATGCACAATTTCAAGTGCTGCTGGCGTTACACCAGAAATTTGAGAAGCAGAAAAAAGTGTAGGTGGCGTTGCTTTTTCAAGTTTTTCTTTAATCTCATTACTAAGCCCCGATATATTGTTATAAACAAAGTCTGTTGGTATCTTGATTTTAAGCATGTCATCCATTTTCAAAATTTGTGCTTGCTGTTTTTCTATGTAACGAGAGTATTTCGCTTCAACCAGCAGCTGTTCCATCACATCATCTTCATACTTATCAAAGTCTGGCAAAAGTGTGGTCAATTTTTCTCGGTTAAAATCCCCACGTCCAATAACATCCATCCAACGTGTTTTTTCATTGATCTTCACCGCACCTATGCCTTCTAGTTTGGCTAAAAACTCTTTAGTAGGTGTGACATAATTGTTCGCTAAGAAATCTAAGCCTTCATCTAAAGCAGCTTTTTTCACTTCAAACTTTGCCATATACGCTTCATCTAAAAGACCAAAAGCTTCACCATAACGAGAGAGTCTCATATCTGCATTGTCTTCACGTAAAAGCAGTCTATACTCCGCTCGGCTTGTAAACATACGGTAAGGCTCTTTTGTTCCTTTTGTCACCAAGTCGTCTATCAGTACCCCAATATACGCTTCATCACGTCTCAAGATAAAAGGCTCTTTACCTTGCACCTTTAAAGCCGCATTAATCCCTGCCATCAAACCCTGCGCTGCTGCTTCTTCATAGCCTGTGGTACCATTTATCTGTCCAGCGGTG
>CAUZVG010000132.1:0-4061 GCA_963583215.1 Campylobacterales bacterium | reverse complement strand
CTTTTAACGGCTTTTTTTCTCGTAAAAGGAAAGTTTATACTGGGTCTTTTTCTTAAAAAAGTTGCTTTTCTTTCGGCTACAGGTTTGGGGAAACGTTATCTTATTGAAAAAGTGTTAAATCAAAAACAAAAAATCCATTTTTTCGATCACATTGCAAATGATGTGAAACATCTTTTTGATTATATTAAAAAGAATTTTAAAGACTTTCCTATTGTTAAACAATTTGTAGCCGGATTTGCTTTTTTAGGTTCTTTGAGTTTTGTGGGTAAGTTTATGGGTGGCATGTTGGCGATGAAAGTGTTTATCGCTAAATTTTGGTCTTTTCTCTTGGCATTACTGCTGAAGTTTTCTACGGGTATTTTGTACTTTTTTACAGACTATCTTTGGGGTTCATGGATTGCACCACTGGTAGAAATACTACTTTTCTCATGGATTTTAGAGTGGATGGAAAAGGTACCTTTTCTTAAAAAGTATTTGGTCAAAATATATGCAGGAATTTTGAGTCTTTGGCATGGTGTTGAGAGCATCATTGAGAAAGTTTTCCACATTCCTTTAAAGAAGTTTTTTTCTTACCTTGCTATAAAAGTGAAAAAAAGTATTTATGCTTTTATAGGGTACAAGAGGGTGTGTGCTTGGAAAAGGTTGCAAGAGGTAAGAGCTTTACGTCTGAATGCTTTTAAGACATTGGCAGAGAAGCGTGAAAGCCATAAAGTGAGTAAAACAAGAGAAAGAAAAGAGAATGCACGTACACGTTTGCGTGAAAAAAGAAAGAAGAGGACTTAATAGTCTCTATTTTTCATGGCTTGTTGTGCTTCTCTGTCTAAGGTTTTACCCTTCATATCTGCACGTTTGTCATGCAGTTGTTTCCCTTTGGCAATGGCAATACTTACTTTGGCTAAGTTACGCTCATTAAAGTAAATCATGAGTGGTACAATGGTAAACCCATCTTTATGTACTTTCGTATGTAGTTTTTGAAGTTGTTTTTTGTGTAAAAGCAGTTTTCTTGGTGTTCTTGTGTCTGGCACATAGTTTCGGTTGCTAGTCTCCAAGTGGGCAATATGCGCATTCATAATGTACAATTCACCTTGGATGAAACGACAAAAAGCATCTGCAAGGTTTGCACGTTTTGCACGTAAGGCTTTTACTTCTGACCCCGCAAGCACAATGCCTGCTTCAAACTTTTCAAGTATCTCATAATCGTGTCTGGCCTTTTTGTTTTGTGCAACGATGTTGATACCCAAAAATGTCCTTTAGTCTATAGTTTACGCAATTATATCATATAATCTTGGCATGGAAACACTAGAGACAGAACTTCAGTATGAAGCCTTAGAAATACTTTATCAAGATGCCTACATTGTAGCTATCAATAAGCCCTCAGGCTTACTGGTGCACAAGTCTCCTATAGATAAAAGGGAGACACGATTTGCATTACAAGAACTGCGTAATCAAATTGGACAGTATGTCTATCCTATACACCGTTTGGACAAGCCAACATCTGGTGTGTTATTGTTTGCTTTAAACAAGGAAATGGCACAGAAAATGTCTTTGGCTTTTCGTGAAAATGAAATTAAAAAAGAGTACATTGCTATTGTACGAGGTTACACCAAAGAAGAAGAGAACATAGACTACGCACTCAAACAAATGTTAGACACAAAAGAGGAAAAACGTTTAGGCATTAGTAAAGAGGAACAAGACGCTGTGACCTTTTGTGAACGTCTGGCAACAGTAGAGTTACCTTATGCTGTGAGTCGCTACCCTGTTGCACGCTATTCACTGGTCCTTCTAAAACCAGCCACGGGAAGAAAACACCAACTTAGACGTCATATGAAACATATATTTCATCCTATTGTGGGGGATACTAAACATGGGAGAGGTGAACATAACAATTTATTTCGTGAAAAGTTTGACTGCCATAGGTTACTGTTACATGCAAATAAAGTAACATTTACTCACCCAGTTAATCAAAAGAAGATAGAAATTATCGCAGGATTTGATGACGTTTTTGAAAGACTATTTTTACACTTTGCTTGGAGTGAACCCTCTAAATAACCTAGATACTCATAACATCACTAGCTTTTGTCTAGGCTAGGCACTCTTTTGAAGTCCTAGCTATAGCTAAGTCGAAAAAGAGTAACAACGCATAGGCGAAAGCTAGTTATGCCCGAAGGGTGGGCTTTGCAAACGAAATCTTTCACAAGATACTTACTTCATCGTAGCTTTGGCTAGGATTTGAAAGTCTCTTGCAAAATCTTACATTTGCAAAACCCATTATGAGTATCTAGGTTATTTAGAGGGTTCAATGGTATAATACCTTATGAATGAACACAAAAATAACCCTATGCATGGGGTCAAATTACAACAAATATTAGAAGAGTTAGAAGCACGTTATGGTTGGGAACTTTTGGCCCAACTTATCCATATTAACTGTTTTGCATTCGACCCGAGTATAAAGTCATGTTTAAAGTTTTTACGTAAAACACCTTGGGCAAGAGCCAAGGTTGAGGCATTGTATCTTCAAATGTTGGCCAAAAACGTTGAAGATGAAAATGTTGAAGACCAAAAAGAAGAGGACTAGTAAGTCTTTATAGCATCATTGATTTGTACATAGGCTTGAACCGGCGTAGATTCAAAGTAAGGAATGTCGTGTTTTTTTGCAAAGTCTTTTGTCATTTTTTGTACCTTTAACAAGTTAAAACGTGGTGCTTTTGGAAAGAGGTGATGCTCAATTTGTGTGTTGAGTCCACCATAAAGCCAGTGTACCAAAAAGCCACCTTTTAAAGAACGGCTTCCTCTCATTTGTAACTCCATCCATGAAAAATCTTTGGCTTGTTCTTCGGTAAATGTTTCACAGCCTAAGTGGTTGGTAATAAAACCAAAAGCCAGCCAAGGTGAAAGTACAAAGTTCATGGTCAACGCAACGATGAAAGTGTCGAAACCACCAATCTGAAAGTAGAGTGTACCCCAAATGAGTGGCCAGTGTAGTAACATAAGTGCAAGCTCACCCCATAACTTACGTTTTATGACAAAAGCGTAAGATTGGAAAATAAAAGCAGGGAACATAAAAAACATTGCACCCCAAAAAACCACATGTTTGTACTTTTTCAAAAAGGGACTGTTTCCTTTGTTGGGGGTAAAAGCACCATCTAAAGCACGGATATCTTCATCTTTTTCTACAATGTTACAGTAAGTGTGGTGATTGACATTGTGTTTATAGTCCCACCATGATGAAGAGTTGGAGAGTATGATGGTTGAAAAAGGGTAAGAGAGTTTCATGGAGAGGCTTTTACTTTTAAAGTATTGTCTGTGCAAGATGTCATGAGATACAAAGACTGAACGTGTAAAAAGCAGGGTTAAAAAGAGTGCAAGAAGTACAGGGTGCCACAGTGGTGCCGTAGCCAAAGTGGCCACAACAGAGACAATGATGGCTATCATCTCGAAGGTACCACGTAAAGGTACACGCTCAAGTAAACCGGCTTCTTTCACTTGGGATTTTAACTCGTCAAATAATTCTGGATATTTTGTAACTGTAGACATATAACTCTCTTTTTTTGCGTATTATAACAGTCTTAGTTTAATGGAATCTTCAACAGAATTTAGGATATTTACTTGGGATGCTAATCTATACATAATAGTTATGTTAAACTATTGGCTAGGGAATTTAATGTTAGCTCAATTTTAAAGAGGTCCTTAGAGAATTTTTAGATGCGTATATCCAGAGTGATGAAGTTTTTGAAATGCTTGTGAAAGAGCAACGTTTTGAGCAAGTAAAAATGTTACTTTTAGATATGAAAGGGTTAACAGGTACCATTGGTGCAATGCCGATGCACGATCTCCTTGTAGAGATACAACAAAAGATTATCTATAACAAAGAGGAAGTCATAGACACGTGTGTGGCTTCTTTTAGTAAAACATTTTCAACGTTAAAAACATCTATTGAAACTTATTTGGCTGCTTGAGACAAGCTACTTGAGTCTAAAAAAGCTTGAGCCTGAACCTGAAAAGAACCAACCCTCTTTGGCCTCTTTTTCTAAGTCAGGGTAAGCAAGAAGTGAGGCAGCATA
>CAUZVG010000131.1:0-4063 GCA_963583215.1 Campylobacterales bacterium | reverse complement strand
CAAAGACTTCTGAAGATTTATTTAAAATCCATCTATCTAGTTCTCCATACGCATCATTCGCAACATAGGCATCTAAGTCATCTACGTTTGCAAGTAAAAACCTAAAAGTGTTACGTATTTTTCTGTATTGCTCTGCTGTCTGCTTTAAAATAGGATCAGAAATTTTCAAGTCTGACTGGTAGTCTGAAAGTGCAACCCACAGTCTTAAGATTTCAGAACCATACTGCTTAATGACTTTATCTGGGGCAACTACGTTACCTTTAGACTTAGACATTTTTTCACCTTTATCATCCACGGTAAAACCATGGGTAATCAGTGTTTTATAGGGTGAAACTTCATTCACTGCCGCTGAGAGTAATAGTGACGACTGGAACCAACCTCTATGTTGGTCAGAACCTTCAATGTACAATGACGCTGGGTATTCTCCTGCATCATAGTTTCCTGAACCTAGTACAGAATTCCATGTAGATCCTGAATCAAACCATACATCTAAAATGTCAGAGATTTTTTCTAAGTCATCTGGATTGTATTTTGTATTTGCTGGTAACAGTGCATCGTTGCTCATCGCATACCAAGCATCTGCACCATGAATGTCAAAAAGTGCTGCGATATGCTCAAGTACATCCTGATCAAAAATAACCTCTTTGGTACTTTTAATTCTAAAGAATGCAATAGGTACACCCCATGAACGTTGACGAGAGATACACCAGTCAGGTCTACCTTCTATCATTGGTTTAAGACGATTTTTTGAAGACGCTGGATAGAAGTCTACATTTTCAATAGCATTTAATGCTGTGTCACGTAGCGTATCTTTTGACCCCTCTGCTTTATCATCAATAGAAATGAACCACTGGTTCGTTGCTCTATAAATCAATGGCTTTTTTGTTCTCCAACAGTGTGGGTATGAGTGCATGAACTTACTTTGTTTAAGTAAAGCATCACCCAAAATTTCTAAAATAGGCTCATTGGCTTTAAAGATGTGCATCCCTACAAACTCTTCAGGGTTTGGTAAGAGATTAAGTCCTACCACAGACTCATCATAACACCCTCTTTCATCTACAGGCATGAGCACATCAAGACCATATTTGAGTCCTACTTTATAGTCATCTTCACCATGACCTGGTGCTGTGTGTACAGCGCCTGTACCACCATCCATAAGAACATGGTCTCCAAGTACTATTGTAGAAGTTCTACCATTCACAGGGTTAATAGCAAGAAGGTTTTCAAGTTCTGTAGCCGCAAATTTACGGGAAGCATGACCAGAGACTACACCCTCTTCTATCATCGCGTCATAACGCACTTCTGCAACAATGTGACCATCATCTGTTAAGACATACATCTCTTCAGGGTTTAGTGAAATACCTGTATTTGCAGGAAGTGTCCAAGGTGTCGTTGTCCAAATGACAAGTCCTGCTTTACCTTCTACCCCTAGTTTTTCTTTGGCTGCATCTGAAAGTTCAAAATGAACATAAAGAGAATAATCTTCTTTATCTGCATATTCTACTTCTGCGTCAGCAAGTGCCGTTCTTGCTGCCCATGACCAGAAAATAGGTTTATGTCTCTCAACAAGTAAACCTTTTTGTGCCACTTCACACAGTGTTCTATAAATGTTTGCTTCAAATTTAAAGTCCATTGTGACATAAGGGTTTTCCCAGTCAGCGATGATACCAAGTTGCTTAAAGCCATCTCTTTGAATGTCAACAAACTTTGCAGCGTGTGCACGACAGAGCTCTCTAAACTTTTCTGTTGGCAGGGCTTCTTTTTTACTTTTACCAAGTTTCTCTTCAACTTTTTGCTCAATTGGTAAACCATGACAGTCCCAACCTGGCGTCATACGTACAGCTTTACCTTGAAAATAGTTATATTTTAAAATAATGTCTTTGAGTGTTTTGTTAAGCGCATGACCTATGTGAATGTCACCATTGGCATAAGGAGGTCCATCATGAAGTGTGAATATTTCTGCACCTTCACGTTTGGCTTTCATTTGTTCATAAATACCAGCATCGTACCATGCTTTATATTTTTTAGGTTCATTGGTTGGAAGATTTCCACGCATTGGGAAGTCAGTTTTAGGAAGGAGAAGTGTGTCTTTGTAATCCATAGTCGATAATACCTTCGTTTTAGGCTTTTGCCTGTGTTATATTATCGTGAGATTATATCCAAAAGATGATTATACTATACTGTAGACCGGTCTGGCGTGATTTGTTAGAGATTTTGTTATAATGTATTTATGAAAAAAAACTATAGTAATGTCAATGAAATCATCAAACGACTCGCTTCACAAAATAAAACTATCTCTTTTGCTGAGTCTTGTACCGGAGGAAGGATTGCAGCTGCATTTACAGCTATTTCTGGCGCTTCTGCGGTATTAAATGGTTCTGTTATCAGCTATTCCAATGATATTAAACATAAATGGCTTAATGTAGACGAAGAAATACTAGAAAACTTTGGTGCCGTAAGTTCTGAGTGCGTCATTCAAATGCTAGAAGGGATTACAAAACTTTCAGATGCAGACTATGCCTTGGCAGTTTCAGGTATAGCAGGACCCACAGGGGGGACAAAAGAGAAACCTGTGGGCACAGTCTATATAGGAGTACAAACTCCCTTAAAGAAAGAAATATTTAAGTGCCTTTTTCATGGAGATAGAGCACAGGTACAGGAGCAATCTACAGCCTTTGCCATCAAGAAATTAGAAGAAGTATTAGGAATTTGAAATATTTCCTCAAAATCTCTTGACAATATAAGCTTTATGGGCTATAATTCCGTCCACTTAATCACAAGGTTAAGTTAAAAATGTGACCTTTTAGCTCAGTTGGTAGAGCAATTCCCTTTTAAGGAATGGGCCCATGGTTCGAATCCATGAAGGGTCACCACTTTTTTAAAATTTATAGTGTTATGTGCGGTGGTAGTTCAGTTGGTTAGAATACCTGCCTGTCACGCAGGGGGTCGCGAGTTCGAGTCTCGTCCACCGCGCCATTACATTGTGTGACCTTTTAGCTCAGTTGGTAGAGCAATTCCCTTTTAAGGAATGGGCCCATGGTTCGAATCCATGAAGGGTCACCACTATAAAAAATTAAATCCATAATATCACGGTCGCTTAGCTCAGTTGGTAGAGCGCTACCCTTACAAGGTAGATGTCATAAGTTCGAGTCTTATAGCGACCACCATTTCTAACAATACATGTTTAGTCCCATGACCCTTTCATCTAGTGGCCAAGGATATTACGTTTTCAACGTAAAAACAGAGGTTCAAATCCTTTAAGGGTCGCCAAAGTTTAAACACATAATACGGTCGCTTAGCTCAGTTGGTAGAGCGCTACCCTTACAAGGTAGATGTCATAAGTTCGAGTCTTATAGCGACCACCATTAAAGAACGCGAAATGAACAAAGTTCATCTTCTGCTACGCTAACGCTGTGTTTACTTCAGCAGTAGGCTCACGAAACTAGTTTCGTTTGTTTCAAAGTAATATCTTTTTAGCCATTAAGTTGGTTTAGGTGCGGTGGTAGTTCAGTTGGTTAGAATACCTGCCTGTCACGCAGGGGGTCGCGAGTTCGAGTCTCGTCCACCGCGCCATTTCTTTTAAAAACAATCATAAATTTTTCGATTATATTTTATCTTTTATAGGGATAGTTCTGTCTATCTTATATCATTCCGTAGGGTGCTGTTTTCAACGTACCATTAAAGTAGTTAGCATACAATCACACCTTCTCTCTAAGGCTTAAGCAAATATCAAAACTTAAAGGTGCGTTAGTAAACGCACCCTACAAGAGCACATAAGTAATAAAGTAAATGTATAAATAGGGATTACTGAGACTTTAAAACAAGCCTCAGCATAGAGTAAAAAGATTTAATCTCTGAGTCTAATTCTTACAGACTCTTCGTGGGCAGTTAAGCCTTCAGTATGCGCAATAAGTGCACACTGCTCTCCTATCTCTTGCATACCTTTTTTAGACATGGAAATAATAGACGATTTCTTTAAGAAGTTATCTACTGAAAGTGGTGAGTAGAATTTTGCCGTTCCTCCTGTTGGGAGGGTGTGGTTTGGTCCTGCTACGTAGTCACC
>CAUZVG010000130.1:0-4077 GCA_963583215.1 Campylobacterales bacterium | reverse complement strand
ATGGTGTGTATGCTTCACTAAGACGTACCAAGTCAGTCTCTTACCTTTCAGGCTATTTACAAACAAAACTTTCCACCCAAGATGAAGCTAAAGATTTGATACAGTCAGTGGTAGATGAGTTTGTAAGCAAAGGCATTACTCAAGAAGAGTTAGACGCTACTAAACAGTTTTTATTGGGTTCTGAACCTTTAAGAACAGAGACTTTGTCTCAGCGTTTAGGACGTGACTACAATGACTTCTATTATGAAAGACCAGCGAACTTTGCAAAAGAACAATTAGCAAAAATTGAATCTGTGACACTTAAAGAGATGAACGATTTCATTACAGCACACAAAGAACTCTCAGATCTCTCTTTTGCTATTGTGACAAAGAAGAAAGATACGAAGTGAAACATTTAATCATATCAATATTATTGGGGATCATTTCTCTAGTCATATTGGTATGGGGAAGTTACAATATGTTAGTTCCTCAGTATACTTATAGTGGTCCAACTCCAATAGCTGCACTCATCGCTTTACCTTTATTATTTAAAGCCTATAAAGAATTCAAGGACTATAAAAAGATGTCAATTTGACATATTTTTTAAACTATTGAAAAAGCTTAGTTATAATTTACCTATCAAATAAATAGGGAGTGCATGTGGAAGAAGCGAAACAACTTTTTAAGAAACTCAAAATTCATACCCTGCTAGATTTAGCGTTACTTATCCCTACTTCCTATAATGACACGACACTTACCTTACAACCAGAACTAGGTAAAATCAACACCTTAGAAGTAAAAGTCACTGATACTTCTGTCTACAATGGAAAACTGCGTGTGACCTTTACCATGCTACAAAGTGGACGACGACTCTCTTCTACTTTTTTTAGAGTCACACCTTACCATCATAAACTTTTTGAAGTAGGTTCCAGCCATGCGATACAAGGAAAGTTAGAAGAGTACAAAGGCTACTTACAAATGTCACAGCCAAAGTCCATCAAACAAATAGGTAAAATCACCCCAAAGTACAAAACGGTCTTAAAAGAATCAGAAATCTCTTCTCTCATAGAAGCCTATGTCTCAGAACAAAACCTCTATAACGAAGGTTTAGACTCAAAAGAAGTCGCCACACTAATGCATATCCACTTTCCAAAGTCTATGGAGGAAGTGTATACCAATGGGGCATTCAAAACAGACTTTATTGCTGTACTAAAGTTTGTTGAAGCGTACAATCATTTAAAGAAACTACGAGGAAAACGTGCAGACTTTCCTGCTTTACGTGCACTTAACGGGAGTATTGAAACTTTTGTAAAAAACTTACCTTTTACCTTAACAGAAGAACAAAATGCAGTCATTGCAGATATACAAAAGGACCTCTCTTGTGCTGAAAAAGCCGCCAAACGTATGGTAGTAGGAGATGTAGGCTCAGGTAAAACCATGGTCATCTTAGCTTCTGTGATGATGGCATTTCCGCATAAGAGTATTTTAATGGCACCTACCTCACTGCTAGCCATACAACTCTATGAAGAAGCGTTAAAACATTTGCCTAAAGAGGTGAAAGTGGCTTTGGTCATGCAGGGGAAAAACGAAGGTGATTACAGAGAAGCAGACTTCATTATAGGAACCCATGCTTTATTGTTTAAAGAAGATTTACCAGAAGCGTCTTTGGTTATGGTAGATGAACAACATCGTTTTGGTACCAAACAAAGGGCATCACTGGAAGCCATGGTCAGTGCAGGCGCAAAAAAACCACATTTCATTCAATTTTCAGCCACCCCCATACCCAGAACGCAAGCCATGATGGAGTCAGAACTCTTAGATGTTTCACTCATCACTTCTACTCCTTTTGATCGAGAAGTACTTACTCAAACCATATCTAAACAAGACTTCCCCTCGCTACTCACACATATTAAAGAAGAGATAGCACAAGAACATCAAGTGTTGATTATTTATCCTTTGGTAGAAGAGAGTACAGAAGTACCGTATCAGTCACTTGAAGAGAGTAGAGGGTTTTGGGAAGAGAAGTTTGAGAAAGTGTATCTTACCCACGGAAAAGATAAACATAAAGAGGATGTCCTGCTTGAGTTTAGAGAACAAGGAAACATTCTTTTAGCCACAACAGTCGTAGAAGTAGGCATCTCACTCCCCAAACTCACACTCATAGTCATAGTAGGTGCAGAACGCTTAGGATTGGCGACTTTACATCAATTAAGGGGACGCGTAGGGCGTAATGGTTTAAAGAGCTGGTGTTACCTCTACTCTAACTTTAAAGCATCAGAACGTTTGACACTCTTCGCACAAACAGACAATGGCTTTGACATTGCAAAACTCGATTTAAAATTCAGAGACTCAGGTGACATCTTGGACGGTAGCATTCAAAGTGGACAAAAGTTTAAATGGTTAGATATGGGAGAAGATGAAGAGGTAATTGCGTATGCGAAAGAGCGGATTAAAAATTAATAATAGTTAAGTTCTGTGTAGTAATAAGTACGTTCCCTCTCAAGTGAGAGGGAAGAAGATAAGGTTGACTATTAATATAATCCAAATTTCCCATCTGCTCTTTTGTACATAACTCTCATGAGCCCTTCTGTGTCGTTAAAAACAATGAATTGTCTTTTTTTCTCTGCTTTGAGTGCGATAATGGCTTCGTCAAAGTCTAAAGGTTTATGAAGTACTAAGTCCATAGGAACAATTTCTAGTTCTTCATCTGTGGTGTATTCAGACACAGCTTCTGCTTCAGTTCCTAAGTCTTTAAAAGACATAATACGGTGGTCTTTAATTTTATCTGCGTGACGTCTAAGTCCTTTTTTCACTCTCTCAATAGCAAGGTCAATAGCAGCATAAACATCTTTGTCATTTTGTGTGATAACAATGGTATTTTTATCTTTTAAATTAACAATGAACTCAGTCGTAAAACCTTTTTTACCATTTTTTTCATTGGCTGAAATGACGGTATTGGCTGAAATAATATCTAAATGGTATTTGTTAAGTCCCTCCACAGCTGCATCAGCATAGGCTTTAATCGTTTCTGTAAGTTCGAAGTGTCTTCCTGTAATACTTTTATTCATAATTTATCCTTTATATCAATGTATAGGTATATTGAATACCTATACTTAATTATAACTGAATTGTCTTAATGCAGGGTAAATGGGGAAAGGTAAGAGCTAAAAATTCGAGAAGCTTTATTAAAGCTTCTGCAATGTTCTACGATGGAATGTAACCCAAGGGGAGCCGGTGGCTGTTCCTGCTGCAACAACACTAGGGTCTCTGTATCGGACATAGACATCAACAATAATATGCAGTGCATCTTCTGTTGTGATGGTATTACCTGGAGTTAAAATACGGGTATCAGAACAGGCTAAGCCATTTCCAATATATGAGATGCGTGTTTGGACTTCATAACCTTTTCCATCTCGTACTTCTGTTTGCGTACCTCCAACATAAGCATTGATATCCTCTGCACAGTTTGTGACATTACTATCATTTGCTGTTGCAGCTAGAATAGCAAGCTCTGTATAACTTTTTGCATAAAGTACAGCTTGTTCTTTTTTGTATTGAAAGACTGTGGTACTTACCGCTTTACTTGAAATGTTGACAATAAATCCTGCAAGTGTTGCCATGAGTAGGATGACAAATATAGCCGTCATCATGGAAAATGCTTTTCTCATCATCTGATTACCGCCTTTTCTTTACAAGATGTGATACTCTCACCACCGATTGATTCTGAAACACAAATTTTAAAACGAATAGTGTCTCCTTTACCTATAAATCTAAAAGATTTTACATTAGTGACCAGTGTACTAGAAGAGGTATTGACGTTAGCATAACTAGAGGGTGCATTTGTACTCCATGGCTGATAATTATAGTAAAGTTTCAGATCGTATATGGTATCTGTACCTAGGAAACCTCTATCGGTTAGTGGTGTACCTGTAATTTGTGTGGGCACAATAGCATAAGCACTCCAGGCAAGTTTATATTGGTCTGTTATCACTTTTGCATTATTATCAGAAATTGTCATGCTAGTAGTTGTTATGGAAGATATAGGTGATATACAGGTATTGTTCGTAAAGCCCATACAACCAGCAATATAGTTTTGAG
>CAUZVG010000129.1:0-4105 GCA_963583215.1 Campylobacterales bacterium | reverse complement strand
AACATAACCTTCAACTTTGGGATTATTATGCAGTAGATTTGTATAACACTTTCTTTGGCCAATACGATTATAATGGTAAGTTTGATGGAGGTACCTATGATGCGGGTGGCCAAATCATCAATTTTAAGGAAGTAGGTAAACTCGCAAGTAATAATTTCACCCAGATTGATTACAGTATTTTTTCACTTCGTTTTGATGCGAAACTAGACAATGGCTTTGACATTTCAACAGGTGCATCTTTTTATACAGATGGTCCTGGAGCTAGTGCCTCACTTGGTTCTTGGGGTGGGTACCCTTACTTAGCCAATGGTATGATTTTTCACTTTTTTGAACCAGGTGACCTTAGAAATACAAATTCATACAAAATCCAAGTGGGTTATGACTTAAGTAAAAGTCTTACAGATGGTTTATGGGTTGGTGTACGTTACACTTATTTTGACTTAGATCCACAATACTCTATCTCTTCAGAGACTGGATTAGGTCAAGAAGAACAGCAAAACTATGGTGTACGTGTGAGTTACAACCATCCAGAGGGTTACTACTTTACAGGAACTTATGAATATGTTGATTTAGACCAACAACAATCTATTTCTGCATTAAGACTCATAGGTGGATATAAGTTTTAAACGACACATAACTAAAAGGTATTTTTATGGGGCTTGAACATACTGGAGATTTACTCTTATCACTTTTAAACCACCACTTTGAACTGGTGTTTTTTATCGTATTAGGTGCAGGTTATTTTATCGGTAATATACGTATTGGCTCTTTCTCTATAGGTGCCGTGGCTAGTGTACTTTTTGTAGGGCTCATTTTTGGGCATTATGGCTTTCGTATCTCTACATCAGGACAGATGATTGGCTTTGCACTTTTTATCTTTTCAGTGGGCTACCAAGCAGGCCCTGGTTTTGTAGCTGTACTCAAATAAGATGGATTGAAGTACTTTACCCTTGCCATGGTTGTTGCACTTTCTGGTTTTTCTATGGCTGCCATTTGGGCCTACTCTCTCTTTACCACCAGGTATGTCTGCCGGACTACTTTCCGGAGGACTTACCTCTTCCCCTACACTTGCTGCAGCACAAGATGCTGTGCAGGCAGGTTCTGTGGCAATCACTAAAGGATGGACACAAGACCAAGTGATTGACAACATTGCCATGGGCTATGCACTCACTTATATCTTTGGTTTAGTGGGACTCATCTTTGGTGCTATCACAGGAGCTATGACTTCTGGTGCTGCACTCTCCGTGGTCATCAAAGAGGCCAAAAGTTCTGTACCTGCACTCGGTTACACAGGAACCTATGCCTTTGCCAACGTTATACTTGTTATTGCTGGTTCACTAATTATGATGTTTTAAATCTCTAAAACCAATTTTACTGGGCAATGGTCTGAACCCATGACTTGGTCTAAAATGTCTGCGTCAACAATTTTCTCTTTTAAGTCATCTGAAACATAAAAGTAATCTATACGCCAACCCACATTGTTTGTTCTTGCTGCTGCTCGGTAAGACCACCACGAATAACGGTCTACCACATCACCATGCACATGTCTGAAGGTATCGGTAAAACCAGAAGCAAGTAACTTGTCTTGCCACTCACGCTCCATAGGTAAAAAGCCTGAAGTTTTTTCATTGGCTTTTGGACGTGCAAGGTCTATGGGATGATGTGCCGTGTTTACATCACCACAAACCACGATAGACTTTCCTTCTTTACGTAACTCTAAAATGTACGTCAAAAAACGGTCATAAAATGCCATTTTGTACACCAAACGTTCTTCATTTCTCTGCCCATTTGGAAAGTAAATATTAAAGTAAGCAATGTTATCAAAATGATACTCGTTGATACGCCCTTCATCTAGTATATCTACATGGTCACATGAACTTGCTTCACCTTTAACATCGGTATAAAGGGCTACGCCAGACTGCCCTTTATTGACAGAAGAGTTAATACTCTGGTACTTGTAGTTACGTTCAAAAATACTCTCAGGGATTTGCTCTGCCTCAGCTTTGATTTCTTGTAGTCCTAAAAAGTCTACTTCATGCTCATCTATCCACTTGAGTGCATCTTTTTTGTCTACTGCACGTATGCCGTTTACATTCCACGATATAAAAGTAAGTTTTGCCATATTCTAGCCTTAATATTTTTATGCAATAATAGCAAAAAAGAATATATTATGGCACTCACAGATAAAGAACGTTGGAATGAAAAATATAGCAAGAATACAGCACCCCAAGAACCTGCAAAACTTGTTTTAGACTATGCCAAACTCTCCGCAGGCACACAGGCACTTGACCTTGCATGTGGGTTGGGTAGAAATGCCAAGTATTTAGTAAAACAAGGCTTTAAAGTAGATGCTTTAGACATCTCTTCTGTGGCCATAGCGTCTTTACAAAACTTAAACAACATCTCTGCACTTGAAGTAGACTTTGACACATACACATTAGAAAAAAATAAGTATGACCTCATTGTTTGTACCTATTTTTTAGAACGTACACTCTTCCCTCAATTCCATGAAGCACTCAAAGAAAACGGCATCTTACTCTTTGAGACTTTTTTACATGATACAGACAATGAACGTGCCCCATCAAACCCAGCGTTTATGCTGAAAAAGGGTGAACTAGAAGCGTACTTTGGTTCTGGATTTGAGTTAGTATACATGGATGAATGGTGGGATGTAGACTTTACGGGAGTAAAAACCATGAAAGCTTCCATGGTTGCCAAGAAGAAATAAGTAGGAAAGAAATAAGACTTTTACGCTTGGCCTAAAAGTAAAGAAGAAAGCAGACCAATAAGGCCACCAAAAACACCACCCCACACTATCAACCAACCCAAGTGCTCTTTAATGAGTTCTTGCACCAACTCTTTGACCATTGTAGGTGTAAGCTCATCCAAACGTGTGACTATGAGTGTCTCAACAGAGTCCAGCATATCTTCAGAGAGCGCTGAGTCTTTTATATACTCATCTAACTGGGATTTAAAGGCATCAGTAGAAACAATGGCAGAAACTGCAGACTTTAGTTTTCGTCCAAAAGGTTCACGAAGCGCTTCAAGTGCTGACTCCCCGCCAAACATAGAAATGGCCCCACCAAACTTAGACTCCAACACAGTCTTAGTAAGCGCATCAAAAGCAGGAGAAAAGTCTGCCCCTTCAACCAAAGGTGCCAAGTCAATCTTCTGTTCTTCTTTGCTAAAAAAATCACCCAACTGTTCTTTGTTAAAAAACTGTTTCATGATCATGGCATGGATAGATCCTTTAAAGGTTTCAAAGTTCTTCTCTATAACCCCAGAACCATACAAAAATGGTACACGCTCAAAAAGCATATAGATAGCCACTTGATTGGTAATGGCACCAGAGAGTGCAAAAAGTCCTGTAAAAAGGAGTGGGTTATGGTACTGTATGGGAACAATAAAAGATGCACCTACAAGCAAAATAGAAATAAAATCTGTGATAAATGACTTGGACATAGTTAAACTCTTATTTTTTTACTAGTTTAACATATTTTGGATTGAGGTTAGTCGGACACACTGTCAGTTATTGTATAAAATGCACAATTAACGTAGCACTTTGTCCAAATATCGGCATATGTAGTGCTAAAAACACATAAGCAATTATTATGATAATACGATTATTCACTATATCAACAGGAAATATCTAAATATTGTCCAAAACTCCACAACAAACAGACATTTGGTGTATACTCCTAATACTGAAATAACGTAATAGTCGGACATAGTGTCCGTTATTAAATAGTTAGATGACAAAGAGAATAAACATGAACGAACAACAGGAAGAGATAGAGCACCTTCAAGGTAAAGACTTTGCCATAGGTGCTTTTATCATGCTGTCCATGTCTGTGCTTATTAGAGAAGTGTTGATTTACTCTTTATCTTTTGAAAAAGCTGAGGAGTTACTCATCACTGGCGCTGTGATTGTGGCATTGGTAATTTCATACTGGCTTGTTGCAAATAAAAATATAATCTCCATGCAGAAGGATTAATTCAGATGTTAGGTACACAAGATATAAGTGACATAGAACTCAAACAACGATGGAGACTGTATTGGATTCATTGTATTTTTGAATTCTCTTCTATGAAGTTACAAAGAATG
>CAUZVG010000128.1:0-4118 GCA_963583215.1 Campylobacterales bacterium | reverse complement strand
AGAAGATGGAGGTGATCCTTGTCTTGTGAGTGCCAGTGATACAGATGGATACTTAGTTGAAGTTACAGCAGGTGAAGAGGAAGTTATATGTGATCACTGTGAAAGTTCAGGGTCACCAGCATTGGGTGAAATCTCTGCTATACTTATGGTGTGTATGACGTTGGCATTAGGGCTTTTATATATTAGAAGAGAAGAAGAGAATACTTTAAATTAAAACAAAGGAGAAGAAGATGAAAAAGATAATGAAAAAACTAACTTTGACAAGCATGGTCGCAAGTACCATGCTCTTTGCAGGCGGGGGCATACTTCCACCACCTGTAGTAGCAGCAGACCCAAACCCAATTTACCTTGGGCTTGGTATCTTGTGGGCTGGGTATAGTGCAGATGACTGTTGTGGTGTAACCCCTGAAGGTTATGAAGAAGGGCACTATGGTTTCATAGCCAGGGCCGGATATGACTTCAATGAATACGTAGGAGTGGAAGTCCGTGCTCTGACTGCTACGCTTAGTAGTAATCTCGCAGAAACTACCCACTATGGTATTTTTGTAAAACCTCAGTACCCTGTGTCTGAAAGAGTAAATATCTATGGACTTTTAGGGTACGGAAGAACAGAAATTGATCTTGATTGTTCAACCCTTAGCACACTCAGTAGAACACATGCTGAAAGTGGATTTTCTTGGGGTATTGGACTTGAGTATGACTTCTCAGGAAACGAGAGTGACAGACTTGAAGGTGACTACGACAGACCATTTGATGGTTATGCAGACCAGGAAACAGCTTGGGGTATGTGGATAGATTACCAAAACCTACTTCAAGGTGCCCATGGTTCCAATCTTGAAGATTTGAACATTGATTCAAATATTGTAAGTATTGGTATTACGTACGACTTTTAAACTTTAAGAGAGAGGTATCTTACCTCTCTCTTTACTAAAAACCTCCTACACTTTTCTTTTTTAAAACACAAACTAACCCCTACTAAGTTATACTATGCCAATTAGATCTAAGGATAACTATGTCACTCAAAGATACGATTTGTCTCGGTGTTGCAGGAAATTTTGCACATCATTTGGAACAAGCAGGAGAGTTGAAAGACTTTGAAAATGTCCTCACAGCTGAAGCAGATGCGCCTAAAGGCATCTTCCCTTTTTACTTGCCGGGGTCTGACTCTTTTTTAGGACTTTACAGCATTGGTACAGACACCCTTAATCTGCCTACGTATGAAGCCAATGCCCAAGTAGAACCTGAAATTGCAGTGCTGTTTGACATTGTCTATGATGAAAAGAAAAAGATTATAGATTTGCATGCGAAAAAGTTTACCACCTTTAATGATTGTACCATTAGAAAAGAGGGGGCAAAAAAGATTTCTGAGAAAAAGTCTTGGGGCTTAAACTCTAAAGGTATCGGCGACAAGTGGATAGAGATAGACAAATTTGAAGAGGGTGGGGTGATGGACCACTACCATCTTTGCTCTTTTGTGAAACGTGAAGGGGTATTGCACCCTTATGGTGTGGATGCTCCACTCTTAGGGTACTCATACTTTTACGGCAAGTTAAAAACATGGCTCATAGAGAAAATGAATACCCAAGAAGACTTTGGCCCTTTAGAAAACATAGCCGCACACTTAGAAGCTTGTGACTACCCTAATGATGTCTTAGTCTCTATTGGTGCAACGGCTTACGCTGAGTTTGGTGAACACAATTACTTAGAAAAGGGTGATGAAATTTATGTGATGGCTTATGATAAAAGAAGTGATAAGATGGATTTCAGTCCCTCAGAGACTAAAATTATCTTACATCAGCGTGTAGTGTAGCGTGGGCATTACTGCCCACGCTACATGCTATTTAAACCAGTTTTTGACTCTACCAAAAGCTGACTCAAATGTAGATTTGTGTGGTCGACTCTCCACACCATAAGACTCTTGAAGTTTTTCAAGCAACTCTTTTTGCTCTTCATTTATTTTTTTAGGAAGTATCATTTGTACTTGTGCAATGAGGCGACCTTTACGTCCACCGTGTACATCTGCAACACCTTCATCCTCAAAAATAAAGTGCTCTTTGTCTTTCGTACTTTTTTTAAGTTCAAGTTCTAATTCACCGTCTAATGCAGGGATAGAAATGGTTTCACCTAAAATAGCTTGGGTAAAGAAAACAGGTACTTCAATGTAAATGTCATTGCCGTTACGGATAAAGTTTTCATCTTCTTCTACAATGAAAGTGAGGTAAAGGTCACCACGTTGGCCATTTTTAGCTTCATTTCCATAGCCCTGTGCTCTTAAACGGTTACCTGAGTCTACCCCTGCTGGGATGTTCACAGTGACGGTATCTTCTTTTTCATGGTATCCTTGCCCTGAACAGCTAGTACATGGCTCTTTGACACTCTGTCCTTGTCCTTGACATTTTGGACAAGTTTGCGCAAACTGCATAGCCCCTTGACGCATAAGAACTTGACCTTGACCACCACAGTAGTCACAAGTCTCTAGCTTGGCATCTTTTGCCCCTGTACCTTGACAGTCACCACAAGAAGATTTGTAACGAATGTCTACTTTCTTCTCACAGCCAAACACAGCTTCATGGAATGCTAGTGGTAATTCAATCTCAAAGTCTAAAGAGTACTTTTGGCTAGGGTCTCTACGTGATTGACGACCACCACCACTGCCACCAAACATAGAGTTAAACATGTCCATAATGTCATCCATGTTACCACCGCCAAAACCACCACGCCCGGCGCCTTGACCTTCTAGGCCTGCTTTTCCGTAACGGTCGTAGATTGATCTTTTTTCATCATCTGAGAGTACTTGGTACGCTTCATTGACCACTTTAAACTTCTCTTCGGCTTCGTCATCTCCAGGGTTACGGTCTGGGTGAAACTTCATGGCTAGTTTTCGGTAAGACTTTTTAAGCTCTGCGCCTGAACATGATTTGCTAACTTCAAGGACTTCATAATAGTCTAATTCTGTCATGGTGTATCTCCAATTTGGATGGTATAAATTTGGCGAATTCTACCATAATTTAGATATAATCACAAAAACACACTATAAAGGTTGGAAATGCTCGTTCATATCGTCATGTTTAAGTTTAAAGAAGAAAATAAAAAAGCCAATATTATTCAGGCAAAACAGATGTTAGAAAACCTCATGGGGGCCATTCCTAGCCTTAGAAGTATTGATGTTGGTGTTAATGTTATAGAGTCAGACAGAGCGATGGATTTAAGTATCATTGCAGTTTTTGAGAGTAAAGAGGGTTTAGATCTTTATGATGCACATCCCGAACACCAAAAAGTAGTGACTTTTATAAAGTCGGTGATTGAGTACTCTAAAGCAACAGACTACTTGAGAGACTAGCCAAAAAGTATGAAGCACTACAAAATAGAGGCATTTGAAAACTTGGTGGATGCCTTTTCCTCTTTGCCCTCCATTGGTAAAAAAACAGCCATACGTTTGGCTTACAATGCCGTAATGGAAGATGGTTTTGCTGCCATGAAGTTAGCCCATGCTTTGGAGACTGCTGTCAATAGCATACACAAGTGTACGAAGTGTCACAACATGAGTGAAGATGAACTCTGTACCATCTGTTCTGACCCTGAGCGTGATGCAACAAAACTTTGTATTGTGCAATCGGCAAAAGACATTTTGAGTATTGAAGAGAGTGGGCAGTTTGATGGGGTTTATTATGTGATTTCTGAAGTGAGAGATTTAGATGAAGAACATCTTTTTTATGCTGTAGGAGGTGTGGATGAAATCATTTTTGCTTTTCCACCAAGCATAGCCACAGATACCATGATACTTTACATAGAAGATAAACTGCAAGGCCTTCCTATACACTTCACCAAAATAGCACAAGGTGTCCCTACCGGTGTAGAGTTGGAAAATATTGACATACTGTCACTCTCACGTGCCTTAGAGGCAAGGGTGAAAATTTAAGAGAAGCTGGGTTAGTCTGCAGATGAGGTCGTTAATCATCCCAACTATGCATCACTTTTTTTATGTTTAGAAAGAGTATGGTCATGAATGTTTTAAAATCTTCATCCACCTTCACCGCAGATAAGATATCTTCAAAGCCTATGGTTGCCAGTGTGCTAACACCATTCTCTTCATAGACAGAAATACGAGGAGGTAAATA
>CAUZVG010000127.1:0-4128 GCA_963583215.1 Campylobacterales bacterium | reverse complement strand
TCATATACAGTAAATATAGATATTGACCAATAGGCGATAAAAAGTTAATGAGACGGGAGAAAGCCCCCTCCAATGCCATTAAGTTAAGCAAAAGCAATCATCAACAATAGCAAACAAATCACCTCTGGTTTTTCAGAAAAATATGATAAAAACAAAGAGAGAAAAAAGACCCACAAAGTACGTATATAAGGCCTATAAAGCTTGTTTTAAATGACATATTTCAGTGCATTGAGAATAACCACAGCAAAAATCACACCGGCATCAACCCAGTGTTCCATCACGGCTGTTACAATACCTACTACGATCAACTCATAGATCAGTATATTATGGAATTGATACATAAAACGTATAAAAGGACCTCATGTCTTTGACTCAGGGAGCCTGTTTGGTCCATATGTGTCAAGTCTCTTCTCTGCCTCTTCTTTAGAAAGACCATCTACTGATGTTTTAAGTATTTCAAAGACTGATTCTGTACTTTCAGTATGCCAATCCTCTGATATCAAAACTGATGCATCCCTTTGAGTACTCATAGTAATACCTTTTTAAACTTTTTTATGCCGAAACATACAATAAAAAATTATATCATAAATACCTGCTGTAGAATAAGTGATTAACTAAAACATGATAACATTAATCAGAATTTAAATACAGGGAAAAGAGAATGAAAGAAGTGAATCGAATACTGGTTGCCATTGATAGATCGGCTATGGCGGAAGAAGCACTTAAACGTGCTGTTTCCATAGCAAAAGAGAAAGAGGCTCAGCTTGTAGTTATGCACGTGATAGAACCCTCTTTTATAGAATCTCCATTTGTACAAGCTATAGATGAAGATGAAATAAAGAAAACGATTACAGAAGAGGTAGACAGAGTGACAGGCAAAGTGGGTCTAGAGTATATTCTCTTTGTTGAATCCGGTTCAGCATCTTCTTCCATAGCACTTAAAGTACAAAGTACCCATGCTGACCTGCTGATTATAGGCACACACGGGAAAAATGACATCAGCAGTAACTATTTTGGCTCTACAACACTAAAACTTATCCAAAAGATACGTATTCCGGTTTTGGTCGTTAAAAATGAAGCTAACCATGCTTATAAAAAGATGTTTGCACCGACAAACTTGTCTGATTATTCAAAAGAGAGTATTGTGTTTGCCCGGATGCTTATCAATACAGCTTCACTAAAGTATCTCCATGCCTATATAACTGTTGATGAGCTTATGGCCCAGACTTATCGTATTAGTACTGATCAGCAAAGTCAATTTAAAAAAGAGTTGCTTACAGAAGCAACTCTTGCACTGGAAAAGTTTGTGGAAGAAACAGGAGAAGGAGGGATGGCATTGATTGGATATACTGCATCTATCAATGAAGACCTTTTAGCTTACATTAAAAAAGATGATGCTGATCTACTTGTGTTGGGATCTAAAGGAGTAAATAATTTAAATTCTTTTCTTTTTGGCTCAACTGCATCTTATTTGGTACAAAATTCTCCTACGGATGTGCTTGTATATGTTCCTGTGCTCAAAAAGTCGAAAACAGAAATAGACATTAAACCAAAAATAGAAGCAATAAAAAAGAAAGACCCTGAATCACCGGTTCAAAAAGACTTGGATAGCAGAAAAGAAGAGATCATGGATAACCTTGAAACTTTTTTTGAAGAAAATCTAAAATATACCAATTTGAATGTTCCCGAAGCTCCAGATCAGGAAATAGCTGAAGGTTTGGTTCCTATATTGACAGAAAAACTGAATGAAATTAATCAAAAAGTAAAAGAAGGAAAGTATCAAGAGAAAAGAAGCGATATTTTTCAATAATTCAAAAGGTTCTGTTTACAATGAAAATCATTAAATCAGCTTTTTTCTGGATCACTGTTTATTTACTGCTAGTACTTGCACCACTTATGGTGCTAAATTTTGGAGAAGTGCCTCCGGGTTCAGGATTTTGGTGGGATCTTTCTATGGCACTTGGCTTTGCCAGTATGGCTATAATCAGCGTACAGTTTTTTCTAACGGCGAGATTTAAACGTGCATCAGCCCCCTTTGGTATAGATATCATCTACTATTTTCACCGTTATTTGGCTATAGCTGCTTTTATATTTATCTTTTTACATTTTCTTATTATTCGTATTGACAACGTAGAAGCACTGGGTTCCACCAATCCCTTTGACGCACCCTGGTATATGACGACCGGTCGTATAAGTTTATTGTTGTTTATGCTGCTTATACTCTCTTCATTTTTTCGTAAACAGTTAAAGATCGAGTATGAGACCTGGCGTATACTTCATATTATAATGGCTGTTAGTGCATTTATACTTGCCTTGACTCATATTGAAGGTGTCGGATACTATATCGCTGCGCCTGAAAAACGCTGGCTGTGGACATCTTACACGCTATTCTTTGTATTGCTTATGGTCTATATACGCATAGTTAAGCCTTGGGTTATGAAAAAACATCCTTACAAGGTTGTAGATGTGAAAAAAGAGCGTGGAAACGCTTACACTCTTGCTCTTGAGCCTGAAGATCATACAGGTATGCACTTTAAAGCGGGCCAATTTGCCTGGTTGACACTGGGAGACTCTCCTTATCACATAAAAGAACACCCTTTTTCTTTTTCATCCTCTCCTCATACAAAGAGGATAGAGTTTACGATCAAAGAGCTTGGCGATTTTACAAGAACAATCAAAGATACAGCTATTGGTGAGATTGCATACTTAGATGGTCCTTACGGAACTTTTTCTGTAGAGAACTACCCTGATGCCCCTGGATTTGTTTTTATCGCTGCTGGCGTTGGGGTGGCTCCTGTGATGAGTATGTTGAGAAGTTTAGCAGACAAAAAAGATAAAAGACCACTCATTTTTCTTGACATTAATAAGGACCTGGAAAGTATTATTTTTTATGATGAACTCAAAGAGATGCAAAATAATCTCAATTTAAAACTCATACATCTTTTAACTAAAGCCGATGATACGTGGAAAGGTGAGAGAGGGCGTATTTCCAAAGCGTTATTTCAAAGGATCCTTCCAAAAGACCTTAAAGAACTTGAGTATTTTATCTGTGGCCCAAAGCCGCTGAGTGATGCAGTTCAAAAGGAACTTTATGGGCTGAAAGTGCCTTTAGGCAAAGTTCATTTTGAACTGTTTGATATGGTGTAAGGAGTAACAATGCGTGAAGTCATTTCAAAATACATTGTATTGTTAACCTCTGCACTGATTGTACTGCTGTCAATTATCTTTGCTCTCTCACAAAATCAAGATGAAGATAAGATAAAAAAAGAGACCCCTTCCTCTCTTGCACTAAAAAGAGTGACTTTGGATTCAATAAAAATTCAAAAAGGTGAAGTACTGTTTTCAAAACAAGGATGTGCACGATGTCACTCAATTGAAGGCAAAGGTAATAGAAGAAATCCTCTTGATGGTGTGGGTGACAGGTTGGAAGAAGAAGCACTTGAATCGTGGATCATCGCTTCGGATTCACTGAAAGGGAAAATTCCTGAACGTGCATTTGAGCAAAAGCAAAGATACAAACAACTTGTTCCCAATGAACTGGAAGCTTTAGTTGAATATATGCAAAGTCTGCGCTCAGACACCAATGAAACGGTGGCTATGAAAAAATCTACCGACATAAATGGAAAAACAACAAAAGAGCAAAATATTACGGGAGAAAATGATAGCTGTTTGGAGTGTCACAGCAATACAGGATATATGATGCAAATGGTAAAACCAAAAGATGCCTTATCGGATGATGGTTGTGCAGTTGCCCCATCAAGACCTGCTTTTTTAAATGCTTTTGTCAATAAAGATTTTAAACATAGCACACATGGGAAACTAGGCTGTACAGGCTGCCATGGCGGCAATGCAAAAGAGGCGGATCAGAGAAAAGCGCATTTAGGAATGGTATCGGCTGAATCGAAATGTGTAAATTGCCACAGTGAGATTTCTAAATTACACGCCACAAGTCTTCACAGTACATTAAGCGGTATGTCTCATGCATTAAAACTAAGAACGGGGGAAGATAATTTTCATAAACTAGGCACTGTTTGGAATAATGACTGTAAAAGTTGCCATGCAGGCTGTGCAGATTGTCATGGCAACAAGAAACTCTTTTTGCAAAAAGAAGACCTTGATTCAAAAATG
>CAUZVG010000126.1:0-4141 GCA_963583215.1 Campylobacterales bacterium | reverse complement strand
ACTTGGTAAACTAACTGCAACAAAAGACGTACTCTCTTCTTCTGGTCTTTCAGGGTACCACTTCATGTTGGGTATGCCTTACTACCAAGACATGTTAAACCTTAAAGGTAAAGCGGGTGTAGACATTAAAGGTAAAAAGAAAATCTTTGAACTTAAACTTGCGAATGGATCTAAACTTGTTGGTGTAACTATGGGTAAAACAACAGAATCTTTTGTAGACAAGATTGGTGCAGATAAAGCTATCTTGCTTCCATACACTGTACTTATTGAAGATAACAAAGCATATGCACTTCACGCGAAGTACTACATTGCACTTTCATACCCACTACTTTCTATGGGTCAATTTATGGTTATTTCAAGTATCCCAGGTGCTATTGAAAGAAAACTCAAAAAAGTAATTAAATAGAAATCGCTTTTACCCTTTGTTTCCTATCTTCCGATAGGAAACAAAACCCACTACTTTAACATCTCTTCAAGCGTAACCTTCACATTTTCACCCAAAGCATTGACATCATAACCACCTTCTAAAAAAAAGACAAAAGGTACGGATTTAAGATCTAAAATCATTCGGACCATTTTTCTTATGCCCTGCGTTGTAATGTTTAATTGTGCCAAAGGGTCACTCTCATGTAAATCATACCCTGCAGAGACCAAAATGATGTCGGGGTTAAAAGATGCCACTAAAGGGGGTAGATCATTTTCATATATGTCTAAAAGTACGGCATCTCTGCTTTCTGGCATGAGTAAAAAGTTTGCTGTAAACCCTGCACCTCTCCCCTCACCTCTGTCTGACTCTTTACCTGTGCCTGGGTAAGCATAGGCTTGATGTGTTGAGAAGTAAAACACAGAGTCATCTTCCCAAAATGTATCTTGGCTACCATTTCCGTGATGTACGTCAAAGTCTACTATCATCACCTTTTCATAACCAATGCTCTGTGCATGCCTTGCAGCAATAGCAATATTGTTAAACAAACAAAAACCCATAGACGCCGTGGGTGTAGCATGGTGTCCTGGTGGACGTACTGCACAAAAAGCTCTCTCAAAGACCTTTGCCTTGATGCCGTCCAGTGCAACTAAACCTGCACCTACGGCTTTACATGCTACTTCATAAGAAGCAGAAGAACAAATGGTATCTGGATCTATGGAACCTTGAGAAGCAGATGCCTCTTTTACAAGATCTATTTGTTCTGGAGAGTGTACGAGAGTTAGTGTACTTTCTTGGGCTGTTAGGGGAGATTTAAAGATGAGTTTACTACTCAGCCCTGCAATGGCAGAGTTTATGGCTCTAAGACGTTCTGGAGACTCAGGATGTGAAGTACCTGTGTCATGTTGAAGATAACTTTCATCTGTAATATAGGCTAATTTCATCATAAACCTTTTAGATTCATTATAGCCTATTCATCACTTTTTTAGTTTTTCAATTTCTTCTTTTAAGACTGCCACTTCTAAGATGAGTTTTTTTAACTCTTCTTCTATATGAAAAGAGACCTTTGTTTCTTCTTTTACTTTTTCACTTGTCTGTTTACCTTCATCTTCCAGTAAAACATAGGTCACATCCTTGCCGTCTACTTCTTCTGTGCTACTTTTTACTTTTCCAGACTTTACAAGCTTCACAACAGAAAATAGACTCATCTTGTTTTTTACTGCGTAAGCTTTTAGACTTAGTTTTTCCATAATAACTCCATTAATTTTCATAAGATATAATACTAACACATTAAACAAGGAAAAATTATGAAAAACCTCAAACCCCTACTACTTAGCCTGCTTTTTTCAGTGCTTTTTACACAAATGGCTTTTGCAAAGACAAAAACAGAAATTAACAATGCCGTAGATATCGCTATAGAAAAATTTAAACAACAAGTACCTGGAGGAGAAAACTTTCTTCAAAAAACCAAAGCTTACCTTGTCTTTCCTTCTGTCATTAAAGCAGGGTTTATTGTGGGTGGAAAATATGGTGAAGGTGCTTTACGTGTTGATGGTGTATCAAAACACTACTATGACATGACTGCAGCATCCCTTGGCTTTCAAGCAGGTGCACAAAAGCACTCTATGCTCATCGCTTTTTTATCTGAAGCTTCTTTAAATAATTTTATACAAAGCAATGGTTGGGAAGCAGGTGTAGATGGTACCATTAATGTCTCAGATTGGGCAAAAAGTAAAGATATCTCTTCTATGAGTTTTGAAAAACCTATCATTGCTTTTATCTATGATGAAAAAGGTCTGATGGCTGCACTCAGTATTGCAGGTACTAAATTTAGACGTATTGCACCGCTAGACTAAAATATGCAAGGTGTGCAATGGCACAGCAAATATTTGACTCAGGTATTAAAACGTTCTTTATACGAACACTTCTGACACAGCTCTTCTACGGCTAATCCCTCTTTAAACCCTTCTAGCATGTCTAAAGCACGTTTTGAAGAGAGGATCTCTGCCAAGCTTTGTTCGTGTAAATCTCCCAGTTCTATGATGCCATCACAGTCTAAACAACAAGGAACTACTTTCCCTGAAGCCAGTACAGCCACATGTGACTGTAACCCCTGGCATGTGCCATCTCCATAAACTTCATTTTTAAGTGAAGGCCATTCAAAATAATTGTCAAAATGTACCAATATTTTAGAGGCTAGACGTATAGACTTAGGTCTTTCTTCATACACTTTTTCCAAAGAGAGTGTTTCTAATGGAAGTGTTTCACTAAAGGTTTGAGAGAGTTTTTCAAAAAGTATTTCATTAAATTCACGTTCTGACATAAGTTCATCTAAGTTCCATACACGCAAATTGATAAACAACTCTTCTTCTCTTTTTAACTTTTCCATACATAAGTCTAAGACAGGTGTCATGTATTGTTCAAAACTCAAAGATGTGTCATTTTTGTTAAAACTGTTGAGTGAAATATTTATCTGTTTCACTGCAGGATGAAAGAGTGTCTCAAAACTATGTTTTTTAAGAAAATATCCAGAAGTTGTCAACATGGCTTTAAGTCCATGTTTATGAATAATGTCCAAATACTCAGAAAGGTTTGACTGTGTAAGAGGATCCCCAACTACGTGACAGGCTATCTCTTTCGTATAGTG
This sequence comes from Campylobacterales bacterium, assembly GCA_963583215.1. Lineage (GTDB taxonomy): Bacteria > Campylobacterota > Campylobacteria > Campylobacterales > Sulfurovaceae > Sulfurovum. The sequence goes on along the minus strand of CAUZVG010000126.1, from coordinate 1,070 downwards.
TTTTGCCTGTAAGATAAGTGACTCAAAAAAGTCTAAATCCATCTCTTTATTGGGTAACTCTTTTGTAGGACAAAAAGAACATTTTAAACCACAGACATTGGTGATTTCAATGTAGATACGATAGAATTTCATGTTTCTTTCATTTCATACAGGCAGAGAGATCTGTAATATTTTTAGCACGGTTCACACAAGGCATGCGGGATTGAAAAAAGATGATCTCATCTTCAATGGCATCAAGCAAGCGCTCTTTCCCATTCTCATCCCAGTCTGAAACATTTTCCTCTCTAAGCACACCTTGTGTTTCTTTCATGGCGTTTAAGCTTTCAAAACAGGCTTTGGCACGCTGTGCATTTTCTGCTTTGTAGAGACAAACTCGTGTCTCTTTAAGTATGTCTAACTCTTGGGGTAAACATTTTTTTACTGTGCTAAAAATATCTTTTCCTATGTGGTTGATAAATTTTTGACGTGTTTCATTTTCTATATCTAAGGTAGAAAATTTCTGTTTTTTTGTCTCTTTTTCAAGTGAATCTTTGCTAAGAATTTCACATAAATCTTCTCTTTTTTTAGCATTTTTTGTTTTAGGATTGTCTTTAAATAGACCTATGGGTTGCAGGGGATAGTCAGGTAATTTACAAGCCTCTTCTGAAGTATTGATGTCAAAACGTGCCGATTTAGCTACTTTAACATACGATACACCCATAATGGTTGATTCTTGTTTTAAGACCACACCTTTGTAAAGACATTTTTTACTGTTTCTACCTTTCCATACTTTGCAAAGGAAACCAGCCACCATCTCTTCGCCATCTTCAAGCAAACCTTCTGTCTCTTTTACTCTGTTGAGTGTGAGCAGAGAGCCTTTACCTTCTAAAAGCTGTTCATTCTCATAGTCCACAGTAATCACCTTATTGTGTTCGACCTTTGTAAGTCTTTTTAACTGTTGTTTATGTTGGATGGCACCTGTGGTTAACACATCAGTATTTTTCTCTTCAAGTAGGGTATCACCCCAGTTTTTAAAACGTAATTTACCTGTCCCAATAATACTAAGATTGGTCTCTGGTGTGAGCTTAGCA
>CAUZVG010000125.1:0-4285 GCA_963583215.1 Campylobacterales bacterium | reverse complement strand
GAGAGAAAGAGAAGAAGCACTCATTAAAATGTTTGCTTTACCAAAAAGTTTAATTGTAAGAAGCCTTACAGAAAAAGAGGAGAATTAATTTGGATTTTGTAATATTTGTTATTGCCATGGGTGTACTAATTTGGGGTGCAGATCTCATTATTAACCAAAGTGAGCGTATTGCTTTAAAGTTTAAGATACCTGAGTTTATCATTGGGGCTACCCTCATTGCCCTTGGTACTTCATTACCTGAAATGGCTGCAAGTATTGCTGCTTCATACTCTGGGAAACCAGACATTGCCATTGCCAATGTCATTGGTTCAAACATACTCAACATTACCCTTGTCTTGGCAACCGTTTTTCTCATAGCTAAAAAAATAAACCCAAACAGGGACTTCTTTGCCAAAGACAGTACTTGGGCATTGGTACCGGTGCTGGTCTTTGTCTTAATGACACTTGATGGTCTCATTTCACATTTTGACGCTCTGCTTTTACTCCTACTTATGGGGGCTTACTTACTTTTTTTACTGCAAGATGCCAAGAATGTACCTGCAGATGATTTTGTTGATATTGAAGAGGAAGATTTCTCTTGGGCAAAAGTAGTTCCTATGCTTTTTACAGGATTTATACTTGTCATTATAGGCGCACATTTTACAGTAGAGAGTGCTTCAGATATAGCAAAAAGTTTTGGCATCTCTGAATGGGTGATTGGGATTATTATGATCTCTTTAGGAACCTCACTACCAGAACTTGTGGTGAGTGTCTCTGCCGCGCTCAAAGGTAAAGTAGACATGGCCATAGGGAACATCATAGGTTCAAATATGGCAAACACTACGGTGGTACTTGGATCTGCTGCCCTCGCGGGAACACTCAAAATCGATGCTTCTGCCTATGTCTTTGACATTGCCACCATGCTTGTAGCCACACTGCTACTTGTCTTTATCACAGCCAACAAACTCTATAACAAGTCTGCCGGGATTTCTTTAATTATTATCTTGGGACTCTTTTTAAATAATACTTTAGAACAGATGTAGGACAGATTAGCCTAAACACAAAAGACCTGTTCTTGCTTAGAAGAGGTCTTCAACTGATCCAGTATTAACTTTCTTTCGGAGGGCTTTATTACTTCTTATAACATCTTTCTCTATCTTAATGGTATTGTCTGTCTTCTTAACTACAGCAGAGTTAGGAGTATCGCTTAGTATAGGGTCATAATAACTACCCACATCTGTATTTACACTCCCATCACTAGGTTTTTCATCAAAATAACCTTTTTCATAAAGCCAATTATAAATATCTTTCACGATAGGTGCAGAAGTACTTCCTCCATGCCCCCCATGTTCTACAAGTACTGTCACAATAAACTTTGGGTCCTCATAAGGTGCATATGTCGTAATCCATGCATGTGATTTATGAAAATAGGACAAAAGTTCTTCTTTGATTCCACCTTTTACCGATTGTGGTATAGTCGTAATTTGAGAGGTTCCCGTTTTACCCGCAACCACAATAGGCATATCATGTAAAACCCTATATGCCGTACCACCAGGGACATTACATACATCATGCATCCCTTTGCGAATCTCATGAATGTATTTATCAAATTTATATGGTTTAATTTCATTCTCATTTAGCTTCCCATCTATAAGTTTAGCAATTTTGGGAGTTACCAGGTTACCTGTAGCCATCAGTGCAGTATAACGTGCAATTTGCAAAGGGGTAGAGAGATCATATCCTTGACCAATAGATGCAATCACTGTTTCACCCAAATACCAAGGCTTATTGAATCTTTTTCTTTTCCATGCTTTATTAGGCATAATTCCTGAGTATTCCCGTGGTAAATCGACACCTGTCTTGACACCTAATCCAAAAGATTTCAAATGTTTCGACATAGCATCAATGCCAACTTCTAAAGATTTCTTATAGAAGAAAACATCACAGGACTGCATGATTGCTTTACGTACAGGTACTTTTCCATGTCCTGAGTGTTTCCAACATCTAAATCTATGTGAGCTTTTACCAATTGTCATATATCCACTACAATATTCTGGAGAATCCAAAATACCAGGTTTCGCTTGTTCAAAAGCCATGGCCATAGCCATTTTGATTCCAGAACCGGGAGGATAAGTTCCATGTATGATTTTATTGGTAAAAGGATGGCTTAAGTCTTGTTGCAAAGCTTTCCAATCCTTTGTAGAGATACCCCCAACAAAAAGGTTAGGATCATAAGCAGGGTAACTTACAGCCGAAAGTATTTCGCCATTGGTACGCATCACTACAGCCACACCAGTTGCTGTACCAAAACGCTCATGTATCATCTTTTGTAAATCAATATCAATATTTACAACAATACTTTTATTGTCTTTTGGCTTTACTTTTTCTATAACAGATACTGCTTTATTCGTAGCCGTTACCTTATCGATGACGTAACCTAATTCACCTTGAAGTTCCTTATTGTAGTAGCGTTCAAGTCCTGTTTTTCCCACTTTCCCAACCACATCAACGATCTCATCTTTGTCACTCTCTTTTCTATTGGCTCGTCCTATATATCCAACAATATGTGCAGCATAACGTCCATAAGGATAATAACGTTTCGTCTCTGCTTCAATTTTAATATTTTTTTCCAAAGAGAGTGAAGGATACTCACCCATCATCCCTGAGTACTGTACAAAATCCACCACTTTTATGTAAGTATGGTTATACGCAGAAGAGTGCTTTTTATAGACTTTTAACATGACCGTTTTATTGAGATCAGGAAAAGCCTCCATAAGTGTAGAAACTGCTTTGTCTAAAGCTTCCCCTTTTAACTTTAAATGCGGTGCAATGGAGAGAGAAAACCCTATACGATTCATAGCAAGCAGTTTACCATGTGTGTCAAATATCTCACCACGCACAGGCTTAATAAAGTGTTTTCTCTCCATATTTTCTTTGGCCAAACCTTCATAATAGAAGTTTGACTTGACACTCACATGGTAAAGGCGGGTAATCATCACCGCCCAAAACATTAGGAAAACTAAAATGATAAACTTATATCTCATAACAACACCACCAATAACATATCAACGACCAAAGAATAGAGTAAAATCATATCTAACTCGATACTGTTCACATTAAAGATAAAATCATAGGCAAAAAGTATACCCAAATAAGAGAGGTCTAAAATCAAAACAGAGATAAAGGCTTTACATAGTTTACATTTCCTAAAATGTAATAAGGAGGGGTAAATACTCACATAAAAGATTAAAGCAGAGATGAGCGTAAAAAACAGTGGTAAAGAGAGGTTTACTTCTAAGTTAATCAAATAAATCATAGCGATAAAGATATAAGAGTATCTGCCTTGCTCTAACCCTTGGATTAAGAGGTAAGACATCGCAGCAATAAAAAGTGGCAAAAAGACATAAATAGAAATAAGCATCGGGTAAAACACGGCAAAGAGAAGTATGCCTATCCATAACACAATACTGAATTTTTTATTTCCCGATTCTGCCATCTTAACTTTTCACCACTTACACCAATTTATAAACCAATGCGACTTCATTACACACAGGAAAATGAATACATTTAATACAATCTGCCCAAATTTTATGTTCAGGAATGACTTCTTTGTTTATCTCAACAAAATTCAATTTCTCAAAAAATTGTGGCAAATAGGTTAAGACTAACACATCTTCTTTTACCCCTAGATTTTTCGCCTCTTCAAGGGTGAATTGCACCATGTTTTTACCGATATTTTGCCCACGATACCCTTCGTCCACAATAAGACTACGAATTTCAGCCAAACGTGAAGAGTGTATGTGCAAGGCTGTATAACCCACAAGTTTACCTTCCTCTTTTGCTAAAACATAAGAGCGTATATTCGTGGCCACTTCATCTTCACTACGGTTCAAGATGATACCGTCTTTAACTTCTCCAATAACCATAGCTTGCATGGCAGGTATGTCTGAGAGTGTCGCTTTGACCAATTCTATCACGAAGAGGTCTCTTTTTTACTAGATGTCTCTTCGCTAGCTGCATCTTTTCTAGGGACATCGTCCACAGCAAAAATAGTTTGAAGTATATCTTTGTGTACACGTTCATAGCCTACTTTCTTCAAATTCGAGATGGTAATGGAACCTGGAAACTCACGTTTGAGTTTGTTACGTTCTTTTTGGTTGAGTTTGTCTATTTTCGTAAATACTGTCAAATACTTTTGATCGGGACGAATAAACTCAGAAATGTAAGTTTCCACATCATCATCAATTTTAGCATGAGGATGACGTGCATCACGTAAATGTATAAAAAGACGAATAGAAACCCGATG
>CAUZVG010000124.1:0-4384 GCA_963583215.1 Campylobacterales bacterium | reverse complement strand
GATGATAGTGATTTTGTTTTTCATTCTGGGAACTTTCGTCTCCATCACATTTATAGTTGCAAGAGAACTTTTGGACAATACAGTAAAAACAAAGTTTGACCTGCAATCAAGGTTTGGTATCACAGATACCATTCAGCTTCCTAAAGAAAATGGGATCTCAGCATCAAGCAAACAAGTTTTTTCATTTTTAGCCAATAGGGTTATTGGCAAAAAAATAAAAGGTGCGCATATTGTAACCCTGGGGGAAGATATCGCGCCTCAGTTTATGGCCCATATTACCAGCCTTCTTTTGGAGCAGCTCATTTACCAAAAACATAGAATTTTGCATATAAAGTCTTCTGTCACTCCCTATGGACATCTTGCAGAGCATACTATAGATCTTGTGTCTCCTCTGGATACACAAACATACACGCCATACAAAACAAAAGAAAATGTAGATACACTATGCTGGCACATTAAAGATGACTATTCGATATTTATTCCGAAGAAAGAGTATCTTGATAATGTTTTTAAAACATTAAAGACATTGGATTATGATTATATTATCATCGATCTACCACCCTATCAAGAAGCTACACACCTTGTACCAATGTTTGCAGAGAGAACAGATACCTTTTTACTCTGTACAGAGTTTAATACATCGATGAGAAAAGTGATACATGAGTTTATGCTGCAACTCGAAGAAAAAAGTTTAGATAAAATGAAAGGAATCATAAGTGAAACACATAAATATTTTTTATCTTAGTCTTTTGATATTTATGCTTATGTTTTTAGAGGGGTGTGCAACACATCCATCACCAAATCCATCAGCCCATGAAGAAAAAAAGGTAACAACCCAAACAAAATCTCCAGTACATACTCAAAAAATGTTACGTCGAAGTAAAAGTAAAGAAACGATCAAACGTGAACTTAGAGAGCTTCAAAAAAATAAGGTTATGCCATATAGGATTGGCTCAGGAGACAGGTTTAACATATCTATCTATGGGGAACCGGAGCTGACTATAAAGAATGGTGTTGTTAAACCCGATGGTACACTCACTATCTCGATGGTAGGTGACGTAAAAGTCTCAGGCATGAGTATCAATCATGCTATGAACAGAATCTCATCGAAGCTAAAAAAATACATGGAAAAACCTATAGTCTCACTTATCCCTTCAGAATTTCGGGCACAAACCTATACTATTTTGGGAAAGATCAATAAACCTGGAAATTATCCAGTGCATGAACACTCTAAATTACTTGACACTCTAGCAGATGCAGGGGGTTTTTCTATAGGTATTTTTAAAGATAATACTGTTGAGTTAGCTGATTTAGAACATTCTTTTATAAGTAGAGGAAAAAAAATATTGCCTGTCAACTTCGTCGAGCTCGTTAGCAAAGGTAATCCTTTACATAATATACCTTTGAAAGATAAAGACTATATCTACATACCTTCATCATTAAATACAGAACTGTATATGCTTGGGGAAGTTAAAACAAGTGGTTACTATGGTTATAGAGAGAACATGACACTTACCCAGATTGTCAGTCATGCTGGTGGGTATTTAAGCACAGGGAATATTAATAAAATAGCTATTATTCGAGGTTCTATCAGTGATCCCTCTGTTTATCTTGTTGATTTTGAGAAAATATTAGAAGGAAATGCTCTTGATTTTAAACTTCAACCTTACGACATTGTGTTTATACCTAAAAGTAATTTTGGTGATTGGAATACTCTTTTAAATATGGTGATGCCAAGTTTGCAGGTATTAACCAATGGCTATATCATAAAACAACTTGTAACAGGATCTGATCTTTGATGACATTTATCCCCACCTTACGACTAGATATTCATATGGTACGAGGCATATCTGAAAATAAAAGTAGTGATATACTCTATATAGTACACCCTCGCATGTGGCCTGTAGTCATTTTTAGACTCTCCTCCCTGTGTACGCAGTATCATTTAGGTATAGTGGGCAAAGTATTTGCTATTTTAAATCAAATACTTTTCTCTTGTGATATCGCTCGAAATGCAAAAATAGCAGGAGGCCTCTACCTCCCGCACCCTAGTGGTGTTGTTGTGGGAGAACATGCTGTAGTAGGTAAAAACTGTATTTTACATCAAGGAGTAACACTTGGTGACAGGGGTGAATGTCATGAAGGTAGTGACCCCGTCTTAGGTGACTTTATAGAAGTAGGTACCGGGGCTAAAGTTTTGGGTGTTGTACATTTAGGAGATTATGTGCGAGTGGGAGCAAATTCAGTCGTACTAAAAGATGTAGAAGCTTATGGTGTAGTTGCAGGTGTACCGGCAAAATTAATAGCCATAAGAGATGATAAACCTCTACACTGTGAGTAAAGAAGATTTAAATGTCTGAACTCAAATATGTCATCTTTTTTGCGGTGCTTATTCTTGGAGTACCTTTTAACTATATGATGGTAAAAAAGTATCCTAAATATGAAAAAGTACTTTGGTTTCTACTTCTGTTTTTTACCTGTAACATGGTTGATATCAATTTTGTTTCCATGGAGGAGTATAGAGGCACATCAAAAGGTTTCGAAATTGGTATGGTTGACATCGTTGTCTTTTCTCTTTTGGCCGTTGTCATTGGGAGGAAAGATCAATATCCCATCAAAAGACCGCCTGGTACTTTTTTATATTTTACCTATTTCTTTTTTTCTCTTCTCTCTTTGGTAAACAGTGATGTACTTGTCTATTCATTTTTTGAATTATGGAAAATGCTGCGTATGTATATTTTCTTTTATGTGGTCTACAATATGATACGAAAATTTGAAGATATTACGTCACTCATGGTGAGCATCTCTTTGATCACTATTTTTATTACTTATGTTGTATTGAAACAAAAATACTTTATGGGTATCTTTCAAACGTATGGACCTTTTCCCCATCAAAACTCTTTAGTACTCTACATGATAGTCTTTGGCTCCATGCTTTTGGGTATTTTACTCAATAAAGATGATGCTAAACTTTATTATTGGCTACCGGTATTTGGTATGGCAGGTATCGATATCATCTCCACGCTTTCTCGTGGAGGTATGGCGATGTTTTCTTTGGCTGTATTTATTGTATTTTTCCTCTCTTACAGCAGTAAGTTTACGCTGCGAAAATTAGGTATTACACTGATGTTTCTTCTCTTGGGTTCTGGTGTATTATACAAAGCAATGGATACCATAAGCGAAAGGATCAAAACCGCTCCTGAAGAGTCTTTGGATGTACGGGTACAACTAGCCATAGCAGCCCAAAAAATGGCAAATGACAAGATATTAGGTGTGGGACTCAATAACTTTGCTCTGAAAATAAACGACCCTTATCCATACGGAAACCATATACCTAAAAAAGATGCCTATGAAAAAGGTGGTTTGGTTGAAACTATTTATTTGATGATTGCAGCTGAGACAGGATGGCATAATCTTGGAGTCTTCATTATCTTTTTGTTATATTTTTATGCTAAAAATGTACGAAATTATTTTCGATTAAAAGGAAGCCCCTATCGCTATATCCCCATAGGTATAGCAGGGGGGCTCACTGCCATATATATCCAGTCTACACTCGAGTGGGTACTCAAGCAGAGCAATAACTTCTATCAGCTTATGTTTGTGTTTGCCATCATTGCAGCTGTATCAAAGTTACTCGACAACAAAAAGGAGACAACATGGAAATAGAGCCATATGAAAAAGATTATTATTTTGATCAATGTGATCCAATCATAAAAGATTCACTCTCACCGGAACAATCCAGGGAAATAAAGAGGCTTCTAGAGCTTAGTATGAAATGTTCAAAGCATGGTGCCACCAAGACCAATTTCAATATATGGTTTTTTCATTTATATTTTATAAATCTATACTTTGGCAAAGAGAAGCGTTCAACATCAAGGCGTCTTAAAGAGTGCAGCAAAATAGAGACATGCATGTCGATAATAGGTATAGTATTTTCATTTGTTTTTACATTGGGTATGATTTTTGCAATCTTTTTGGCCCTTTATTACATAAAATCAGCTGCAGGTATAAATCTCTTTGAGGAGAACCACCTGGGAGATTTCTTTAAAATGGAGTGACTATGAAAATATTGACGGTAACCAACTACTATCCACCTCACTTTATAGGAGGATATGAGATAGCTTGTCAAGAGACAATGGATTTTCTAAAAGAACAGGGGCATGAAGTTGTCGTTGTGACATCAGACTATCATAAACCTGATACAAAAGAGGATGGCATACTCAGAGATATGCATTTAACCAACTACAATAAAACCTCCCTACTCCATAAAAAATCAGACGAATACCACAACTATAGAGTGATGACAGATGCCATAAAAACCACAAAGCCAGATTTGGTTTATTTTTGGTCACTTCGAGGTATTGGACTCTCAGTTATTCAAGCT
>CAUZVG010000123.1:0-4422 GCA_963583215.1 Campylobacterales bacterium | reverse complement strand
GGTTATCCTTTACCTGATACTTGTACTATGAGAAGACATATTTAAATGTCCAAGTCATGTTATAGTAGGTGTTGAACATTTTCTCTGTTCAAACTTGCCCCTAATCGGGGGTTTATTGCTTTACAAAATGATTAAATTCAACAAAGTTGAATTAGCAGATCATCTCTTTAATGTTTTTTGCATCAACAGAGTCAACGTACTTTGGACTTTTCATACTTCTATGGTGACCACCGTCAACCTTAGTAAGAATGTGTGATCTGTACGCAGTTCCTCTTTTGATTTTGCCGCTTTTTTTAACTTTAAAACGCTTTACAGCGCCTTTTACACTTTTCATTTTTGGCATATGCTTCTCCCTGATAGAATTTTTTACAACAAACACACAAATGTGATTGAGGTAAAATGGGACGGTATTATACCCAAATTATATAAAGGAGTGCTAATGCTTAAAATTCGTCAATATTTTATAGAGTGAGAAAGCATCTTCTGAACCCGCTAATTCTCTTATAGAATGCATCGCATAGGTAGGAAGTCCCACATCTAAAGTTTCTATACCAAGCCTTGTAGCCGTGATAGGCCCAATGGTAGAACCACATCCCATATCAGACCTTGTCACAAATTGCTGATAGCTTTCACCGAGTCTGTCTGCTGCTGCCATAAATGTTGAAATAGTCCTTGCATTAGAAGCATACCTTTGATTGGCATTGACCTTAATGACGACACCTTTGTTGATGTAGGGACTATGCGCTTTGTCATGTTTGTCTGGATAATTAGGGTGAATGGCATGGGCATTGTCTGCTGAAATCATGATAGAAGTACGAATCATATTGATATAGGTATCATATTCGGGATACATACGTTTTAAGGTATTTTCTAAAAAGCTTCCCGCAGCACCGGAACTCGAAGCAGAACCCACTTCTTCATGGTCAGAAGCTACTAAAAGCATAGGTTCATTGGCATCTATGGAACACATACTCACAAGACCCACATAACAAGAGAGCAAGTTATCTAGCCTTGCTGATGCTATGAAATCATCTCTAAGCCCCACAAAAGAAGCTTTTTGTGTGTCATAAAAACTAAGCTCAGAGGCATAAAGTGTTTTGACATCACGAATTTCATCTTTTTCCAATTGCCATTTCACAAAATCTTCAAAGTCAAAGTCAGCATTGGTACTCAAAACAGGTGATATATCCGTTTGCTTATTCACTGTTCTGTCTTTATTGGCTTTGTCATCTAAATGAATGGCCAAAGAGGGAATGATGGCGATGGCTTTTTTTACATCAATGAGTCGTTGTTCTAACACACCTTGAGCATCTAAGTATGTCACTTTACCTGCTAAAGAGAGGTCTCTGTCAAACCAAGGATTTAACAACAATCCGCCATAAGGCTCAACTGCAAATTTCACAACACCATGTTCTTTAATGATAGGATTTGGTTTTAACTTTAAATTGGGTGAATCCGTATGACAGCCAATCATTGTAAAATCGCGCGTTTCAGGGTAAGTAAAAGCAATCACAGAAGAGTCATTACGTGTGACAAAGTATTTTTTTCCTTTTTGCAGCTGCCATTTCTCTGCTTCTATTAGACGCTCAAAGCCTGCATTTTCTAACATCAAAGACATATTTTGAGTGGCATGAAAAGGTGTCGGCGAGGCATCTAAAAAGCCTAATAAACCTTCATTAAAATCTTCTTTATTCATTGTACTTCCTATCACGGGGGATTGAAACCAATTATAACCTCATTTGTGTTAAAATCTATGCCAGAAGAATACTATGAATAACCTAGATATTCATAGTATTCTTATTAAAACGAGGGCTTCAACCGTGGACAAAATCACCGAAATACTTTCTCAAAAAAAGAAACTTCTCACTGAAGTTTACTTTGATTTACAACTTTATTTTGAAGAGAAGTATGGGAGAGATGCCCTTGTGCTTATGGAGATAGGCACATTTTTTGAAGTCTATGAAGTTAACAATGATGAGATGAAAGTCGGAAAAGCAAAAGAGATTGCTGAACTGCTAAACATTCAACTTACACGTAAAAATAAAGCCGTACTTGAAAACTCTGTTTCAAACCCTCTACTCGCAGGTGTACCCGCAGTTTCCCTCGACCGTTACCTCTCGCGCCTCATTGACACGAAAAAGTACACCATCATTGTGGTCAAACAAAAAGGTGAAATGCCTAACATCAAACGTTATGTTTCTAACATTATCTCTCCAGGTACAAACTTTGAATACCTCAATGAACCTAGTGAAAATAACATCGTCTCTCTGCTCATAGATGAAAATGCAGGCATCTACTCGGTAGGTTACTCTGCCATTGATGTCAGTACAGGTAAAACCATTTGTAACGAGATCCACTCCACACGTGATGATAAAACTTACGCCCTAGATGAAGTGTTTAATTTACTACAAACCTATACAACATCTGAAGTCATCATCACGCTTGACTCAAAAGAGATTGACAAAGAGTGGTTGATTCACTATCTTGAATTAGAGTCTTTACACTATTCACTCAATAGAAAACATTTTAAAATCTCTTTTCAAAATGAACTCTTTGTACGTGTCTTTGACATTAACTCTTTTCTCTCAGCCATTGAGTTTTTAGACTTAGAACGTCACCCCTATACAACGGAGTCTTTGGCTGTGCTCATTGACTTTATCATTGAACACGATGAAAGCATTATAGAAAAAATGAACCGACCTCTGTTTTTGGGCAACAACCGATACATGTACATTGGCAATAACGCCATGGAGCAACTTTCCGTCATTTCTCGAGACTCCTCAGACATTACACTGCTTGACCTCATTGACAAGACAAGCACAGCCTTTGGAAAACGTTTGCTCAAAGAGAGACTCTTAAACCCCATTTGTGACAAAGCCTTACTTGAAAAGCGTTATGACTTAAGCGAACGTCTCCTCCCAAACATTAACTCATTTGAGACACATCTTAAACAAATTTACGATTTAGAACGTATTACAAGACGTATCAAATTACGTAAACTTCACCCTGTAGAACTTACCTATATTGCTATGTCCTTAGAAGCTATTTTAAGTCTTCTGCTAGATTCACAAACTAATGGATTAGAGGTTGAGTCTGGCTTGTTTGATGACACTACAGAGATGTTACAAGTACTACAAGAGACTTTTGAGCTCGATATTTGTGCACGTTTTCGTATTGAACAAATTAATGACAACCTTTTTAGACAAGGTGTCTACCCTGCCATTGACACTATTGTCAAAAAGCAAGAAAGAGAAGTCAGTAAAATGGATGACGTGGCTTCACATGTTGAAGCAATGTTTTCACAAGACAAACTTTTTACGGGGACTACCAAGTATGCAACCGTAGCATACCTTGAGAGTGAAGGCTACTACCTAAGCCTTACTAAAAACCGTTTTGCGCTTATTGAACAATCTTTAAAAGACTCTTTTGTCACCATTGACAACCAGCACCACTTCTTTAAAGACTTTCATTACAAATATCTCAAAAATGCCGTCAAAGTACAAGCCCCACTCTTTGAAGAAATTACACGAAATTATGAGACTTCCCAAGTTAAAATGATTTCACTTGTCAAACGACGGTACACAGAGAGTCTTGACTTACTTGAAAATAGATTTTCACTTCTGCTTGACAAACTTATTGTCTTTATTGCCAACATTGATGTGGCCATCTCAACAGCGAAGTGTTCAAAAAGTATGAATCTCACGCGTCCCATCATAGAAACAGAAAATAATACCTCGTTTTATGAAGCCATAGGACTAAGACACCCTATTATTGAGTCTAACGATGAAAGAGGTATATACGTACCCAATGATGTCTTCTTAGGGCAAAACAACGAGACAAAACACAACCATATTACGCTTAATGCTTCCAACAATGAAGATATCTTGGGTGTACTTTTGTATGGGATTAACTCCTCCGGAAAGTCTTCACTTATGAAAAGTATAGGCCTCTCAGTAGTCTTGGCCCAAGCAGGTTTTTTTGTGCCAGCTGTGGAGTTACGTTTTTCGCTCTATGACAAACTTTTTACACGTATTGTCTCTCAAGACAACCTGTATAAAGGACTTTCTACTTTTGCCGTTGAAATGCTGGAACTTAAAAATATTTTTAACAGGGCCGATGAGAAGTCACTGGTCTTAGGTGATGAGATTTCACAAGGTACAGAAACGGAGTCAGCCCTTGCTATTGTCTCTTCTGCTATTTTGAAACTTATCTCACTCAAGTCAACATTTATCTTTGCTACGCACTTACATCAATTGGGGAACATACCTCAATTGCAAGGGCTGAAGCATCTCATATTTTTACATTTAGGCATTAAGTATGATGAAGATAAGGACAGGCTCATCTACAATAGAGTCCTGCAACTCGGACAAGGAGATAGCCTCTACGGTTTAGAGTTTGCAAAGTCTTTACACATGGATAAAG
>CAUZVG010000122.1:0-4437 GCA_963583215.1 Campylobacterales bacterium | reverse complement strand
CATGACCATAGAACTTATGGTAGGAAAAACCAAACTACTGCGTATTCAAGGCGTTTAAGACATGAGTACAGAGGTCAGACTTGCACGTATAGACGATGTGCTGACCCGTAAACAACCCAACTTACAAATCATGCTTGACAATGTACACTCCTCACAAAACCTCTCAACTATCATACGTTCTGCTGATGCAGTAGGCATTTTAGATATCTATTATTCTAGTCTTGGTGATGAGACTTTACGCATCCATAAAACCATTACCCAGGGTGCCCATAGATGGACACATCGTTATCGTATTAACACCGCAGACAGAGTAAAGTTTTTACAAGAGAAGAAAAAAGAGGGTTTTCAAGTGCTTGTCACACATTTAGAAGAGCGCGCTATCTCTTTTAGAGAAGTAGATTACACAAAACCTACTTTACTGGTCATGGGTAATGAAAAAGAGGGTGTGAGTCCAGAACTAATTAAAGAAGCTACGCATGTGGTTGTCATTCCTATGCAAGGGATGGTACAGAGTTTAAATGTTTCTGTGGCTACCGCACTCATACTCTACGAAGCAGAAAGACAGTTAGAAAATGCAGGATTTTATGAAAAACCTCAAATATCTTTAGAAAAAAGAGAAGAGATAAAAGCTGCATGGGTGTATAGAGATACGATTGCGCGTAGAAGTAAAGGTCAAATACCTTTAGAGTTTAAAGAAGAGTTGATTGAGTTTGACTAACTTCTCCCAAGAGGGAGAAAGTTTTATTTGAGTTTTCCATTTCCGTAATGTTCAAAAAGGTAAGCTGTGGTTGCTTTTGCAGCCGCTTCATCCATTGGTGCTTTAAAGTGAACAATCATCTTGTCTACTTTCCCACGCCAAAACTTTTTAGACTGTCTACCTTGATTGGTAATGTACCCAAAAGAGTGACACATTAAACAGTGTATTTGAATGGCATCGAAACCTTGACCCATTTTGATGGGAAAGGCAACATAAGGTACTTCTACTTTTTCATCTACTTGTGCAAAAAGTCCTGAAGTGAGGATTGCTGCAATTAAAATAAGTTTCTTCATTATACTACCTCCACAGTAACTTCATCAATACCATTGTATTTGTATCCACCATGGTTCCAAAGTATATCTTTTGAAAGGGGTTGTTCTTCACCCAATTTGTTAATGGCTTTAGCCATAATTACTACTTTACCTAAATCATTTGGTTTAAAGGAAAATCTAAAGGCTCTGTACGCGTAACGTCCTAGTGAACCATCATCTAAAAGTGCTTTGCCCCATGTTTTACCGGCATCTGTAGAGACCATGACAGCTTCAATTCCATGTCCATCATCAAAAGCGACACCACGTACTACGGTATGTGATTTAAGACTGAGTTTGTCACCGTTTAAAGGGTAACCAATAATAGACTTAACATTCATCTTTTTAATTGGTTTTGTTTTAGGGAATTTCTTTTCTGGTGTTTCAGACTCTGTTTCATTGTCAGGTACACGGTAAGCTACATCCATAAAGAAAAGGTGTTTGTATTCGTTGGTGACTGTAATGTTAGAAAGCATTTTTACCCATGAGTCAGAATAGTACCCTGGAAGAATGAGTCTAAGTGGGTAACCATTGAGGTAAGGTAAGTCTTCACCGTTCATCTCATACGCTAAGATGACATTGTCATCAAGCTCTGTAAGCTCAAGTTCACGTATAAAGTTAGGTGTTTCATAATACGCTGCTTTTTCTGAACCGTTAAATCCAATCCATTTTGCATCTTTTTGAAGTCCTGCTTTGTCAAGGATGTCTTTTAGACGTACACCTTTCCATCTGGCACAGCCCATCGCACCTGAACCCCATTGGATTCCACCTGCAATTGGTGTAAACGCAGAACGGCTGTTTCCACCACATTGTAGTACAGCTGTAAATTCAACTTGTTCAAACTTTGTTTTGAGGTCAGTTAAAGAGATCATTAACTCTTTTTTTACCAAACCATTGACAGAGATTGTAAATTTATCTGGGTCTATGTATGTTGGAATGTCTGGCATGTGCCAACGTACAAAAAACTGATCGTTTGGTGTAAGTACAGAGGTAAAGACATCTCTTGGTGTTTCTAGCAATGGTGGTCTGTCAGAGTACATAATAAGTGGTCTTTTCTCTGGAAAAGCCACAGGAGAAACCTTACGGTTATCTATAGGTTGTACCGTAGTACCTGCCTCTGAAGTGCTTGTGCCAACTGCAGCAGCACCCGCAACAACAGCAGCTTTTTTAAAAAAATCTCTTCTTTCCATGTATTTCCTTTTAAATAGAATCCTCTGCTTAACTTAAGGTACTCATAACATCGCTAGCTTTTGTCTAGGCTAGGCACTCTTTCGCAGTCCTAGCCTTAGCTAAGTCAAGAAAGAGTAACAACGCATAGGCGAAAGCTAGTGATGCCCGAAGGGTAAGTGTTGCAAACGTAATCTTGCACAAGATATTTACTTCGTCTTAGCTATGGCTAGGACTTGAAAATCTCTTGCACAATCTCACATTTGCAAAACCCATTATGAGTGCCTTAAGTTAAGTAGAGGATTCTCTGGTTCTATTTTTTTTGATTATCTTATAATCTCTCTTTGTAGGGGCTTAATATCGCTGAAATTCCTCGGTATATAGGGAAAAAGAAGAGGTTTTTAAAAGAGTGTAATCAATCAAACATTTTGATTGATTTATCTAATCACTAAAATTGTACTGATGTATTAAATCTTAATAGCCTTGCATTTCACCTTCAAGGTAAATAAGTGCTTGTTTAAGCGCGTCTAGTACTGAAGTGTTTTCTTTTTCTAGGTTTTCGCTTGCATAAAGACGTAACTTTTCAAGATAGAGGGCTAAAAGTGCTTCATTATCCATGTAGTGCTTCTTTTACATTTTTGAGAAAATCTTCGAAAGAGGGTAAGTCTAAGTTGCTTTCTCTTTGTTTTTTACCCCACATAGGCTCAGGAAAATAACTGTCTTCTTTAAAACGTGCCATGATGTGCCAGTGTACATGAGGCATGTAATTTCCAAAAGAAGCGATGTTTATTTTTTCAGGTTGGTAGTAGTCTAAGAGTTCTTTTTCTAGTAGGTCAAGTGTTTCGTAGATTTCAGATTTTACAAGTCCTGGTACTTCTGACATCTCTTTGTAGGGGCTTTGTGTAAAGATTTTAAGCCAAGGTATTTCAGATCTTTCAACTTCTATTTTGATGTTTTCATTTTCGTAGATGAGAGACATTAACGTATCCTTTTTATGCCACTTTTTCCAAGTTTATAAATCTTAGAAGAATGTTTATTTTTTGTAAGAGGTTCTATGACCACATCTGCTGCTTTGCGTGCAAAACCTTCATCATACGCTTCTCCACTGAGGTTGGCTGACGTTGTGTAAGCCCAGTCTAAACGTTCTAAAAGTAAAAGGTGATGTCTGTCTTTAATGACACGAAAAGAGTCTCCACTTGGCATTATAAAGGTTGTTTTATTGGCACGTCTTACTCTGTTTTTATGTGAAGAGGGTACCCGCGTAAACTTTTGTAGGGTTTCGAGGTTTTTGACTGCTTTTATGTAGTGCTTATGGGGTGGACGTTGTTTGATCTGTGTGAGTTTGTCTGCATTTTGTGAGACAAAACCAATGCTTGTGTCGGTTTGTGTAAGAAATACTTGGTCTTTTAACATGTACGTTCTTTTAGTAGATTTGAAAAGATTATAACATATTTACTAAGATGTCGGTCGAACTTAAAAGAATTTCGATAAAATATTAATCAAATTAACAAACAAGGTAGAAGAATGAAAATAGTAGTGATTCAAGGTCCAAACTTAAATATGCTTGGTATTAGAGAAAAAAATGTTTATGGTCAAATGAAATTAGAAGATATCCATGGTCAAATGAAAACATTTGCAGGACAAAATAAAATGGACATTGAATTTTTCCAGTCAAACTTAGAGGGTGAAATTGTAGACCGTATCCAAGAATGTATGGGTGATGCTGATGGTATTATTATTAACCCAGCAGCGTATACACATACGTCTATTGCTATTAGAGATGCCATTTCAGCAGTTCAACTACCTACACTTGAAGTACACCTTTCAAACATTTACCAAAGAGAAGAGTTTAGACATAAGTCTCTTACAGCACCTGTATGTGCAGGACAAATCACAGGTATGGGACCATTTGGTTACCACTTAGCGATGGTAGGAATGACTCAGATTTTAAGCGAAGTTAAAATGATGAAAGAACAACAAGCCAAAGCACAACAAAAATAATAACTCTCCTCTCCCTCCGAGAGGATTCGGTATACTCAACTTTAATTTTTCAAAGGTCTCTTATGAACTACATGCTCAAAGACGAAAATGCCATCTATTATGAATGTGGGTATTCTTGTGACAATGCACTCTACTTACGTTTAGGTTCAGAAGCATTTTTCATCACAGACTCCCGTTATACGATTGATGCAGGAGAAAATGTTA
>CAUZVG010000121.1:0-4587 GCA_963583215.1 Campylobacterales bacterium | reverse complement strand
TCAATCAACTCTTCATCTGACATATTTCCAAGAAGCTCTTTGGCGTTCATAAGTTTTGCAACATCTGCAATCTCAATCATCTTCGCTCTTAAGTCTTTAACAAAAGTCTCTTTATGCTCTTTAAACATCACTTCAATTTGCTCACCAAGTCTCTTACCGATCAATCCAAGGTGTACTTCAAGGATTTGCCCGATATTCATACGAGAAGGAACCCCTAGTGGGTTAAGGATGATCTCTACAGGTCTTCCATCTTCCATGTATGGCATGTCAATTTCTGGAACAATAAT
The DNA here is from genome assembly GCA_963583215.1 of Campylobacterales bacterium. GTDB lineage: Bacteria > Campylobacterota > Campylobacteria > Campylobacterales > Sulfurovaceae > Sulfurovum. The sequence continues at coordinate 4,300 of CAUZVG010000121.1, read as the reverse complement.
AGAAACAATACCTTTGTTTCCGTGACGTCCCGCCATTTTATCTCCAACTTTTAGCTTACGCTTAGTCGCAATATAAATTTTAACAAGTTTAGTCACACCTGAAGGAAGAATGTCATCTTTTTCAAGAACCATTAATTTCTCTTCATGTTCAGTCTTAAGTTTTTTCTTCTGTTTCAAGAAGTAGTTCTTAAGTGACTCATACTCGTTTTGAGTCGCATCTGAGTAAGACTGTACCACACCACCAAGAGCAAATCTATTTACCTCTTTAATGGTCTCTTCTGGTATTTTAGAACCTTTTTTGTACTCAGTCTCTCCGATAGTTACATCTTTAGCCAAGTCTTGACCTGCAAGGTAGTGAGAAATACGTAAAATCGACTCTCTATCTATCATAAGAAGTTGATCATGGTGATCACCATCTAAAATGGCTTTTTCTTCTTCATACGCTTGAATGGCACGTGCATCTTTCTCATAACCTTTTTTCGTAAAGACTTTGATATCGACAACCACACCTTCCATAGATGCTGGACAGTAAAGTGATTTGTTTACCACATGTCCTGCTTTTTCACCAAAGATTGCTCGGAGGAGTCTCTCTTCTGGTGTTGGTTTGATTTCACCTTTTGGAGAAACTTTACCTACAAGAATCATACCTGGTCTAATGTACGTACCAAGCTCAACAATTCCTGACTCATCTAAGTGAAGTAACTCATCTTCACGGATGTTAGGAATGTCACGTGTAATCTCTTCTGTTCCGTGTTTAAGCTCTCTTGCTTCTACTTCTTTTTCGTAGGTATGCACAGAAGTAAAAGTATCTTCTATAAGAATTTTCTCAGAGATGATAATCGCATCTTCATAGTTGTATCCATACCAAGGCATAAATGCAACCATGATGTTTTTACCAATGGCTAACTCACCTTTGTCCATATTCGCACCATCTGCAACAATTTGTCTTTTAGCCACTTTATCACCAAGTTTTACAATTGGTGTTTGTGTAAACGTAGTGTTTTGGTTGGTTCTCATGTTTTTCTCAAGTGGATAATGGTCAATAAACATACCCGTCTCATCTTCACCCATGATATAAATATTTTTTGCATCTACTTTTTCAACTGTACCTGCACGTTCAGCTTTTACAGCTTCCCATGCATCACGCGCTACAATCGCTTCCATACCTGTACCAACAAGGGGTGCATCTGTTTTAAGAAGAGGTACAGCTTGACGTTGCATGTTGGAACCCATAAGTGCACGGTTGGCATCATCGTGCTCCAAGAATGGAATAAGCGCTGCTGCTGAACCAGAAATCATCAATGGAGAAATATCAATCAAGTTAACACGTGTTGCATCGTTCAGTTCGATGTTTCCGTTCAGTCTTGTTTCAATCAAATCTTCAACAATATAACCTTCATCACTTACCACTGTAGAAGCAGGCGCAATACACTTGTCCTCTTCTTGTGTTGCCGTGATGTAAATAATCTCATCCGTAACCTGACGGTCTTTTACGATTTTATATGGTGCTTCAATAAACCCATGCTCATTTACTTTAGAGTACGTAGCAAGTGTATTGATAAGACCAATATTCTGACCCTCTGGAGTTTCAATTGGACATATACGTCCATAGTGAGTTGGGTGTACATCCCTTACTTCAAATCCAGCTCTTTCTTTAACAAGACCACCTTCACCAAGTGCTGAAAGTCTTCTTTTATGTGTCACTTCTGAAAGTGGGTTAGTTTGATCCATAAACTGTGAAAGTTGCCCAGATGAAAAGAATTCCAAAATGGTATTTGTAATCATTTTAGAGTTTACTAAGTCATGTGGCATAAGCTCATCAAGCGCTCCAGAGACTGTTGTCATCTTGTCACGAATGGCTTTTTGCATTTTAACAAGACCATTATGTAGCTCATTACCTAGAAGCTCACCGATAGCTCTAATTCTTCTGTTACCCAAGTGATCTCTATCATCAATATGACCTTGACCATTTTTAACTTTAATCAAGTACTTCACTGTGTTAATCAAGTCTTCTGCTGTAAGCACAGTTGCATACTCAGGAATATCAAGACCTAATTTGTGGTTCATTTTCATACGACCAACTTTGGTTAAGTCATATCTTTCAGGATCAAAGAAAAGTTGTCTCAAGAATGCTTTTGCAGCGTCAGGTGTTACTGGCTCACCTGGTCTCATTACTTTATAGATACGAATCGCTGAAAGTACATTTTCATCATCGATCTCTTCTGTTTGTTTTAAGAGTCTTAATGACTCACCATCTGCAATAAAGGCATTGATAATTGATCTATCTGCACCTTCTGCAAGGTCATCAATAATTTCAATTGATTCAATCCCAAGCTCAAGCATCTTTTTAAGTTTTGCTTCATCAAGAGGGGTTACCGAATCATAAAGAACTTCGCCAGACTCTTGGTCAATGATTGCCGTACCCAAGTGTCTTTCCATCAATACTTCTAGTGGGTATTCAATCCACTCTAAACCATCATCAACAAGTTTTTGTGCTTTTTTCTTAGTCAGTCTTTTACCCGCATTAACAACCGTATCACCATTGATATCTTTAACATCGTAGTCTGCTCTACCACCAAAGTCATCAGGGTTGAACTTTGTTAAAAATCTGTTGTCTCTAATAACAATCTCTTTTTTCGAGTAGAATAGTTTTATAATATCATCTTTAGAGTAATCAAGTGCTCTAAACATAATTGTTACAGGAATTTTTCTTCTTTTGTTAATACGTGCATAAAGGATGTCTTTTGAGTCATACTCAAAGTACAACCATGACCCACGGTCAGGAATAATTTGTGCAGAGTAAAGCATACCAGCACCAACTGTTGTTCCTTGCTCTTCTTTAAAGATAACACCTGGAGATCTGTGAAGTTGATTTACAATAACTCTTTCAACACCATTTACAACAAAAGAGGTTCTCTCTGTCATCAATGGAATATCACGAACAAATACTGCTTGTTCTTTAATCTCTTTAGGATCTAACTTTTCACCTGTTTTTTCATCTCTGTTCCAAATCGTAAGAGAAATGTTCATTTTCAATGATACAGAATACGTTAATCCTCTCTCCATACACTCACGAACAGTGTATTTAGGTTTAACGATTTCAGAGTTTTTGTAAGAAAGTGTTACTCTATTTTGTTGATCATGAATAGGGAAGGCAGATCTAAATACTCTCTCAAGTGTAGAGTTTTTTCTGTCTTTTTCACCTAACATTAAAAAGTTTTCATAACTTTTTTGTTGGAGTTGAAGTAAGTTTGGAATTTCAATTTCTCTAGGTGTTTTAGAGAAGTCGACACGAAGTCTGTTACCAGAATGCAAAGAATTTAACATGTTTGTCCTTGTAGTGGTGTTAGTATAGTTGTATAAATTAGCTAATTAATATCGTTGGTCATAGTCTGATTTGAGGGCTGAATAAAGAGTAAAGCATCAGTCTTCAAATCAGACTACTTCTAGATACACAAAGAAACTATCAGTGGAGGGTATGAGAATGTCTCCAAATAGCTTTTAACTATATCTTATGTCATTGAGAAAGAGCCTAAGCTCTCTCTCGCAAATAAGTCCTTAGACTTATTTAAGCTCACAAGCAGCGCCTGCTTCTTCAATTTGTTTTTTGAAATCTTCTGCTTCGTCTTTAGAAACACCTTCTTTAAGTACAGTTGGTACATCTTCAACAGCAGATTTAGCTTCTTTAAGTCCAAGACCAGTAATTGCTCTTACTACTTTAATTGCATTGATTTTTTTCTCTCCAGCTCCTGTAAGAACTACGTTGAATTCTGTTTGCTCTTCAACAGCTTCAGCACCTGCAGCAGCTCCACCCGCTACTACTGTAGCTTGCGCAGATACGCCAAATTTCTCTTCAAATTCTTTTACAAGCTCAGAAAGCTCAAGTACTGACATGTTTGAGATAAACTCAAGAACATCTTCTTTAGTTGTTGCCATTTTTAATTCCTTAAAATATATATATTATAAATGCTTTTGCATTTTTTCTTAAAAGAGCCTCGTGGCTCTCACCACGCTACGCTTCTTCTTCTAATTTCTTAGAAAGTGCATCCATACCAATTGTAAAGTTTTGTACTGGAGCATTCCAAACATTAAGAAGCATACCAATAAGTACATCTCTTGTAGGAAGTTTCGCCATTGCATTAATGGTTTCCATACTTGCAACTTCACCCTGGATTAAACCAGTTTTGATTGAAAATGCATCTTTAAAATCAGTTGCTGCTTTGTCTGCAATTTTACAAGGTGTAACTTGTGCATCACCCCAGATTACAAGGTTTGTGTCTGTAAATTCAATATCTTCACA
>CAUZVG010000120.1:0-4624 GCA_963583215.1 Campylobacterales bacterium | reverse complement strand
AATTGTGGTTGAAGGTGGGGTGATGCGAGACTTTAAAGCATACAATAACACATTGGCGTTTATCAATACCATCCCCGCATTGGCTACCCTACACAAGCCAGGTTATTCAGACAAAGGTTTTGTCATTAAAAGTGGCACCTTAGACTATAGAAGTATCAATGGACATAGAATTATTTTAGACAAGATTGAAATCAAAGGAGAGGCAAGTAGTATTTTTGGTTCGGGTGAATTAGATTTGAAGAAAAAAACCATCAATGTCATTCTTCGTATTCAATTGGCTAAGGCTTTAGGATCTGTTGTGGGAAGCATTCCTGTGCTGGGGTACATCTTGGTAGGGAAAGATAAAAGTGTCACCATCGGGCTTAAAATTACTGGAAGTTTAGATAAACCAAAGGTCTCTGTTTCTACGCTGGAAGATGTACTAAGCTATCCTATTGATGTGATTAAACGTACGCTTGAGACACCCAAACGCATTTTAAAACCTATAAAAGAGAGAGTCAAGCAAGAAAAAGGCAAGTAAAATTAAAAAAAAGGCAATTAAAACCTTTTAATCTTACTCATTTCGTAGTACTGTAAGTGGGTCTGTTTGTGAAGCTTTTTTTGCAGGGTAGAGTGCAGCGAGTAAGATAATTACTGAAGTCCCTAGTAGAATGAAAGAGAAGTCACTCATGGTAAGTTCTACTGGGAGTTTTGAAGTACCATAAACATCTTCTGGCATCGTAATGATGTCAAAGGTTTTAAGCAGCCAAATACCTAAGCCTCCCATGAGTGTACCTGCTACAATACCTGCGGCACCAATGATAAGTCCTAGTCTAAAGAAAATAGATTTTATCTCTGTTTTAGTAGCACCTAGCGTACGCATCAGGGCAATTTCTTGTCTTCTACTCATGACAGTCATCAATAAAGAAGAGATGATGTTGAGTGAAGCTACAAGAATGATAAGAAGCAAAACCAAAAATAGGGCTTTCTTTTCCATTTCCATAGCAGCAAAGAAGCTACCATTTTGCTGCCACCAACCTTCAATGAGTACCATTTCAGGGAGTTCCTCCCTGATGGCCTCAATCTCTTCAAGAGGATTTTTTGTATAGACATGCAGTCCATCATAGTTACCATGTTCACGCTTTAGTAGTTTTTCAAAGGCTTCAAGTGTAGTGTACATAATGGCTTTGTCATAGGCTTTAAGACCTGACTTAAAGACACCATCTACCACAAAACGTTTTTGCAAAGGCATGGTACCAAAACCAATGGCTTGTTGTTCTGAAAAGTAGAGTGTCACTTTTTGACCAACATTCGCATTCATTTCCAAAGACAAGCCTTCACCCATCACCACTTTAAATTTACTCTCTTCTCTGCCTTTTGCCTCAGCAAATATATGGTTGATTTTGGCTTCTTTGTCCGCATCAACACCGTATAGCAAAGAGCCTTGTACTGCACCTTCATTTTTAGTGATGACTTGTGTGGTGTAGTAAGGGGAAAACTGTAGCTGCGGGAACTTTTCTGAGAGGGAAGTAACCAAGTCATCATTTACCGCGTCATATCCAAGAGGTAAAATGGTCAAAGGGTAATTCATTACAAAAAGTCTTTTAGCAAACTCTTTTTGTGTTCCATTCATGATGCCCATAGCGATCATCAAAACCATCACACCTGCAGTAATACCTAAAAAAGCCAAAAGTGCAGAGATGAAGATAAAGGGGTTTTCCTTGTCATACCGTAAGTAGTGACGTATGATGTGCCTAATAAACTTTTTATTAGGCGAGGGGATGGTTCTCATTAGGCCAACAAGCCTTTTTTAGGTCCACTTTGTCCACAACAGTTTTTATATTTTTTGCCAGATCCACAAGGGCAAGGATCATTTCTTTTTGGTTTTTTGTTTGCTTTAAATGGTGTTTTTTTTGACTCAATGGCTACGTCGGTACTGAGTCTTGCTTCAGCCACATCAGACTCTAGTTCTTCAAGTATGTTCTCCACAGCTGCTTCTTCTTCCTCTGGGGAAGTAAAGTCAAATTGTACCAGTTGAAGTACTTTTACTGCTTCGATTTTAATACGTCCAACAAGGTCAGTAAAGAGTTTGTACGACTCTTGTTTGTACTCGGTAAGCGGGTCTTTTTGGTTGTATCCTCTAAGTCCAATTCCTGTTTTAAGTACATCCATCTCATAGAGGTGGTCTCTCCATTGTGGGTCGAGGACTTGAAGGTATAAAATACGCTCTATTTCTTGACGTTGTTCAGGGGCAAGTTTTTCCATTTTCTCTTCATAGATATCGGTCATCATACGGTTCATCATCTCTGCGATTTCATCTGCTTCTTTATCTACAAACGGGGTGTCTGTAAACTCAATGTGCAGCTCTTCTTTAATGAGATTTGTGAGTTTTTCTGTGTTAAAGTCTTCTCTTTGTATACCTTCAAAGATTTCACACTCTGCAAGTATATGGTCAACATACTCAACGCGGTTTTCTTTGATCTTTCCAGCAATATCAAAATCAGGGTCAAGTAACTGGTTTCTAAAGGCATAAATGGCTTTTCTTTGGTGGTTTGCCACATCATCGTACTCTAAAATGTGTTTTCGTGATTCGTAGTGTTGGTTTTCTACTTTTTTCTGGGCTTTTTCAACAGAGCGTGTCACAATTTTGGAGTCAATGTACTCACCATCTTCAACGCCTAGTCTATTCATAATATTTCTGATTTTTTCTCCACCAAAAATACGTAAAAGGTTGTCATCTAAAGAGAGGAAAAATTGGCTTTCTCCTGCGTCACCCTGACGTCCTGAACGACCACGAAGTTGGTTATCTATACGTCTACTTTCATGTCTCTCCGTACCAAGTATCATGAGTCCACCAAGGCTTCGTACTTCATCATCTATCTTGATGTCAACCCCACGTCCTGCCATGTTTGTAGCAACTGTCACTGCACCTTTTTGCCCCGCATTCATAATAATCTCTGCTTCTTGTGTGTGGTTTTTAGCATTAAGCATGTTGTGTGGGATTTTTTCTGCTTTAAGTCTAGCATCAATCATTTCAGACTTTTCGATAGAAGCTGTACCAATGAGTATAGGTTGTCCCTTGGCATTAAGCTCTTTGACTTTTTTAACCACTGCGTCAAGTTTTTCACGTTCTGTGTTGTAAATGAGGTCATTTTTGTCATCTCTAGCTATAGGTACATTGGTAGGGATAGAGATAACTTCTAGTCCATAAATTTGAGAAAATTCTGTGGCTTCTGTTTGTGCTGTTCCTGTCATACCTGCAAGTTTTTTATAAAGTCTAAAGTAGTTTTGGTAAGTGATTTCTGCAAGGGTTTGTGACTCTTCTTGTATCTCTACACCTTCTTTTGCTTCAAGTGCTTGGTGTAAACCTTCTGAGTATCTACGTCCTTCAGAGAGTCTACCTGTAAACTCATCGACAATAATGATTTCATTGTTTTGTATAACATAATCTACATCATTTTCAAAAATATAATGTGCTTTAAGGGCTTGGTCAAGGTGGTGTGAAAGTGCAGCATTTTCAAGGTTATAAAGGTTTTCAACTTCAAAAAGATCTTGGGCTTTTTGTAAGCCGTCTTCTGTCATGACGATGGTTCTGTTCTTTTCATCTACAATGAAATCTCCTGTTGTTTGTTCAGGTTCACCAGCTTTCGTATCTAGCTTTTCACCACGGATCATCTTTTTGGCAATCTCATCTGCTCTGTCATAATGGTTATGATCACGCTGTGTTGGCCCAGAAATAATCAGTGGTGTTCTGGCTTCATCGATAAGAATGGAGTCTACTTCATCGACAATGGCGTAGTTGTGCAGGCCTTGTACTTTCTCTTCTTCACGTACTTTCATATTGTCACGTAAGTAGTCAAATCCGTACTCATTGTTTGTACCGTAAGTAATGTCTGCTTCGTATTGTGCTTTTCTGCTTTGTTCATCATGCAGAGCATCTGTCAAACATCCGACTGTAAAACCTAGAAATTCGTAAAGAGGCGTCATCTCTTCGCTGTCCCTTTTTGCTAGGTAGTCATTGACCGTAATGACATGCACACCTTTTCCGGGCATGGCATTGAGCACAACGGCGAGTGTGGCTACAAGTGTTTTACCTTCACCTGTTTTCATCTCAGCAATGTTCCCATCGTTAAGTACCATACCTCCCACCATTTGTACATCATAGTGTCTAAGATCTAAAGTTCTTTTACTGACTTCTCGAGTAATGGCAAATGATTCGTAGAGTACATCATCTAATGTTTTTTCTTCATTTTGTACGGAGAGTTTAAGTGTCTCAAATGTCGCTTTAAGTGCTTCATCATCCATTTTTTCATAGTTTGCTTCAAGTGCATTGATATGTTGGACTTTTTTAAGGTATCCCTTTACAATTTTGTCATTTTTTGTACCAAAGATCTTAAGAACACTTTTTATCATATTTGTTGCCTACTTTACGAGTTTATTAATAGAAAATATTTTAGCTAAAAAGTGATTAATAGTAGTTATTACTTACTGCCAACTAGACAGATGAATCATGTTTTAGTGCACTTTATCTTTAGGATACCAGGTGAATTTACAACTTACGAAGAGTCAAAAAGAGCATTTGGGTATCAATCAAGAAGATCAAATAAGCCTTGAACACTCAACGGGATATTCTTTTTCTGGGAAA
>CAUZVG010000119.1:0-4865 GCA_963583215.1 Campylobacterales bacterium | reverse complement strand
GCCATCATTTTTGAGGGTGACAAAGGAGATGTTGAGCACATTACTTATGCACAACTTTCACAACGTGTCAACAAAATGGCAAACTTACTTAAAAATGAGTTTGGCGTAAAAAAGGGGGACAGAGTAGTACTGTACATGCCAATGATCCCTGAAGCTGCTTATGCCATGTTAGCGTGTACACGTTTGGGTGCCATTCACTCTATTGTTTTTGGTGGATTCTCTTCTTCAGCGCTTAGAGACCGTATTGAAGATGCTGAAGCGAAGATTGTTATCACTGCAGATGGGGCTTTCCGTAAAGGTAAACCTTATATGCTTAAAAATGTGGTAGATGATGCACTAAGTAAAGGTGCTAAAAGCATTGAAGCTGTACTTGTAGTAAAAAGAAATAATGAAGAGATTACTTGGGTAGAGGGACGTGACTACTCTTACAATGATTTAATAACTGCACAGTCCGATGTCTGTCCTTTTGAGCCGATGGACTCTGAAGACCCACTTTTCTTACTTTATACCTCAGGCTCAACAGGTAAACCAAAAGGGGTACTACATACCACGGCTGGGTACATTTTATGGGCACAAATGACAATGGAATGGGTCTTTGATTTACGCAAAAATGATGTTTTTTGGTGTACAGCAGACGTTGGCTGGATTACAGGACATACGTACATTGTGTATGGACCACTTGCTGCTGGAGGAACCACGCTAATGTTTGAAGGTGTACCTACGTACCCAGATGCTGGGCGTGCATGGAAAATGGTACAAGACCATAACATCACTCAGTTTTACACTGCACCAACAGCCATTAGACTTTTACATAAAACAGGTGAAGACGAGCCTAAGAAATATGACTTGTCTAAACTAAGAATACTCGGTACTGTAGGAGAACCTATTGACCCTCATGCCTGGAAATGGTACTATGAAACGGTAGGAAACTCTAAGTGTGCCATTGTGGACACATACTGGCAAACAGAAACAGGCGGACACATGATATCTCCACTTCCAGGAGCTACAGCAATTAAACCTGGATGTGCTACCTTTGCACTTCCAGGGATTATGGCAGAAGTCATTGAAGCAGATGGTACGCCTACACCTGTAGGTGAAAAAGGTTTGATGTGTATTACAAAACCTTGGCCAGCCATGATTCGTAACATTTGGGGAGACCCAGAACGTTTCAAAAAAGCCTATTTTGGTGACTGTAAAAAAGAAGGCAAAGCCGTATACTTTACAGGGGATGGTGCCATGATAGATGAAGATGGCTACATTACCATTACAGGGCGTACAGATGATGTCATTAACGTTTCAGGGCACCGTATGGGTACAGCAGAAGTTGAAGCAGCAATTGACGAGCACAATGCAGTAGCTACGGTGGCGGTGGTTGGTAAACCTCATGCAATCAAAGGTGAGGGTATCTTTGCCTACATAGTACTCAAGGACCCAGAAGATGCCTCAGAAGAGCTTAAAGTGGCTATTAATCAAGTGATTAAAAAAGAAATTGGTTCCATTGCACTTTGTGACGGTATGGCTTTTGTTCCAGATCTTCCTAAAACACGTTCAGGTAAAATCATGAGACGTATTTTACGTTCCATTGCCAAAGGTGAGGAGATTACACAAGACACATCAACACTTGAAGATCCTAGCATTGTTACAATCATTGAAGACATCATTAAAAACGCATAAGTATTCTCTCCCCGATACAAAGCATGTAGCGTGTGCTTTGTATCACCTTTAAATCTAGCGAGTTACGCCACTAAATCTTCCTCTATACATACTTGATTTCTACCATTTTCTTTGGCTTTAAAGAGTGCCAAGTCTGCCCGTCTTAAGAGTGTTTGAATCATATCGTCATCTTCTCTTAATAAACTTACTCCAATACTTACAGAAATAGAGACTTTTTTCTCATCCAAAAGGCTCATGTTATCAAAAATATTTGATCTAATACGTTCTGCCAAATGTGTGGCATCTTCTAAGTTTGTCTCAGGCATGAGTACCGCAAACTCTTCACCACCAATACGCCCAAACACATCTGAAGCACGTATCGTTCTTTTAATCACGTTTACCATATCTATAAGTATAATATCGCCATTTAAGTGTCCATGCTGATCATTAATATCTTTAAAGAAGTCAATATCAATTATGAGAAAGGTGAGGGCATGTTTATAACGTTTTGAAGTTTCAAGCTCTTTCATACACGTATCAAAAAAGGCTCGTCTGTTTAACGTACCTGTAAGATCATCCGTTCTTGCTTCCGTCATCAAAGTTTGTTGGAGCTTTTCTTTCTCCTCTAGTTCAATACTTAGTTTGTCATTTAGCTTCACAAGTTCAATGGTTTTGTTTTCCACCATTTGCGCTAAACGTATACTCTCACTTGCTTTTTGTGCTAAAAGTTTCTCTTGACTTCGATCTTTTTCTTTACGCAACTTGCTGATACGGTAGGCCAAAAGAAGAGAAAATAATACAATTTCAAAAAAAGATCCAATGATGGGTGCAGAAGAAGTGAATATGCTATAAGATACTACACCCAGGTAGAGTTGACTCAGCAGTATCATGGAGACTAGATAGACAGACAATGCTAGAAGATATATTCTCGCAATTTTATGCTTTTTGTAAAGTGCCCATGCTGCAACAAAAAGTAAAAATGGTAAAAATGGAGCCACCACGACATTCATACCGTAAAACCCTGTGTGCATGTCTACTAGCATCCATACTACACTGATTATTAATATAACCATAAATAGATTGAGTATTTTATGAAAACTTGGAAAATACTTTTTAGTTTCTAAAACACTTTGGGAAAAGAGGGCAAGCATGGTGAAAAACATGGGTATAGCAATTTGAAAAATATCATAGATAGCCATAGAAGTATAAGGGAGTAATACTCCTTTGTAGTTTGCTATCCAAAGTGCAAAAATAAAAACATAAGAGACATAATATAGATAGACTTTTTCTCTGAGGTATAAAAAGATAAAAAGATTATAAAGGGCTATCATAAGGATGGCTCCAAAGTAAAACATATAGAGATTATCTTTAAATTGATTGTCCGAATAAAAGGCTTGGGGTGTTTTTAAAACTAAAGAACCAAATACTCCGTAAAGTGACGAGAGTTTGACGTAGATATCTTTTTTTTCATTGGCAGCAAACTCTAGAGAAAAACTTGGGTTAGAAACCTTTACAGTACGCTCCTTCACAGGAATGGCAAGTCCATTTTGTTCAACCAAGTCATCGTCATAGTCGGAAACAATGTAAAGGTCAACATTTTTATGTATTATTTCTGTGAGTTCTAAAAAGATCTTTTTGGGCTTCTGCGAGTCATTAAGCACTTCTATGTGAAACCAGAAGTTATTTTTGTTGTATCCAAAGGAAAAAGCGTTATTTGTCTCTTTAAATGTCTCTTGCGTCACTTCAGAAAAAGTAAGAGCTTTGGTGGACGTATCTTCAAAGTATGAGAGTGTAAAGTCCATATAGCGCGTTTGATCGTTTTCAAGCACAAGTGTGCTGTTTGCAAAAGTTAAAGTACTCAATAGAGAGTAAAAAACAATAAAAAAAAGATTGTTTATTTTACTATACATTAACTATTCTACTCTTTTTATATTAGAGTTAACTATAATAGTAAAGATTTTACCTTTTTTAAATCTTCAAAAACATCTTTTTTTGCAGAAGGATTTCTCAAAAGATGTGTAGGATGAAAAGTAGGAATGACCACATAACCCTCTTTTTCATAGACTCTACCGCGTATGTCTGAGAGTGCAGAGTCATCTCCCGTAAGGTACTCAGATGCTATTTGTCCCAAAGCAACAATCACTTTAGGTTTAAGTAAGTCTATCTCTTTGAGTAAGTAGGGGTGACAGGTGTGTGCATGAGAGGGCGAGGGGCTTTGGTTATTTAGCGCTTTACATTTTAATACATTCGTTATGTAGACTTCTGAACGCTTGAGTCCCAAAACATTTTCTATCATTTTAGTTAAAGTCTCTCCTGCACGCCCTGTAAATACTTTCCCCGTACTGTCATCACTGTTTGAGGGGACATCTCCTACAAACATTAGTTTAGCTGACAAAGAACCTTCTCCAAAAACAACCTTCTCTCTTGTTTTAGAAAGTATACAGAGATGACACTCTTTTGCTTGTTTTTCTAGAAGTTCCAAAGTATTTGGCAGGGTTAAGTCGGGTTCTTTTTCTGTAAAAATACTCACAGAAGTGTAACGATAACCCAACTGTTTAAGCTGGTAAAGCTGTTTTAGTAAAAGGGCATTTTTAAGGTTTTTCATAAAGGTATTATACCCCCAAAGTTCTTAAAAGGGTTCTCATATAATATAATGTTTAAAGACAAGACCCAGTATCGATAAAATGCAAAGCTGTAGCCAACATTTTTTCCTCTACATCCCCCATACGTCTTGTGATGTCGTCTTCCGCAAGACAAGTAGCAGGGATACCATCAAAATTTGTGGTCTCTTCGGCATTGTTACGTACAAATAAGTTTACAAGAAAATAGAAGTTATCCCCGTAACTTCGTCCTCTCATACCCACATTTTCACCATGCGTAGCCTCTCCAACAGTAATCACATTGCTTTTATCAAGGCAAGGTGTTAAAGCAGCGTTTTTAGTTGATGTCCTCTAAGAGCATAGGTGTACAAAAAGCTTTTAGTTTTGCTTGTGTTTATGAAAAGTTTGATTAACAGTCAATAAGTTTACTATGCTAGAATACCTCAAAATAAAAGGAAGCACTATAGCTAATGCCCCACTAACTTTAGCACTCACCATTACTGGTGAGCAAGTAGATCAATTTAAAGAGATGCAAGCACTCTCCGGAAAAGGACAGCACAACAATAGTAAGAAAAGCACTCGAATTACTTTATGAAAAAGTGATGAACGATG
>CAUZVG010000118.1:0-4922 GCA_963583215.1 Campylobacterales bacterium | reverse complement strand
CAAAACGTACCCAAGATGTGGACATACGCATCACAATAGCAGCATGTTCCATTTGTTTACGAATGATTTGTGTCTTCGACCCAATAATACCTAGTGCACGTGTCGTAGGTATGCCCAAATGATACATCGCTTCAGACATAAGGTACTCGCGTATAGACGAAGGCAAAGCTGCTCTACCGTCTGCAGAACGAGAGTAGAGTGTTTCTCCACTTCCTTTAAGTTGTAAGTTCCAACCTTGCACTGTTCCTAAGTTTAGGGCTCTTCCATCACCCATCCAAGGGTTGTAGTTACCAAACTGATGTCCTGCGTAACACATGGCAAAAGAGGAGGCACCTTTAGGGTTAAAGGTACCATTGAGAAAAGAGACAAAGGTATCTGTCTCTGCACTCTTATCATCTAAGCCAATGAGTTTCGCCGCATCAGGGTTAAAACTGACAAGGTAGGGCTCATCGAGTGGTTCTACTGTTGTTAAATTGTAAAACTCCTCATCTAATGAAAGGTAAGGGGTTTGTAGTGTGAGGTTAGCAAGTGTCATTTGTGTACCCTTAGGTTTTTTCTTAGGGTATCACAAATTTATTAAAAATCGTTGTTTCTACTAGAGTAATTCATTAGCCTAGTAAGATCTGTCCTTAGTTAGAGTCACCAAGGTGCATGGCTGTTTCAGAATCCCATCTTGAAATATGTAAAACGATCCAATGTTTAAAATCGTCTTCTAAGAATCGTATGACTGCTTCAGGATTTTTATTTTTATCCCAGTTTTCACGAAGTTTCTTTAATTTTCCACGCATAGTATCATGTTCACTTTTATGCATTTGCATCGCATAAAACTTACTCTCTTCCATCATATCTTCTTCTTCTGTAAAATGGTCTTCTACATCAAACTCAACCACAGCAAAAAGCTCATCTATTTTCTCTATGTCTTTTGCTAAAGCAGCATCGTGGAAATCATTGATGATGTCTATCTCTTCTTCATGTAACATGTTCATCATAGCATTTGACACTTGTTGTACATCCGTCTTCTTCATTAACATTTTTATATCCTTCTATACGCTTTAATAGAAGAATTATAGTAGGAAGAAGAATATCACTTATTGACGGAAGTCAAGAAGAATGAGCATCTAACTTAATGACTTAGACTATCCAGATATCATACGTTCAAAGGTATCTAAGACATTTTTTATTCTGGTATTTTCATCCCCTTGTGAATTTTCACAAAAGTTTAGATGAACCCTAATGTCATGTTTTTTACAGGCTTCCATAAAATAAGTCGTGTCATTTGCTACATTACTTTTATCAGGATCAATATCGTCACACAAGTAAAAGATAGGATAAGAGTCTTCTGTGTTTAAAAAGTTCGTTAAGTCATATTCTTCCCTGTCTGAGGGGCTTGTCTCTTCTAGTCTTATTTGAGGCAAATGCGCATAGATGGCATTTGCCTTACACAACATCCCATGCAAAATGGCACCATACCCACCCATACCACTTCCATACAAGTAAATATGCTCTTCACACTCATGCTCGTCAGCGATTTGACTTATGAGCTCTTGCAAAAGATCTTTAACATAAAAGTTTTCCTTTTCACCTAACCAGGCAGTACCTCCCTGTTCAGATCCATACTTATCTATAGGTGTGAGGACATTCCACATCTTGTACTCAAAGTTTCTTTCCTCTGCTTTGTCTGCATCGTCTAAAATAACAATAAGGGGAATAAAGTTCGAAGCAATAGCCGCAGGTGTGAAACGATAATAGAGTTTTCGATTATTGTTATCTTCTATATAGTATAGGTTTTCATTCTCTGACATCTTTTTACCTTCTTTTCTTTAAAATCATAGGGTATTTAGATGAGGCTTTCAGCCCACAAGTTAAGCTCGACTTGGGAAAGTTGTCTGCTTATGCGGTTGACTTCTTGTCCTTTTTTAAAAGCAATAATAGTTGGAAGTGCACTCACCCCATACTCTTTAGCTACTTTCTGGTGTTTGTCGGCATTGATCTTGAGGAATCTCACGCTTAAACCAAAGGCGAGAGCTGCATCTTCATAGTCATCATACATTGCCATACAAGGCCCACAAGTGGTAGAATAGAAATCTACTAACACGGCTATATCATTCTCACTAATGTGAGTTTTACAACTCTCATCATTTACTTCAACAGGAAATGGATTATCTAGATCTGCTTGACATTGTGAACAGAGTATAGGCTCGTTCCCGACTTCAGTTTTGATGGTGTTAACGCTGTTACACTCCGAGCATACGATCTTGAGGGTTTCCATGATGGACCTTTATGTAAAATATGCTGGAAGTATACACTTTTCTTAGATGCTTTGCTAATAATGTTCACCTGACCCTAGGCGAAAAACTAATCATCATCATTTTCTTCACCAAATGTCGCTAAAAGTCCTTTAGCTAACTCTTTTGTTTCACTTTCTGATAATTTAGCCTCAGGATGAGGAAGCATATAGAACCAAGGAGGCATTTCACCATCTTCAAGCTCTTCTTTTGCTTCGTCTCCATCATTCTTCTTTTGTTTACCCCACATAGAGGTATTAAAATGTTCACGACCTTCTTCTGTATCGTATTGAACTAACCAAGATATTGGAGCGATGTTACTGTACCAAGGCCATTTTGTTTCGTTACTATGACAATCTGCACAAGCACGATCAAACAACTCTTTTGTTTTTGGACTGTCCCATACAGGTTCTGCAAGGACAGGTGGGTTAGTGTGATCCCGGCCATATGGTATGAATTGTATTGCTACTATTATAAAAATAATAATCCCTAATATTTTATATTTCATATTTCTCTCCAAATACTTATTATGTGTTAATTTCAAGTGCCAGTTCCTAAACCAATTTCATCATGAATGAAAAAGGATAAGTTAACACCATTGGGATACCAATGGTTCCACAAGTAGAAACATTATACCAAATCATGGTGTACCTTGTACAGCAAAAGATACTATTGTTAGAACTATTAATACAATAGCTAAGGCTAATATAATTTTTTTAATTGTTCATCTCCTGCTGTCACATAACGTTTAAAATGAGCAATCAAAAAGCCGCCCGCGGGTTTTTGATTGGTCTCCTTTGGGTTGTTAGCGAGTATCCATGTGTTTACTGTGATGCGCTGCTCCACTTCCGGCCACCTCAGTAGACCCACGGTATCAAACGATAGCGTACACGCTGCGTATAATCCTGATACCCCGGTAATTCTTCCTGAAGCGTGCGATCTTCCAGTACCGTTCTAATCACCGTGATGATTAGGGCCACCGTCGCCGGAATTAGTGTCCACATCGAGCTTAAAGCCAGAACAATACCCAGCAATGCCAAAATATTTCCAGCATAGCCCGGATGTCGCACTATCCGATAGGGGCCACTATCACACACCACATGTCCTCGATCCACCTGAATACGCACCACGCTGGAGAAAAATCGGTTTTCAATCAATGCCCACGTAGCAAAAGCATATCCGAGCGAGATCAAGAGAAAGCCGAGCACGATGAGCCACAGTGGAAATACGGGTGACCAGCCAAAGCGATGATCCAGCCCGGCCACAATGACCAGTGGAAAACTCACACTCAGCGCCATCAACGGCGCAAGTAATTTGTCCCATGCTTTTGCACCTTGGAGCTTCTCGATGTTTTGTCGTTCGGCCAATAGTCCTGGATGCCGCTGTTCCGCCCAAATACGCCCCCCGATACCGGCTATAACGATCAAAAAGGAGTAGACCCACGCGGGCCACCATACGAGATTCCCTCCGGACACCAAGAGCACAAAGGGGATGAGGAGATAGAACAGAATTATACGAATCCACTGAGAGGGAGTCACTGTTTGAGCAGTCTGTTGATTACTTGTCTGTGATGCCAAAGCATTCCTCCAGTTTTTGTGATTAGTTCGATTTGCACATGCGACTGTTTGTACTCACTGTGAAGAGGTTAAGTGTCGCTAACGGTTGAGCTAACTTGGCGGCGCGTTTTTTGTGCCGGTCAAGTTTAGTGATTTATTATAGCTGTATTTAGTTATATGCTGAATGGGGCGTACCATCTCAAAGCTGACTCTATGTTTTAACTCTAAAAATAAAATTATAAATCATAGATGGAATGCAGAAATCAGTGGCGCTTACAATAAATGCTACAGCAACCAATAAGCCTCCAAGTACATACCCTGCAATAGTAAGGCCTGAATAAAATAAATATGTGGTCGCAATTAGCCACAAGGTGGCTATTACACAAGCAAATTTGAGTTGTTTAGAGCGTGGGGGCAATTCGGGTTTATTTAACATGCCACGTAATAAATGGTTATAGATGTAATCAAAAGGATGATAAGGAAGTATAATTCCCCCAAATGCAACCACCGTCATTGCAATAAGAGTTGGAACATGTGCACTTGCAACCGCAACTGCCACAATCGACCCGCAAATAATATATGCAAATCTATTGCCGAAAGCGAGTTCAGATATTTCGTTATCCGAAAGATTGCAATAACCTTGTGCTTTAAGGAATTTGATTCGTGTTGGTGAGAGAAGCTGATGATTTGTTGTCATATGTTTTATCCTTTTTTTGGTTTGAGCTTAGGTATAATGTTCGGTTCAGCGGGTGTGCGTTAGCGCCGTCCGCTGCAAGCGCTGGTTAGCTGGCTGAGCCTAGTGAATGGAGCGTAAGATCTTATGCTTACTTCCCCGGTTGCAGGATTTTCGGCTGCGAAATCTTCCACCTTTTCATAGTCATATCCTTTTGGTTTTCATTAACGACCAATCGCTATATCAAATGCTTTCAGCGATTCATGCAACCCTGCGAAGCTCTTCTCGCCAAGGACTAACTTGCTCCAATCGCCTTTGGTCAGTTTGAGATACGGGCCTTTATTAGGCTGCGCTGTGATAGCAATAACTCCATTGCGCAGTGCAATGGCATAGCTGATGTTTTCATCG
>CAUZVG010000117.1:0-4966 GCA_963583215.1 Campylobacterales bacterium | reverse complement strand
TTGCAGGGTATTGATATGTAGTATTTCATGCAGTCTTCTGACCCTTTTTGGACCCAGACTTGGAATCTTCAGCATGATCTCAAGATCGTGCGGTATCTCTTTTTCGAGCCGTTTCAGGAGTGATATCTTTCCTGTTTGGACGATTTCTCTGATCTTTTTGGCAAGTGTATCACCGATGCTGTGGATCTGTGTCAGGTCCTCACCTGCTTCAACCATCTTATGAAAGTTTTTGGGATAGGAACGTATGATACGGGCAGCATTACGATAGGCACGGATCCTGAAAGGATTTTCATCTTCAAGTTCAAGCAGATCAGCAAGTTTGATAAATTTCTCTGCTATATCACGGTTACTGGTCTGCATATTTGGTCCTTTACCAATTTGTCTACGTTATATTTTATCATATTTGATCAGCCAGTGCAGATGATGTTGAGTTTTTTTAAACATAGGGGGGCAGGTGATGTCAATGCTAATCTAATTGATACTACAATATACTCTCAATGTAAAGCATCACTCAAAGGAATCCCATGCCAAGAAAACCACGGATAGAAATACCAGGCTTTTACCATATTATCAATAGAGGTGTAGAACAAAGAGTGGTTTTAAAGAAGAAGAGGATTATGAGTACTTTATAGAACTACTTTGTTTCCAAGCTACAAGCTATGATATCACTATACATAACTATTGCCTTATGTCTAACCACTATCATCTACTCATAGAAATAGAAGATGAAAACCTCTCTAAATTTATGAGACAAATAAATAGTAACTATGCCATCTACTTTAATAAGAAATATAAAAGAGTAGGACACCTGTGGCAAGGAAGATTTAAATCATGGTATGTGACAGATGAAGCTTACCTCTATACACTCATACTCTATATAGAACAAAACCCACTTAAAGCCCATATGGTACAATTGAATGTTTAAATAACGCATGGATAACACAAAACTACTAGGGGACACTGAAACTATAAAAGCATTCTTGGAATCAACAGTAGATAGTGGACAATTAGAAGAACTGAAAAAAGCATCAAGTCTAGTAGAAGCTTCAAATGTAGTAATCAGTTCGTCAAGCGCTTTTTCATGTTGAGTGCCTTTGTCTTTTAGTGTTTAAGTATAGTATAGGGTTTAGACAAGGCTAAAAACTGATGTAGATGGTTTCGAGGTTTTCTTCACTGTGTATGAAAAAGTATGTCAATTTGACATACTTTTAATCTTCACACATTTTTTCTATTACACTACTCCTCTAACCTCTAGGAGCAAGTTATCTTAGATAGGGATTTGCCAGAGTTATATAAAGCGCTTGACGAACTGATTACTACATTTGACATTGCAGATGAAAAAGTCATGGGTTTTCTCAAATGAACACATTTCTTCATATTGATGTAAGAGTTAAATTTTAAAAAAGGTACACCACGAAGTGGTTATAATACGATTATGAAACAACAAACAGCACTAAACATACTCAAATCAGGCAAAAATGTCTTTATAACGGGTTCTGCGGGGACAGGGAAGACTTATCTCTTGAACCTCTATACTCAGTACTTAAATGAGCGTAGAGTTTACCCTACTGTTGTGGCACCTACGGGTATTGCCGCTTCTCACTTGGGTGGACAGACGATTCACTCTTTCTTTTCTTTGGGTATACGTGAAAACATTGATGAAGGATATGTGGATTTTTTGTTGGATAAAAAGTACTTAAAAACACGTTTTTCTAAACTCAAAGTACTCATCATCGATGAAGTTTCTATGATCTCTCCAGAGATGTTTGGGGCAATGGACCTTATATTGCGTGGCTTTAAAGGGACGGATGCTCCATTTGGTGGTGTGCAAGTGGTGATATCGGGTGACTTTTTTCAGTTACCTCCTGTCTCACGTGAGCCCAAAGAGAAACGTTTTGCTTGGCAGTCTCCTGCTTGGAAAGCTTTGGGCTTGCAGACGTGTTATTTGCAAGAGAAGTTTAGACAAGATGATGACAGACTCATACAAGTACTTGATGACATACGTGCGGGTGAAGTCTCTGAGTCTTCACAACAAATACTTGATTCTCGCATGGAAAAAGTTTTAGATGAGCGTGTGACTGCTACAAAACTTTATACACACAACATGGATGTAGACCGTATAAACTTAGAAGAGTTGGGAAAACTTTCAGGACCTGAGAAACGTTATGTGTATGAGTCTAAAGGAAGTGAAAAAAACATAGAGAAAATCTTTAAGTCTGGTCTACTTTTAGAAGAAGTGGTACTCAAAAAAGGCGCATGGGTTCTTTTTATAAAAAACAACACTGAAGAAGGATATGTCAATGGTACTACGGGGAGAGTAGAGAGTTTTAGCCCTATAGACAACATGCCTATAGTCAGAACCACAACAGGTAAAAAGATAAAACTTGAATTGGAAGATTGGTCTATAGAAAATGATTCTGGAAAAGTACTTGCCACTGTCTCTCAAGTGCCTCTACGTTTGGCTTGGGCGATTACTGTGCATAAGTCTCAGGGAATGACACTTGATGCTGCGGAGATTGACCTCTCTAAAACATTTGAGACAGGGCAGGGGTATGTGGCACTTTCACGCTTACGTAACATAGAAGGTTTACGTTTGATGGGACTTAATAATATGGCTTTAAGAGTGGATCCACTGATCTTACATGTGGATGGGCGTATTAAAGAAGCTTCAAACAAATCAATTAAAGAGATAGAAAGTATTGCGAAAGATCTTTTAGACTCAAACTTTGAAAAACACATCTCTGCTTTAGGTGGAGTTGTTGCGAAAGAGAAGATAGAAGAAGAGATACAAAACATTAAAGAAGGTAAACCTTCACACTCAGCATACGTTACAGCTTCACACGTTAAAACCAAACATCTTATAGCAAAGTCTGACACCCTTTTAAAATTGGCAAAAAATAGAGGGCTTAGTAAAGGTACAGTTGTGAATCACTTGCACCTACTTAAAGAAGAAAATGCCGACATTGACTTGACAAAGTATAAACCTAAAGTTGAAAACTTCCATAATTTGGAAGATATTGTCCTTAAATTACAAAGTAAAAAAAATAAAGAAAACTTTACTGAAGATGGAAAATTACGTTTAAAACCCATCTTTGAAGGGCTAGATGGTGCGATGTCTTATGATGAGATTCGTACCTGTATGTTATTTATAAACTAGAGGTTATCTTCTCATTAACTTATTGATACTCTGTGTACATCTTGATGTATTATAATTGAATTAAGAAAGAGAGATACTCTTTCGAGTATGTTAGGATTTTGTTTTATTTCTTGTCCGAAATTGTAACTTCCTTGTTTGGTCTTGACATGCGAAACTTTTTAAAAGTGGCTTTCTTCATATCTTACTTTCCCTTTTTTGTATATGTTCCCTTGTTTAGCCACTTTTTAGTTTTTACTTCCCTCCCCCTAAAATTAACGCCCTAAACTTATAAAATATGACAATATGACATATTTTGAAATAAATCTTTAAAGACTTGATATACTGTACTTAGAAAATCAAGGAGCACAGATGATAGTAGGCATAGAAGGAACATTAGAGAGAAAAGACCCCACGTTTGTACATTTGAACGTGAATGGACTTGTGCATGAAGTGCATGTGTCTATTAACACTTCTAATGACATAAACGAAACTAAGGTTAAACTTTTTGTGACACAAGTCATACGTGAAGATGTCAATTTACTTTTTGGTTTTATGGACTTAAATGAAAAGAAGATGTTTGACACGGTCTTAAAAATAAATGGTGTAGGTCCTAAAGTAGGTTTGGCCATTTGTTCTACCTTTACACCTTCTACCTTTGCTAAAGTTGTGGCTTCAAAAGATGTCTCTATGTTAAAACGTGTGCCAGGCATTGGGCCCAAAGCAGCAAGCCGCATTTTAGTGGAATTGGCAGACTTTATTGTCGATGGTAATGACGATAGTGCTGGGTCTGGTGCTTTTGGTGAAGCAGTGATGGCTTTAGAGAGTTTAGGATTTAAGAAAGATGCCATTCACAAAGCACTCACTGGTGCTTCTGGAGATACTTCTTCTTTGGTAAAAGAGGGATTGAAGAAGTTACAAAGATTGTAGAGGCTATGCCTTGTGCTTGCCTGTTAGATAATATGATTTTTTACGATTGTTTTGTGACTCGTTTGGCTGATACAAAGTTTTTAGCATAAGAGCCATGTGTCAGAGGTGAGATGATAATACCTTTCTTTACAAAAGCACGATTAGAATTGACTGTAAGAGAAAGGTCTTTTAATCAGAGGGTTCAATGGTTTGTACCACAAAAGTTTGCATCACAACCGTTGACAGCACCAGAGTATTTGGAGTTTTCAATAAAAAGTTTTAAGATACGCTTTTTATTTTTCTTAAAAAGTGGCCCGCTGACGGCACTCATGCCTTTAGCATTTCCCTGATGTATTTTCTCCAGTTTACCTTTATTTTCAAAGTAATATTCCCAGTCATCATCATCTGCTTGTTTGGCTTGATAAAAGGGTGTTCCATGACAAGATGTACAAAGTTTTGTGATGGTGCGAAATGCTTTTGTGTCATACCTCTCTGCCGCATACATCTGTGTACTGAGCAAGAGAGAAAGAAGTATAAGGTTGGGTTTATTTGGCATAGTCTAAAACCTTTTTTGTTCTAGTTTATATAAAACCTTGTGTAATTTATGTGCACCATAAGCTATAATACCTTTATGAATAGTCCAATCATTATTATAGGTGGGGGTGCCAGTGCTTTGATGCTGGCTTCTTTGCTTCCGAAACAAAGCTGTGTCATACTAGAGAGCAATGCCAAACTTGGTGCCAAAATTAGTATTTCAGGTGGTGGAAAGTGTAACATTACCAATGCCAATATGGGTACGCAGTATTATTTGGGTGATGAAGATTTTATAGTACCTTCTTTAAAAGTCTTTTCCCAAAAAGCACTTTTAAAATGGCTGGAGAGACAGCGTTTAGTTCCTGTACTGAAAAAAGAGACACAGTACTT
>CAUZVG010000116.1:0-5000 GCA_963583215.1 Campylobacterales bacterium | reverse complement strand
CAAAGCCTATGAAGAGTTGCAAAAAGACTGTGGTCGTGTCTATAGTTCTATAAAAATAGATTGGCGTAAAGGCCCCGTAGGAAGACTAGGTAATAAAGTAGCTGCAGTAGAAAAGGTCTTAGGTCGAAAACTTAATTCTTAATACGACTAGTTGTATGAGCCCTCTGCTGAAGAGACACAGCTTGGGCTTTGCCCAAATGTGTTCCGTAATGCAGGTCTTAGGTCGCAAACTTAATTCTTAACAGCTAGTTTTGGCTATAATACGCGTAAATTTTCACGAAGGATTTTTAAATGTGTGCTGAAAAGATACAACGTCTTATCCAAGCAAGTATACTTGGTATTGTTATGGGTTTTGCTGCTTCTGGTATGTCTGGTGAAGCAGGTATGCTCCAAATAGCCTTTCTTTTACAGTTTGGTATGATGGTTACATTGGTCATTGCCGGCTTTACGGGTTGGTGCCCAGGGATTATTGTTCTTAAAAAAATCTTTCCATCATGTGAAAATGAAACTTCCCCTAAGGAGACAAACTAATGTCAGATATTTCATATAAAGATGCCGGTGTTGACATCGATGCAGGTAATAAGTTTGTAGAAGCGATTAAAGCAGATGTCAAATCAACTTTTGATAAAAATGTCATTGGTGGCATTGGTTCTTTTGCAGGTGCTTATGCGCTCCCAACAGGCTACAAAGAGCCAGTCATTCTCTCTGCAACAGATGGTGTAGGAACGAAACTTCGTATTGCCATTGAAAGTGGTAGACTGAACACAGTGGGTATTGACCTTGTGGCAATGTGTGTCAACGATCTCATTTGTAACAATGGAACACCGATGTTTTTCCTTGACTACTACGCAACAGGTAAACTTTTACCAGAAAATGCAAAAGATGTAGTCGCAGGTATTGCTGAGGGTTGTCGACGGAGCGAGTGTGCTTTGGTAGGTGGTGAAACTGCTGAAATGCCTGGTATGTACTCTGATGATGACTTTGACTTGGCTGGTTTTGCAGTAGGGATCGCTGAACGTTCAGAAATGGACATGGTTGCTAACGTAAAAGCAGGTCAAATCCTCATTGCTATGCCAAGTTCTGGTGTGCACTCAAATGGTTATTCTCTTGTAAGAAAACTCTTTTTTGACAAACTAGGTATGGATTTAAATACAGAGTTTGAAGGTAAACCTTTGGTCGATACTCTCTTAGAGCCTACACGTATTTATGTGAAAGAGTATAAAGCCAATAAAGAGCATGTAACAGCCTTAGCCCACATTACTGGTGGGGGAATCGTAGAAAACCTTCCACGTGTCCTTCCAGAGGGTATAAGAGCGATTGTAAAGAAAGATGACATTCGTATTTTACCTATCTTCGAATTCATGGGACAGTATGTGGCTGAAGATGAAATGTTTAGAGCCTTTAACATGGGTGTAGGAATGGTATGGGTAGTCGAAGCTGAAAATCTAGATACTGTACTTGCCAATACCGATGGTTATGTCATTGGTCACTTAGAAAAAGGTGAAAAAGGCGTAGAGATGGTTTAATCCATCTCTTCCATTTTTTCTCATCACAATAATGTAATGTAGGGTCGGTTTACCGACCACAACATAATGATATTCCCGTAAATGGTCGATAAATCGACCCTACTCGGGTGTTTCACAAACCCCACTCTGTATACACTCTCTGTCTAACTCTCCAGATTTCCACTTTTCCAAATACAGTGTTAAGTTCTCTTTGACATCCCCTTGTAAAATATACAAACCTATAAGGTTAGGCAAGGCCATAGACAAGATGAGCAAGTCTGAAAAGTCGAGTAGGGCAGAAGCAGAAGTCACTGAAGCAACGACTGTAAATGATACAAACATCAGCTTATACAAAAGCGTGTACTTTTCCCCAAAAAGGTAGGTCCAAGAACGTTCCCCATAATAAGACCAAGAGATCATCGTTGAAAATGCAAAAAGAACAATGGAAAAAGAGAGGATCACAGGGAACCAAGAGATGACGGTACCAAAAGCAGCAGCAGTGAGGGCAGCACCTTGTCTGTCTGCAACAAGGTTTGCAAATTCACCATCTATGGCATACACCCCCGTGGTGACAATGACAAGAGCTGTCATGGTACAAATGACAATCGTATCGATAAACGGTTCATACAGTGCCACCATACCTTGACGTACAGGGTACTTCACTGCAGCCGTAGAGTGGACAATAGCCGCAGACCCAATACCCGCTTCAGAAGAGAATGCCGCACGTTTAAAGCCTTGTACAAGCACACCTACAAGACCACCTGCGGCTGCGGTAGGCGCAAAAGCTTCATGGAAAATGAGAGAGAGTGCATCTGGCACAGCAGAAGCATTGACTATGAGTATCCAAAGGGCCGCAAGTAAATAAACAAGTACCATCGCAGGCACAATCTTCTCTGCCGTACTGGCAATCCGTTTAATCCCCCCAATAATCACAAAACCAACCACTGCCGCAAAAATCAAACCAAAGACAACAGGATACTCTGCAAAGAAAGGGATGTTTAGCGAAACTGCTCCTAAAGCTTGAGAAGTTTGAAAGGCATTCCCCGCACCCAAAGAACCCCCAATGGCCAAGATGGAAAAAATAATAGCAAGTACCCTTCCTAATTTACCATGCCCTTTAGCGGCCAAACCTTTTGAAAGGTACTGCATTGCCCCACCCATAATGCGTCCATCAGGTCTTTTTTCACGGTAAATTTGTGCCAATGTGACTTCGGTAAACTTCAAGGTCATCCCAAAGAAACCTGCCAAGATCATCCAAAACGTAGCCCCAGGTCCCCCAATGGCAATGGCAATGGCCACCCCAGCGATGTTTCCAAGTCCAACCGTAGCTGAAAGAGCAGTGGTAAGCGATTGAAAAGGCGTAATCTCCCCTACATCATCCGCTGTTTTGTATTGACCCGTGATGATTTTGTAAGAGTGCACAAACATACGTACATTTATGAAGCCAAAGCGAAAGGTTAAAAAGATACCACCCACAATAAGCCATGCAACTATAAAAGGCATGGGACTACTTGTCGTGCCAAAAAAGATGTCAAAGAAAAATACTGAGCCCAAGACACTGTTAATTTGTTCAAATATACTATTCATACGCTAACCTTGTTTATTATCTAATATGATTATACATACTCATAGTTAAAATAGCTCTAAAGTAGAGATAAAAACACTTTTTTCATCTTTTTTCATTTATCTATTGACAAATAGAAACCTTTTGACTATAATTGCGTTCCTATTTCAGATGAGTCTATCTGTTAATTAAGGAAAACGGAGTGTAGCGCAGTCTGGTAGCGCACCTGGTTTGGGACCAGGGGGTCGAAGGTTCGAGTCCTTTCACTCCGACCATTTAGTTTTTTAAATTTTCATAATAAGTAATCATATTAATCATGGTGGGCGTAGTTCAGTTGGTAGAGCGCCAGTTTGTGGTACTGGTTGTCGCGGGTTCGAGTCCCGTCGCCCACCCCATTGATAATTAATATAGGGTAACCACCCAAAATGATGAAGCGCTTGTGGCTCAATTGGATAGAGCATCAGACTTCGGATCTGAGGGTTAGAGGTTCGAGTCCTCTCAGGCGTACCATTAATGTATCTGATATGTTATTTATACTATTGTGCACCCATAGCTCAGCTGGATAGAGCATCGCCCTTCTAAGGCGAGGGTCTTAGGTTCGAATCCTAATGGGTGTACCACTTACTGTTTTTAGTAACAGTTTATTTTTCATTGTTTTGTAAAACAATCACATGCGGATGTGGTGAAATTGGTATACACGCCAGACTTAGGATCTGGTGCTTTACGGCGTGGAGGTTCGAGTCCTCTCATCCGCACCATCTACTTTTATATAATCCTCAAAAACAACGACTATAACGAACTTTAAGAGACTTTTTAAGCTTTTATTATTTTACGATTGCCAACCTAGTGGTAAGCAAAACCTCATTTATACTTCCCATACTATATCATAACAAGTACTTCTACCACCATGTCCTTCTATCTCACGTAATAAACCTTTGTCTACGAGTTCTTTTATGTGACGCGATGCGGTAACTTGTGTAGTGCCTGTAATACCTCTATATTTCTTATTGGTTAATCCACCCTCAAAATTACCTGTACCTGTATCTAGTAATTTATTGAGAACCTTGGTTTGTTTTTCATTGAGGTTTAGATTTCTAGCTCTATCCCAAAACTTTGTTTTATTGACAACGGTTTGGATGTTTTCAAGTGAAATGTTAATGGCAGAATTTATCATACTTGTATGCCATAATATCCAAGCTGTAAAATCAAAGTTTTTATTATTCATAATTTTATTTGTTTTTTCTAAAGCCGCATAATAGTTTTTTTTGTCTTTAATAACAGCAGAAGATATAGAAAAGTATTTATGGTTTAGTCCTAACCCTTTTGAGAGTACATAGTTCGCTATGGCTCTTGTTATTCTACCGTTGCCATCATCGTAAGGGTGGATGATTACAAACCATAAATGGGCTATAGCACTTTTAACGTAAGGGTTATCCTTGGAATGATTTATATAATCAAGCAATGTATGCATTTCATCTGTAATGCTGTCATGGGGCGGCGCTATATAGTGTGTTTTTTCTTTCATCCCTAGACCAGAGACTACAGACATTTCTTCTGTTCTATATGCTGCTACATTTATTTTGCTCATACCACTATAGCCACTTGGAAATAAAGCATTGTGCCATCCATGTAGCCTTTCTTCTGTAAGTGGTTCATGATTAAAACTACTATCAATGAGTACATCTACTAAACCATCAGTATGATGCGTAGAACGGTCATTACTATAATCAAAAGTCTCATCAAGTTTTTTTCGTACAGATGAGCGTACACTATCTCTATTGAGTATTTCTCCCTCTATTTCTGATGAAGCCAATATTTCATTGGTTACGGCATCTAGCTGTAGGGAAGTTGTATTGCTTGTATTGAGAGTGTTGATAGTGCCTTCAAGCATACCAGTATTACGCGATACCTGTGCTAACACAGTATCTAAT
>CAUZVG010000115.1:0-5044 GCA_963583215.1 Campylobacterales bacterium | reverse complement strand
CCATATCAACCCATCTAGGGGATATCAGTTTCAAGTCCAATACTCAAAAGATTTTGGAAAAGGAGACTCACTGCAAAGTTGGGACTTTCTAGAGTTTAAATACAACCACTACTTTAATCTTGATACATTCTCTTTTACTCAACAAAATGTACTTGCACTAAGTATGTGGACAGGTTACTCTTTCTCTTGGGATAATAATAACGAGCTCTCTCCTGGTTTTGATGCCCATCGTCCTCCAATGTGGGAAGGCGCTCGACTCGGTGGATTCAATAGAATGAGAGGCTATGATATGAACCGATTTTCGGATAAAGCAGCATTTTACGCTGCAGCAGAGTATAGGGCTATCATTGACTACAATCCCCTAAAGAACAACTCTTTTATACCTGATTCGGTTAAAGTGGAGTGGTTACAGCTTGTTGCATTTGCGGAGGCAGGAAGAGTACATGATCAATATAATCTTGAACTTTTAAATGATATGAAGTATGATGTAGGTGTCAGCCTACGTGCAATGGTAGGAGAATTACCCATACGACTGGATGTTGCATATGGAGAGGAAGGTACATATATGTGGTTAATGGCACAACAGCCATTTGACTTTTAAAATCACAGAAATAATGGCATAAAAAAAGCCCGACTTCCATAAAGGAAGGCAGGCTTTTTAGTTCGCTTCGCTCACATTGACCACTCTTCGGTAGAGGGCCCATAAAGCTCGCTTTATTTGATTAGAGTTTTACTCTACTTCTGCGTCGATGACATCATCATCGTCGGCTTTCTTCTCTTCTGGGTTTGCCCCATCTTTGTCTTTAGCATACATTGCTTCAGCAAGTTTGTGTGACTTTTCAGTTAAGACTTTTACTTTCTCTTCTATCTGCTCTTTTGTAGCAGCGTCATCTTTAAGTGTCTCTTCTAAGTCTTTAATCGCAGCTTCGATACCTTCTTTTTCTGTCGCATCAAAGTTTTCACCAACATCTTCTAAAGATTTTTTAGTCTGGTGAATAAGTGCATCAGCTTGGTTTTTAAGCTCAACGATTTCTTTTCTTTTCTCATCTTCAGCTTTGTGTGCTTCAGCATCTTGAACCATTTTTTCTACTTCTTCATCAGAAAGCCCGCTCGAACCGGTGATTTTAATCTCTTGCGATTTACCAGTCCCTTTGTCAGATGCAGATACGGTTAAGATACCATTGGCATCAATGTCAAACGTTACTTCAATCTGTGGTACACCACGTGGTGCAGCTGGCACATCTCTAAGTTCAAACATTCCTAAAGACTTGTTGTCTTTTGAGAACTCTCTTTCACCTTGAAGTACATGAATGCTCACTGCTGGTTGGTTGTCTTCAGCTGTTGAGAATACTTGTGATTTCTTTGCAGGAATCGTTGTACCTTTTTCAATAACTTTAGTGGTAACTCCACCTAAAGTTTCAATACCAAGAGAAAGTGGTGTAACATCAAGTAACAGTACATCTGTCACATCTCCAGCAAGTACCCCACCTTGAATCGCAGCACCTAATGCAACGACTTCATCTGGGTTCACAGATTTGTTTAACTCTTTACCGAAGAATTTTTTCATCTCTTCTTGAACCAATGGAATACGCGTAGACCCACCAACCATTACAATTTCATTAATGTCTGAAGTACTAAGTCCTGCATCTTTCAATACACCTTGTACTGTCTTAATAGTAGAAGAAACAAGTTTCCCAATAAGAGACTCAAATTTTGCTCTTGTAATTTTTACAATAAGGTGTTTTGGCCCCGAAGCATCTGCTGTAATAAACGGAAGGTTAATTTCAGTTTCAGTTGCTGATGAAAGCTCTTTTTTGGCTGTCTCAGCTGCATCTTTAACACGTTGAAGTGCCATAACATCTGCTTTAATATCAATACCTGTGTCTGATTTAAACTCAGCAGCTACAAAATCAATAATTTTGTTATCGAAGTCATCACCACCAAGGAATGCGTCCCCACCTGTAGCCATAACTTCAACGACACCATCACCAGTTTCTAGTGCAGTAACATCAAATGTACCCCCACCTAAATCGTAAACAACAATTTGCTCTGATTCTTTTTTGTCAAGACCGTAAGCAAGTGCCGCAGATGTTGGTTCATTGATAATTCTAAGTACATTAAGTCCTGCGATAGTCCCTGCTTCTTTTGTTGCCGTTCTTTGTGCATCATTAAAGTACGCAGGTACAGTTACAACTGCATCAGTGATAGTTTCACCAAGGTAAGCTTCTGCATCTTCTTTCATTTTCATGAGTACTTTTGCAGAAATCTCTTGAGGTGTATATGTTTTACCCGCTACTTCAATCGCACATGCACCTGAACGGTCTATAATGTGGTAAGGAAGTTTCGACTGTGCCTCTTTCGCTTTATCTTCACTCATCATAAGACCCATAATTCTCTTAATAGAGTAAATGGTCTTCTCTGGGTTTGTGATCGCTTGTCTTTTTGCAGACTCACCCACAAGGATTTCACCTTTGTCAGTAAATGCAACAATAGAAGGTGTTGTATTTTTACCCTCTTTGTTTGCAATAATTTTTGCTTCGCCATTTTCAAACACTGCCATTGCAGAGTTTGTTGTTCCTAAATCTATTCCTAATACTTTTGCCATATTATTGTCCTTTAAAAATTAAATTTTTATTTTGTTATTTACAGGTTGAAACCATTGCTGGTCTTAAGATACGATCTTTGATCATATACCCTTTTTGCATCACTTGTACCACAGCCCCTACTTCATGCGCGTCACTTTCAACTTGCATAATGGCTTGGTGTACTTCAGGGTCAAACTCACCTGAACAATCTACTTCTGTAATATTGTTTTTTGCCAATATCTTTTTGAGTTGTTCATAGGTAAGGGTGACACCCTCTTTCATTTTCTCTAACACTTCTGAAGTATTCTCTTCATCTACACCGTCAATGGATGTCAAAGCATTTTCAAATGAGTCCATCACTGCCAAAATATCTTTAGCAAAACTCTCATTTGCATAAGAAACTGCATTGTTCTTATCTTTTTCTAAACGACGTTTAGAATTTTCAAAGTCTGCATGTGCTCTTAAATACTTGTCTTTATAGTCTGCAGCTTCAGCGAGTGCAACTTCCAAAGGATCAACTGTTTCTGTCTCTTCTTCTACTGTTTCAACTGCTTCAGTCTCAGAGACTTCAAGGTTTTCTTCTTCTTGACTCATAACGAGACCTCCTATGTTCAAATTTTTGCATACATCTATGAATGCTTAAGAGAAGTATACAACATTGAGTGCCTCTTTGTCAAGTCATACATGAGTCATATTGACTAAAGGTTATATAAACGCTCAAAGAATCCCATATAGCAAGCAATTCATGGATAATATCATAATATAAAAAAGTGAATAGATGGTAAATATAAAGTGTATGAAAATAAACTAAAGGTCAATTTTCTAGCTAAGATAAAATATATTTTTTGTTTGTAAATTTCTTAAGGGGGAGTAAAAAAGAGGAAAGGTGACTCTTAAACATCTTTCTAAGATATTTAAAAGTCAAGGACAAGCAGTAGAAATTAGTGTCTAATTCCCATGTCTGTTTTAATTGTGTTCCATCTTGCAAGATCAACTTTTTTCAAGTATCTCATAAGTCTTCTTCTTTGACCTACTAGTTTAAGTAGTCCAAGTCTTGAAGAGTGGTCTTTTTTGTTTGTTTTAAGGTGTTCTGTAAGGTAAGTAATTCTTGCTGTTAAAAGAGCTACCTGTACTTCTGTTGAACCTGTATCGTTTTCGCCTCTTGCGTACTTAGCAATAATTGTTGCTTTATTTGCCTGATCTAAAGCCATAATGACCTCCTGATTGGTATTAAATTCTCAAAATGAGTTCGCAATTATAGTATATTAAGCTTATCAAGGGCTTAGGTTCTCACTCCTAGTGTGTTAGATTAAAAACTATAAGAGATATCCATAAAAATAACGGCAAAGGCTATAAGCCATTTAAATTTTTGTAGAAAATGAACATATTGCTCCATTTATAGTCTTCTAGGGGATGTTTAGGCCTAAATTGTAACACAATCAAAGGCTTCAATACTTAGGAAATATCTCTAATGAAACTTAAGGTAAGCGCAGCATTATCAAGCCCTTTTAATTTAAATAAGAGTATAATAGTCCTAATTAAAATTTAAGGTCTGTCTATAAATGTTATTAACCCGTGCAAGTGAATATGCCTTACTCTCTTTAGATGTATTACGAAAATCAGATAACCCCATAGGTGCAGAACAACTGGCTACAGAACTTTACATCCCAAGAAGTTTTCTTGCTAAAATTTTACAAAGTTTAGCAAAACAGGGTATTTTGATTTCACGTAAAGGTGTGCATGGTGGCTTTTTACTGGCAAAACCTATTACAGAGATTACAGTAAACGAAATCATCTTTGCTGCAGAAGGTAAATCTCCTGTTGTCTTTGACTGTACACACTACGCTGCTTCTTGTCCAAACGGGAGCATAGGTACTTGTGCTATTTCACCTTTTTTAACCAATTTCCAGAAAAAAATTGACACCTTCCTTGATGGTCTGATGTTAAGTGACATTCTTTAACCCAAAACAGACCTCCTCTAATCCCTCTAATTTTGGTTGATTCACCTCAAGGTATTTCCCTTGGTCAAATCGACCCTACGCTATAATATACTTACTATTTACTCTTACGAAGGCTTTTTTATGCAACAACACGTTTATCATTTATCTCATATCGACCTTGACGGCTATGGCTGTCAGTACCTCTCTCAACAATGTTTTGACAAGATCGTTTGTTACAATGCCAACTATGGTCCAGAAGTCTCTGCACGTCTAGGTGAAATTGTCAAACAGATAGAACAAGATGCTTTTATATCTGCAGATAAAATTGAACGTCTTATCCTTATTACGGACCTTAACCTCACCACCAAAGAAGGCAATTGGATAGAAAAAGAAGCCGTGCGTATTGGGGCAAAACTACAACTTCTTGACCACCATGCCACAGGTGCACAAGCAGCAGAACGTTTTGCTTGGTACAAGCTAGACACGACCCGTTGTGCCACACTCATTACCTATGACTGG
>CAUZVG010000114.1:0-5059 GCA_963583215.1 Campylobacterales bacterium | reverse complement strand
TATGCACCGTATGCAGTCTGCTTCATTTTACATGCATTATGACCCATTTGAAGTGTTTGTGGCTACGGGCATACGCAACTTTAAAGCACCGCTACTTGCTGCCTACAGAGCCTACATCAAAAATGATCTTATACGTGCGCAGCTACATGAGATTTTAGAAAACCTCAAAGCCAAAGGTTACACAGTACCAGAACCTCAGTTCAAACGTTACCCTTTGGGTCTAGACAAAGAAGACAACTATGCCTACCTTTACCTCTATGGTGCGATGTTTGCCTTTAAAACCTTTAAACCAGACAAAACCTTTCACTCTTCCAAGATCATTGACCGTAACTTTAAAGTCTACGAAGCAATGTTTGCGCTACATCAATGGGTGAATGAACTCACTTATAGCACTTCAGCCTAAGCTGTCTAGGTAAAGACACCCTACACAGACCTTACACAGATAGACTTTATAATGATTCAATGACAAAATTATTGGAGGTGGAAGTATGTCTCATCCTGTTATTCCGCATCATGTTGTCATTTTGGGTGGTGCTTATGCTGGCATAACTGCCATGCGAGAACTCAGTTGTTGTCCTACACTCACTGTCACCCTTATTGACCAACACCCCTACCATTTCTTACAAACAGAAGGGTATGAGCTCATTGCCTCTAACACACCTTTTGATGACACCATCGTGAGTCTACCTGCCCTTTGTGCCAATTATGACAATGTTACCTTTAAACATCGAAGAATTGTCTCTATTGACTCTCAAAATAAAACAGTACATCTTGAGCATGAAGAGGTGCAGTATGATACCCTCATTATCGCTCTAGGAAGCGTCACAAAGCTCTTTGACTGTGCAGAGAATGTCTATAATTACTCTTCAGGTGCAAAGAGTCTCAGAGGCGCGTTAAAGCTCAACCAGTTTTTTCAAGATGAATTGTATAAACGTTTGGAGTCTAACAAAAAAGCCAAAGAGAGTTTTAACATCATCGTGGGAGGTGCAGGTCTTTCTGGGGTAGAGATAGCTGCGGGAATGCAAGAGTTTTTTAACCGCTACTATACCTCTAACTCCCTATGTTGTGCAAAACTCCAAATACACCTCATAGCCAGCCGAGAGACAGTGCTTAATGGCATGCATCCAAGCATCATAAAGTCAGCCACCAAGAGGCTCAAAGAACTTTCTGTCAATGTACACACAAAAAGCCGTCTGCATAACATAGAAGCACATACTGCACGGCTTGAAGATGGCTCTGCTATAGACTTTGACTTCATGATTTTTGCAGGAGGTACAACCGTTGCCCCTTGTTTAAGAGACTTAGGACTTGAACAAAGTGCCAATGGTCAATTTGTAGTAGATGCCTATTTACGGTCTACAGAAGATCAAAATATTTACATCATTGGAGACTGTGCTGCGCTTTGTGACAAAAAAGGCAAAGCCCTGCCCCCAACAGCACAAACAGCAAGGCAAAGTGGTAGACTCGCTGCTCACAATGTGGTTCGTGCCTCTAAACATAAAAGCTTAAAAAAATCTGATTTGAAAATCAAAGGTATCGCTATTGCTTTAGGAGGCAAATATGCCGTCATAGACTTAGGATACCTGCGTGTAGATGGTTATGTAGCTTACCTCATCAAAAAGCTCATTGAGCGCTTTTACAAGTGGCCTTTGTGGTTCTTAGCCGCCAAAGGGTTTAAAAAGATAGATAGCTGCGAGATTTAAAGGGAAAACCCTAAAGATCAATCGCGTAAGATTTAAGGGTATCAAGGTCTATGAGTTCTAACATCTTCATGTGTGTCGCATGAATGAAAATGTGTGGTGCATGCCCATCATTATGAGCCTTTACAAAAGAATGACCTCCTAAACACCAGCTTTGTCCTGGCTTTACACCAGCAAAGTTATACTGAGGCATAGGGGTAGAAAGATCATTACCCATTTTTTTTGAATACTCTAAAAACTCTTTTGTGGCATAAATACACACCGCATGTACAGCGGGGTTATCTTTACCTGTATTACAAGAACCATCTCTATGAAAACCTGTGAGAGGTTTTAGACTACAAGGCTCCAGTGGCTCACCCAATACATTTAATGACTCATCCATGAGACTCCTTTTATTTTGCAGATTATAACCTAAAAATAATAGAACTCTCTGATTAACCTAGACATTCACAATGGGTTTTGCAAATGTGAGATTGTGCAAGAGATTTATAAGTCCTAGCCAAAGCTAAGACGAAGTAAATATCTTGTGCAAGATTGCATTTGCAAAGCCCACCCTTTGGGCATCACTAGCTTTCGCTTATGCGTCGTTACTCTTTTTCACCTTAGCTACGGCTAGGCTTTCAAAAGAGTGCCTAGCCTAAACAAAAGCTAGAGATGTTGTGAACGCCTAGGTTAATCAGAGGGTTCAATGTCTCAACATCATTCTTATGCAAATACGTAAATTCTACGATGATACCATGCAACATCGTTACACCTTTGTCTATATCGTCATCGAAAAGATGCGACCTTCTGGAGTACGTTCTGCTAAACGTAAATCAAAAGCCATACAGACGTTACGGACAAACATACGGCTAGACTCTTTCACTACTAAATGGTCTTCATAAATCTCAATGAGACCATCTTCTTCCATCTCTTTTAAACGTTCTAGGATTTCTTTAATATTATTTAATTTTAACTTTTCATCTTTCCATGAAGTCTCTAGGTTACACATGAGGTTTAAGATGTGTTGGCGTACTATTAAGTCTTCTTCTGTGAGTGCATGTCCTCTAAAGATAGGCAGTTCACCCGCATTCACTCTGTTTACATAGTCTTCTACACGTTTTTCATTTTGAGCAAAAGCATACCAAGAGTCAGAGATGGACGACATTCCAAGGCCTATCATGAGTTTTGTTTTACCTGCAGTGTACCCCATGAAGTTTCTGTGTAACTTCTTTTCTACCATGGCTTTATGCATTTTGTCTGTAGGCAAAGCAAAGTGGTCCATGCCTATTTCTTCATAGCCTGCTTCAAAAAATAGTTTTTTACCTAACTCATACAACTCTCTTTTCTCTTCATCTTTAGGTAAGTCATTCTCATCAAACCCTCTTTGCCCTACCCCTTTTATCCAAGGTACGTGTGCGTATGAGTAGTAAGCAATGCGGTCTGGTCTAAGTTTAACGGTGTTGGCAATGGTGGTTTTAATGTTCTCTTTGTTTTGATGTGGCAAACCAAAGATGATGTCATGAGAAACAGACTCATACCCTATCTTTTTTGCTAAGCCATGGATGCGCTCGACCGTCTCATACGTTTGTATGCGGTTGATGGCTTGTTGTACAGTTGGGTCGTAATCTTGTATCCCAAAAGAGGTACGTTTAAAGCCTAAGTCAAAGAGTGTTTGCAGTTGTTCTTCCGTCGTGTCATTGGGGTGTGCTTCAAAAGAAAAGTCTGTAACTTCATGCTTTGTCGCATCTTCAAAGATACCGTTAATCATACGTTGTAAGTTCTTGGCAGAGAAAAATGTAGGGGTTCCTCCCCCTAAGTGTATCTCACGGATGGAAGGTTTGTCATCTAAAAGGTCCACATATAGTTTCCACTCTTTTAAGACAGTGTCTATGTATTCATCTTCTACGGAGTGTTGTTTGGTAATGTGTTTATGACAGGCACAAAAAGTACAAAGACTCTCACAGTAAGGCATGTGAATATAAAGGCTAATGCCCTCTTGGGTATTGGACTCAGAAAAAGCACGTTGTACTGAACTTGTCCAAGTTTCTAAAGCGATACCTTTTTCATCCCAAAAAGGTACGGTAGGGTAAGAAGTGTATCTAGGTCCTGGAATGTTGTACTTTTGTATGAGTGCTGTGTGTGTTAAGTCTGCCATAATCATCCTTGTCATTTAAGACGATAATTATAACAAATAGAGTGCTAGTCTTTACTGATACACATCAAGTACAGCTTAGTATGTTATGATTGACATATATCAATAATAATTATCAACTTTTAACTTATACTAACCTAACGATTAAAACTAAAAAAGGATTTAAAATGCTAATAGAAGAAGCTGAGATACCTATGGTAGCCATGGACTTTATGAATGAAGTACATAAAGAAGAGGCAGAGCTTATCAATATACTGTTTGAAAAAGTCTTGGCTTATGAAGCAGATGCCTCTGAAGTAAATGCTAACGCTATCACTGCACAATACCAAGAGTGGTACACACATACGCTAGCACACTTTAAAAGGGAAGAGGACCAGATGATTGAACTAAAGTTCCCTCCCTATCCGCTACATAAACAAGCACACGATGACGCACTAAAACGTATGGATGAAGTACTTGCACATTGGCAGCAAAGCAAAAATGCTCAGTCTCTCAAAATGTACCTCATTGAAGAGTTACCTACATGGCTTGTCCAGCATATAAGCACTTTGGACATTGTGACCGCAAGGTTCTTCAGTACAGGCTTTCCAAGTGCCGCTGACCTTAGGCATTCATTATGAAATTCACAAACACTTTAACTAAGCCACTCACGGCATCTTTTTATGAAAACTTACAATTCTCAGACAAGTCAGTGGTCATCACTCCTTTAGTTGACTCTCCTTTTGGAAAAGAGATACGCATTGCCTTTCAAGAAGGGCAAAGCATGAAAGAGCATCAAACAAAGTTTCCCATTTCGGTCATGACACTAAGAGGAAACATTGAGTTTACTGTAGACTCTGTGATGTATGTGCTTAAAGCCGGAGATGTCATTACCCTAGAAGGTAATGTCATGCATGCCCTTCATGCCACAGAAGAGTCAGTAGTAAGACTTTCTCTACATAAAGGTGACACATTTGCTAGGGTTGAAGGGGTTTTAGCACTTTAACAAAGGTGTTCGCGCAGGTCAGGGTACCCTTACCCCGACGTTATAAATATGTATATAATAAATGATTTTATAGGGAAAAGATTCCGATAGGTGTATCACAGCGAGAGCTGTGATTTTAAGTTGCATGGTTCTCTCTTTAGCTTTAAAAGTTTGCTAAAGAATTTTTAATATCATCATCAATCTCGTCCATAAATGTCAAGGCATAACTTCTTACTTCTTCTTTAAAAGCTTCATCACTTT
>CAUZVG010000113.1:0-5072 GCA_963583215.1 Campylobacterales bacterium | reverse complement strand
TGAACTCCGCCACATTAAGAATGTCTTTAAAGGATTGTTCGATGCCCGAGAAGTAACCTGCATAGTGGGCCACAGCCAGCCACATAATGTTCATGGCACCAAAAACAGCCACCAAAATGCGTGAATAATACGTTTTTCGTGTGGCAACGGCACGCTCTTCCTGGAGTTTTGGGTCGTAAGGGTAAGCATTGTAACCAATGGAGCGAATGCTCTCTATGAGCTGGGAAAGTTTAATGCGCTCAGGGTCCCAAATGATTTTGGCTTTGTTGTTGCTATAGTTGATAGATGCTTCAATCACACCCTCTTTTTTGTGTAACACTTTTTCATTGAGCCAGACACAGGCAGAACAGTGAATGCCTTCAATGATGAGGTTTACCTCATTGAGATTATCATCATGAACAGTGATATATTTGTTTTTAAAGCCTTCAAGGTCAAACTTTTCTAAATCATCATGCTTTTGCATGGCAGGTTGCAGTTTGGTATCACCTAACTTGTCATAAAAAGTGTCTAAACCTTCTTCATTTAAAAGATGATACACCCCCTGACAGCCTTTACAACAAAAATGAAGTGCTCGATTTTCTTCCTCTTCTGTGATCATGAGTTCTTCGGAAAAGCTGAGGTTACAGTGGGTACATGCAAGTTGAGCCAATAGATTTCCTTGAAGAGAGTAATGAGGTTTATTTTATCTAACTTAGAGTAAAATTCACGCATGGATATGATACTTTTATTGACACTGACACTTTTACTTGCAGAGCTTTTTGAAGCTTTTACACAACGTGCCCAAACCCTTTTTGCTGTGCTGGAGAACCTCTATGCCTTTTACCAAAAAAGCATTTTTCTCTTTTTTCTCATGCAGCCAGGTTTTTATGTCTTAGTTTTTATTGTGCTGATTACGGGTGTGTTGAATGCCTCTATGATTTTTTTACTGGCCATTAAAATCTTCGATATGTTTTATAAAATAGAACTTATTAAAAAAGTTTTTATACAAGGAAATATCCCCGTAGAAATGGCTGAAATGTTAAACTGGAAGATGCCCAAATATTTCTTTTTAATGGGGTCTGCGATGTACCCACCATTGCTCTTTTATTCACTGAGTTAATCGCAAACATAAGACAGATTGACTTTTTTTGTAAAAAGCACTATAATGACAAAACTACACATTAATGTTTTACTAACTTAATGCCAATATCTTCAGAAACTAAACCCCAATTACAAGAGGACCCATGAGCGATAATAAAAAACCTTCTTCTGGCAACAATGCCAACAGAAAGAACAGAACCCACGTGCCGGTAAACGGACACAAAATCGAAGACCTTCAATTACTCCCACAATCTAAACTTGTTGAAATAGCCAAAGAATTTAAAGTTGAAAATCCTAATGAATTTCAAAGAAAAGACCTTATTTTTGAAATCTTAAAGGCGCAAGTTACTGCTGGAGGGTTCATTCTTTACACGGGAATTTTAGAAATTATGAACGATGGTTATGGTTTTTTACGTTCCATAGATGGAAACTTCGCAAACTCTTCAAATGATACTTACGTTTCAGGTACCCAAGTCAAGCGTTTTGCCTTGAGAAACGGTGACATTGTGACAGGTCAAGTACGTTCACCAAAAGACCAAGAGAAGTACTACGCTTTACTTAAAATTGAAGCCATTAACTACCTCGCACCCGATAAGTCAAAACAGAGACCACTTTTTTCAAACCTTACGCCTTTGTATGCGATGGAGCAACTTAAACTTGAGTATGATCCAGCACACATGACAGGACGTGTTCTTGACCTTTTCTGTCCCATTGGTAAAGGACAAAGAGCTTTGATCGTGGCACCTCCAAGAACAGGTAAAACAGAACTTCTTAAAGAACTTGCACACGGGATTACACGTAATAATCCAGATGTTTCTCTTATGGTTTTACTTGTCGATGAAAGACCAGAAGAAGTGACAGACATGCAACGTTCGGTTCAAGGTGAAGTGTATGCTTCTACTTTTGATTTACCTGCACAAAACCATGTTCGCATGGCTGAAATGGTTATTGAAAAAGCCAAAAGACGTGTTGAAATGGGTCTAGATGTTGTCATCTTACTTGACTCCATTACAAGACTTGCCCGTGCTTATAACACAGTAACACCAAGTTCAGGAAAAGTACTTTCAGGTGGTGTGGATGCGAATGCATTACATAAACCTAAACGTTTCTTTGGAGCGGCTAGAAACATTGAAGATGGTGGATCTTTGACCATTATTGCTACGACGCTTATTGAGACAGGTTCTCGTATGGATGAAGTGATCTTTGAAGAGTTTAAAGGTACAGGAAACTCAGAAGTGGTACTTAGCCGTCATGTCTCTGAAAGACGTATTTACCCAGCCATTGATGTCACAAAGTCAGGTACGAGAAAAGAAGAGCTTATGATGAAGCCAGATGTACTCCAAAAAGTTTGGGCACTTAGAAATGCGATGCAAAACATGGAAGAAGTTGAGGGGCTTAAATTCCTTTTCTCTAAAATGAAGAAAACAAAATCTAACGAAGAGTTTCTTTCTATTATGAACGAAGGTGCGTAAAACACTATGAAAATTGGTGTTTTTGACTCTGGACTTGGTGGCTTGACTGTGGTTCAAGCCATGACCAAAGTCATCAAAGGCGCCAATATTTTTTATATTGCCGATACAAAAAATGCACCTTATGGTGAAAAAACCCCTGAACAAATTCTCCAATTTTCTTTAAATATCATTCACTTTTTAATACAAGAACATCAAATAGAGGCTTTAGTAATTGCCTGTAATACCGCAACCTCTGCAGCAATTACTGAGATACGTAGACAATACCCCAATCTCATAGTCATAGGCAGTGAACCAGGGATTAAACCTGCCTTTGAGCAGACAGAGACGGGAAAAGTAGGGGTACTTGCAACACCTGCCACACTGACAGGTGAGAAGTATCATCAACTCTCCACTACCTTGGCTTCTACGAGTGCTGTGACACTCTATGAGCAAGCATGCCCCGGTTTGGTTGAACAGATAGAAAGTGGTGAAATTCATAGCCTGAAAACAAGAGAGATGTTAGAATATTGGTTGGCACCTATGCGTGAGGCAGGTGTCGACACGATTGTCTTGGGATGTACCCATTATCCATTGGTATCAGAAGTGATAGAATCTGTGATGCAAAGAAGAATAAACCTGATACATACGGGAGATGCAGTGGCCAAACGTTTACTCGCTTTAAGCAGAGAAAATGGCCATGAGAATAGAGGGAAGTTGAGTGGTGTTCTCTATACCACAGATAAAATATCTAAAGATATCGTTCACAATATCTTTGGCCGCAAGATCGAGATTAAAGAAATAAATATTTAAATGGTTTCAAATGTACAAATGTAGGGTTGGCTTCAGCCGACCATAAATATGTTCAATAGCGGTCGGCTGAAGCCAACCCTACGGTTCTACAGGCCTATGGCTTCTCTTACTTTGTCCATTTTTACAGAAGCAATGCTTGATGCTTTTTTGGCACCCATTGCTAAAATGTCATGTACTTCATCCATATGTGAGAGGTAATACTCACGTTGTTCTCTGGCTTCACCTAACTCTTCCCAAATTAGCTCTTTGAGATACTTTTTAAAGTGACCATAACCCTCTTTCCCACTTTTATAACGTGCTTGAAGTTCCAGTTTTTGATTCTCATCTAAAAAGAGTGATGCTAGAGCATAAATGTTGTCATCTTCCCACTCTAAAGCTTCGCCTAAAGGGGTAGAAGAGGAGACAATCTTATTACATCTTTTCTGCAAAGGTTTTTCATCCATAAAGAGGTCAATAGCATTGCCATAAGACTTAGACATTTTTTGACCGTCAATCCCAGGGATGGTTGCTACATCTGCTTGCACTTGATGTTCAGGCAAAATGAAAATTTCTCCATACTCGTTGTTAAATTTTGTGGCAATGTCACGGGTCATTTCAACGTGTTGGATTTGGTCTTTTCCTACAGGGACAATTTCTGTGTCTAACATGAGAATGTCTGCAGCCATAAGTACAGGGTAAGAAAAGAGTGCATGGTTGGCTTTAATGCCTTTAGCCACTTTGTCTTTGTAAGAGGTCGCGCGCTCAAGTAGACCCATAGAGGTGAACTTTGAGAGAATCCAGTAAAGTTCAAGTACTTCAGGCACATGGCTTTGTACCCAAAAAGTTGTTTTTGTAGGGTTGATGCCTAAAGAGAGATAGTCCACAGCAGCATCGATGGTGTATTGTTTAAGTGTGGCTGCATCTTTTGATGTGGTGAGTGAGTGGTAGTTGGCGATAAAGGTAAAAAGTTCATTCTCTTCTTGTTGGGCTATCATGGGTTTCATCGCACCAAAATAGTTTCCTATATGAAGTTTTCCTGAAGCTTGAATTCCTGTAAGTACACGCATAATATTTCCTGCTTAATCCCGAAATATCTTCGGGATAATTTTTGCAAATTATAGCAGAAATATTATTTAAATATACTCTTCATCGTCGTCTATTCTTTGGCCACGTTTACGTGCCACGATGTCCAAAGGTACACCTTCAAAGTCAAACTTCTCTCTAAAGAAGTTTGCCAAATAACGAATGTAGGTAAAGTGTAAATATTCTGGTCTGTTGGTAATGAGTGCAATTTTTGGTGGCTTGGTCTCATACTGTGTTGCAAACTTAATGTTCACCACGGCACCATTGTGTGAAGGTACATGGTGACGTCTAATGGCAGCACGCAGGGTATCGTTAAGCTCCGAAGTAGGGATACGGTAAGTGTAGCGTTTGTAAATGGCGACAATTTGCTCCAAAATCTTGTTCACGCGTAAACCTGTTTTGGCTGAAATAGTTAAAAATGGTGCATAGTGTAAAAACTTGAGTTCATCACGGATGTCATCCACCACTTCTTCATAAGAACGGTCCTCTTTAATGTCCCATTTGT
The DNA here is from genome assembly GCA_963583215.1 of Campylobacterales bacterium. Taxonomy (GTDB): domain Bacteria; phylum Campylobacterota; class Campylobacteria; order Campylobacterales; family Sulfurovaceae; genus Sulfurovum. Next base: position 164 of record CAUZVG010000113.1, on the reverse strand, counting down.
TTAAGACAATAAGACAAGCCAGTTTATGTTCTTCAATGAGACCTGCTACGCGTTCATCCAGTTCTGAAACTTGTTGGGTAGCGTCTAACATTAAGATAACAAGGTTGGCTTCTTTCAGCATTTCTACGGTTCTCGTGAGTGCGTATTTTTCTATGCCTAGAATC
>CAUZVG010000112.1:0-5111 GCA_963583215.1 Campylobacterales bacterium | reverse complement strand
CAAGCCTTAAAAGAACTCAGTGAGTCTATTGCTGCCCATGGTTTACTTCAACCTATTGTTGTTATAGAGAGTACTAATGGCTATGTACTTATTGCCGGTGAACGTCGTTTACGTGCACATAAACTTGTAAATATTACACATATTAAAGCCATTATTGCTGATGCAGATATTGATGATATTAAACTACGTGAATTGGCACTTCTTGAAAATATCCAAAGAGAAAACCTCAATGCTATTGAGCTTGCAAACTCTTATGCAGAACTCATTGAAGTACATAAAATCACCCACGATGAACTCTCTTCCATCGTACATAAAAGCCGTTCACAAATTACGAACACCATGCGTCTCCTTAGTTTGTCATCTTATGCAGAGAGACAACTTGTTGAAGCTAAAATATCACAGGGACATGCAAAAGTTTTAGTGGGTCTTGATGAGAAAAAACAAAAAATCATTATTGACTCTATCATCGGTCAAAAACTATCTGTACGCGACACTGAAAATATGGTGAAGAGTTATAAAGGTACTGTTTCTGTAGCTATACCTAAAATATCTACCCCCAGTCTACTTGAAAAATATGCAGATGTTTTAGCAGCGACTTTACCTTTTAAATATAAGCGAAAAGCAAAAAGCATTGAAATTAGTTTTGAGGATGAAAAAGAGATTGAAAACTTTTTAGCACACTTCAAACAATAAATGAGAAGATGATAAATACTTTATTTAAGTACATGCCCAAATAAAATCTACAATTCACCCTTATATTTTAATCATTGCCCAGCAATTTTAATCATACCCTCATGACAATAATGCTAAAATAGCGCGAAATTACATGAGGAGTTTTAATGCTTGATATACATCCAGAATTGATGTTATTCGTATTAGCATTGTTTCTTACCCTTCTTGTTCTTTTAAATAATATGCTATTTCAGCCATTGGTGAAATTCATGGACGACAGAGATGCGTCTATAGCAAAAGATTTAGAAGCTTCAAAAGGTTTAAGCGGCAACAGTGACGAATTAAATGCAAAAGCAGATGACATTATTAGCAATGCTAAAAATGAAGCTGCTGGTATAAGACAGAAAGCAGTCGATGATGAAAAGACATTGGCAGCAAGTAAAGTTGAAACCAAACAAAATGAACTAGAAACTGAATACACGAAGTTTGTAGAAAAGCTAAACTCTGAGAAAGAGAACCTTAAAAACTCTCTTCTTTCACAAATGCCTCTTTTTAAAGAGAGCCTCAAAGCTAAATTTAGCAAACTATAAGAAGGGATGAAATTATGAAAAAAATTGTATTATTGTCTTTACTTGTAGTGCCTGCTATTTTAGTGGCATCTGGACATGCTGATGGCGAAGTAACACGTTACTTCAATCAGACAGGTAGAGAAAATGACTTTTGGCCAAGAGTAGTAAACTTTACTATCTTTGTAGCGATACTTTATTATTTGCTTGCGAATCCAATCAAAGATTTCTTTAAAGGAAGATCTGCTGGTATTGCAGCACAACTTTCTGAAATCGAAGAGAAGTTACAAGCAGCTAAAAATGAAAAGAAAGAAGCGGAAGCACGTTTGGAAGCCAGTGAGAAAAGAGCAGAAGAGATTCTTGTAGATGCGCAAGCAGAAGCAATCATCTTAGCTGAAAAAATCGCAACTGCAAACGAGAACGAACTTGCACTTCTTGACAAACAACTTGATGAAAAGATGACTTTAGAAGAGAGAAAATCTGCTAGAGACACTATCGATGAAGTATTGGGTGAAAACATTACGACAGAAGATATCAATATCGATGAAAACAAAGTTGTTGACATTATTGCAAAGAAGGTGGCGTAGATGGAAGAATTAATTGCTAAAAGATACGCAGCAGCACTCTCTTCTGCAGTAAAAGACTTAGCGCCTATATTGAAAGTGCTTAATGTACTTTCTGAAGCAACGTCTGCATCAGAAGTAAAGTCAGCATTAACATCACCTATTGTTTCTAATGAAAAGAAAACAGAAATGATTCTTTCTACTTTAGACGACAATGCGGATCTTATGCTTGTTAACTTCATTAAAATCTTAGGTGAAAATAGTAGACTAGAGTTAATCCCTGCTATTACTAAAGTGCTTAATTCAAACCAGCAACGTGCTGCAAATGAATATGAAGGTGTTCTAAAGTCTTCTAAAGAGCTTGATGCGAATGCCGTGGCAGACTTAGAAGCATCACTTAAAAAGTACACAGGTGCAAGTATTAAGTTAAAACAGGAAAAAACAGATCTTGATGGATTACGTGTTTCTGTAGATGATTTAGGTATTGAGGTAAACTTTTCTAAACAAAGAGTTAAAGAACAACTAATTGATTTCATTACGAAATCACTATAGTTAGTAAACAGTAAAGGAGTAGTAGTGGCAAACAAATTGCAAGCAGATGAAATCTCTTCGATTATTAAAGAAAGAATTGAGAATTTCGAAATTGATGTTGACATCAATGAAATAGGTAAAGTAGTAGGTATCGCAGATGGTATTACAACAATATATGGTCTTAACAATGTTATGGCAGGTGAAGTTGTAGAATTTGACAATGGTGCTAAAGGTCTTGTATTGAACCTTGAAGAAGCAAGTGTTGGTGTTGTTGTACTTGGTTCAAGTGCGGGAATCAAAGAAGGTATGAGCGTAAAAAGAGCGGGCGAACTTCTAAAAATACCAGTAGGTGATGCTCTCATTGGTAGAGTGGTTAACCCACTTGGAGAGCCTATAGACGGTAAAGGTACAATTGAAGCTACTGAGCAGAGATTTGTAGAAGAAAAAGCACCTGGAATCATGGCTAGAAAATCAGTACATGAGCCACTTCAAACTGGTATTAAAGCGATTGATGCACTTGTTCCTGTTGGACGTGGGCAAAGAGAGCTTATCATTGGTGATAGACAAACGGGTAAAACAACTTTAGCTATAGATACTATCATTAACCAAAAAGGTCAAGATGTTGTATGTATTTACGTTGCTATTGGACAAAAAAACTCAACAGTAGCTGCAACAGTTAAGAAACTTGAAGAGCATGGTGCAATGGAGTATACAATTATTGTAACTGCATCTGCAGCGGATGCTTCAGCATTACAGTTCCTCGCTCCTTACGCAGGTGTTACTATGGCTGAGTACTTCAGAGACAATGGTAGACATGCAGTTATCTTTTATGATGACCTTTCTAAACATGCAGTAGCATACAGAGAGATGTCACTTATCTTGAGACGTCCTCCAGGTCGTGAAGCTTACCCAGGGGATGTTTTCTACCTACACTCAAGACTTCTTGAAAGAGCTGCAAAGCTTTCAGATGAATTAGGTGGTGGTTCTATTACTGCTTTCCCAATTATTGAAACACAAGCGGGTGATGTTGCGGCATACATTCCAACAAATGTTATTTCTATTACTGATGGACAAATCTTCCTTGAGACTGACTTGTTTAACTCAGGTATCAGACCAGCGATTAACGTAGGACTTTCAGTTTCACGTGTTGGTGGTGCTGCTCAGATTAAAGCAACGAAACAAGTTTCTGGAACACTTAGACTTGACTTGGCTTCTTTTAGAGAGCTACAGGCATTTTCACAGTTTGCATCGGATCTTGATGACTATACTAGAGGTCAGCTAGAACGTGGACAAAGAATGGTTGAAGTACTTAAGCAAGGGCCATATGCTCCTGTACCTATTGAAAAGCAAGTTGTTATTATCTTTGCTGGTGCACAGGGTTACCTAGACGATATACCTGTATCTTCTGTGACTAAGTTTGAAGCAGAACTTATGCCATTTATGGAAGCTAAATATGCAAACATCTTTGATGCTATCAGAAATGATAAAAAAATCACTGATGAAACAGATGCAGAATTAAGAAAAGCTATCGAAGACTTCAAAGCTTCATTTGCTGAGTAAGAAAGGCTAAACATGGCTAATTTAAAAGAGATAAAGCGTAAGATTGGTTCTGTTAAAAATACACAGAAGACTACAAACGCTATGAAGCTTGTCTCTTCTGCTAAATTAAAAAAAACAGAAGAGCTTGCTAAAAGATCAAGAGTTTATGCAGAGAAATTAACGGGACTCTTAAATGAGATTGCCGCTAAAATGCATCAGTCTAATGCTGATGGCATTGATAATGTTTACTTCAGGGACGTACAAAATCCTAAAATAGTAGACATTGTTTTTATTACTGCAGACAAAGGTCTTTGTGGTGGTTTTAACTCTCAGACAATCAAAAGAACACAAACTTTGATTGAAGAGTATAAGGCCAAAAAAGTAAAAGTTCGTTTAAGAGCTGTAGGTAGAAAAGGTGTTGACTTCTTTAAATTTAACGGTGTTGAATTAAATGATGAAATCATCGGACTTTCTGCTGCACCTGACTTCAAAAAAGCTGCAGAGTTTATCTCTGAAGTAGCGGAATCATATGTAAACGGTGATACAGACAAGATTATTTTGATTCATAATGGTTATGTAAATATGATTACTCAAGAAATTAGAGAAGATCAGATTTTACCAGTAGATGCATCAACATTAAAACTTGATTCCGTATCGACTTCAGAACTAGAAATTGAACCAGATGATGACGATACACTTTTAGATGCATTGGTGAAGCGTTATGTTGAGTATACAATGTATTACTCACTTATCGACTCACTTGCGGCTGAACACTCTTCACGTATGCAAGCGATGGATGCAGCAACAACGAATGCTAAAGAGATGGTAAAAGAACTTACTGTAAAGTATAACAAAGCAAGACAAGAATCCATTACGACTGAACTCATCGAGATTATCAGTGGTATGGAATCAATGAAATAATAGGAGAAGATATGACAGGTAAAATAGTACAAGTCTTAGGTCCCGTTTTAGATGTGGATTTTACAGACTATCTACCAGAAATAAACGAAGCGTTGGAAACAACTATCGTTATTGATGGTAAAGAACAGAGATTGGTTTTAGAAGTTGCAGCACAATTAGGTGATAACAGAGTTAGAACCATTGCAATGGATATGAGTGAAGGTGTTATTAGAGGACAAGAAGTTAGAGCAACTGGTTCTTCTATTAAAGTACCAGTTGGTGAATCAGTTCTTGGACGTATCTTCAACGTTATTGGTGAAGCTATCGATGACAATGGTCC
>CAUZVG010000111.1:0-5167 GCA_963583215.1 Campylobacterales bacterium | reverse complement strand
GTGTGAACTTCTTTTTCCAAATGGATGGACTCTCTGCAGTATTTAGGATTATTCCTGTGGATATTTTGTCTTTAGATGACTTAAATTTACCACCAGTGATTAAAACATTTACAGAAATTCATAGAGGTTTGGTCTTGGTAACAGGGGTAACAGGTTCGGGTAAATCAACCACACTTGCAGCCATCTTAGACAAAATCAACAGAGAAGAAAAAAAGCACATCATCACGGTTGAAGACCCTATAGAGTTTGTACACAAAGACAAAGGATGTCTCATCAACCAAAGAGGGATAGGCCAAGATGCACACTCCTTTTCAGATGCACTTAGAGCAGCACTAAGAGAAGACCCTGATATCATACTTGTTGGGGAAATGAGAGACTTGGAGACCATAGATATTGCCTTACATGCAGCCAACACAGGTCACTTGGTTTTCTCTACCCTGCACACACTTGATGCCAAAGAGACGATTGATAGAATTGTTGGTATGTTTGGAAATGAAGAGCAAAACCGTATACGTATGTCTTTGGCTTCTGTGTTAGAGGGTGTTATTTCTCAAAGGTTAATTCCTAACAAAAAAGGGGGCAGGGTAGCAGCGATTGAAATTCTTAAAAAAACAGCAAGAATTGAACAACTCATTGCTGAAAATAGAGACTCTGAAATCCCTGATGCTTTGTTTGAAGGTAAAGAAATTTACGGAACACAAACTTTTGATCAAGCACTTTTAGACCTTTTACGGACTGGTGAAATTACGGATGAAATCGCTTTAGAATATGCGACCAACCCTGCAGATATGAAACTCAAAATGCAAGGGGTGGGTAAAGGCTCACTTGCACAAGAGATTGATGAAGATGCTGAAGTGGATGTTTTTGCCTTTAAAGAGGAAGAAGAGTCAAAAGACTAAATTTATTTTAATACTACTTGGGTATAATTCGCGTCTCATTTCCTCTAAATAGAGGAGAGAGAATTATTTATTAAGGAACAGAAATGTTAGAAGGTATTGTTAGAGAGAGTATCGGTAAGCGTACAGCAAAACTGCTTAGAAGAGATGGTTATCTAACTGCTAACCTTTATGCCAATGGTGTAGAGAACATTCAAGCTGCGTTTAAACGTGGTGAATTTGTAAGAGCAGTAAGAAATAAAGAGAGCTTAGCATTTGCAGTAAAAGTTGGTGACACAGAATTAAATGTTGTCATTCAAGAGTATCAACTACACCCAATTAATGGTGATGTAAAACATGTTGATCTTAGAATTACTGTACCAGGTCAAGTAACAAACTTCCTTGTACCTGTAGTAATGCATGGAACACCAGTTGGTCTTAAAAACAAAGGTGTTCTTGTATTGTCTAAAAAAAGATTAAAAGTAAGAGGTGCAATCGAAGATATGCCTGCTAACTTTGATCTTAATGTTGAGCCACTTGAAAGAGATCAATCAATTCTTGTAAAAAGAATTGAAGCACCAGCAAATTGTAAACTTATGGATAGAGATAACGTAGCTGTCTGTGGTGTAATTAAAGCTAAATAATAAGGCAAGCACAGTCCTGTGCTGCTAAGGGGAATGTATGACACTTTTTGTAGGTCTAGGTAATCCAGGATCACAATACGAAGAGACACGTCATAACATCGGTTTTAAAGTCATAGACAAACTTGTCTCTGACTTTGGGGCTAGAGACATTTCAAAAACTTCATTTCACGGTCATTTGTACCGTTCTACCCAAACACTTTTTTTAAAACCTGCAACCTTTATGAATATTTCAGGTAAGTCTGTACAGCCTGTAAAAAACTTTTTTAAAGTTGAACTTGAAGATGTGATTGTCATTCATGATGACATTGACCTTCCTTTTGGTGCGGTACGTTTTAAAAGAGGTGGTGGCCATGGTGGTCACAATGGATTAAAGTCTTTAGATGCACACATTACAAAAGAGTATATACGTGTAAGGGTGGGTGTAGGCAAGCCAGAACATAAGTCACAAGTGGCTGACTATGTTTTACATGATTTTTCGCAAGAAGAACAAGAGACTTTGACAAAGCTCCTAGCCCATGTCACAAAAGCGTGTGAAGCATTGCAAGTTGAGACACTGACACAAGTGAAGTCTCGCTATAGTCTCAAGTCTATTGAGGGGCTTACTCAATGAGTATGCTCAACCCAAAACTCTATTTTGTCTATCTGTTAAAACTCTATTTAAAAAACCTTTTGGCCATTCTTTTTGGTTTGAGTTTTGCTTTTGCGGCAATTGACTACTTTCAACATGCAGAAAAGCTGAGTGCTTCAGGTAACTATGCAATTTTGTATATCTTTTATACTTGGGAATACTCTTTGGGGTTACTTTACCCCTTGGCCATTGTCTTTGCACTTATTATGACTAAACTGGCATTGATTAGAAACAATACCATGGGGGCTTTTCACGCCTTTGGCTATGACAAAAAAACACTTCTTATGCCCATGCTTTTACTGGGATTTTTAACCTATGTTATTTTTACACTTTTACATGCCACAGAATTTTCGTATGCCAAAGATAAAGGGGCATTACTCCTTGAAAACCAAATGGGTGCTTACAATGTAAACAATCTATTTTTTAAATACAACGATACTTTTGTCTATATTGATGTCTTAGATCCCATTGAAAAAACTATTAAAGATATCACTATTTTTAAAGTAGCAGGAGACCAGGTTCGCTACACTATTCACTCTCCTATAGCAAGGTTCAACGGCGAAGATTGGGATGCAGAAGATGCTATTGTAAAAACACATATTTATAAAAACAATGTCTTGCAGCGCTACAGTGAAGAGCATAAAAAGAGCATTAAAACCCTCAAAGGGTATAAGCCTAAAATCATTGAGTCACTTTATGAAGGGAAAGCACTGAACATCGTAGATGCCTGGAATACTTGGCGTTTACTTCGCATACAAAACTTGAATTCCGATAAAATCAGGGCTTCTTTTTATGAGAAAGTTGTGGTACCACTTTTTTCACTGGCACTTTTGATTATTCTCTTTTTTAAGTTACCTTTTCATGCGCGTATGATGAATGTGGGAGCGGTGATTGCCTTGTCTTTAGGTTCTACCTTTGTGATTTGGGGTGTGTTGTTTGGGCTTAATCAGATAGGCTCAAATGGGGTACTTGCGCCCGAAGTCACAGCCATTGTACCCATTGTACTTTTATGGATTTATGCCATTTACGTCTATAAAACAGATGAAAAATATATCGCTTAAACCCCGCGCTATCACACTCTAACTTCTTTTTAGTGATTTTTAGATAAAATCATCCTAAAATAGAGGACCTATTATTAGAGGATCCCTTAACATTTTAGGATAGAAAATGAAACTAGACGCAATCGCATTGGCAAACAAATATGGTACACCTTTATATGTGTATGATTTTGATTATATTGAAAACAGATACAACACACTTAAAGATGCTTTTTCGGGTAAAAAGTCACTCATTAACTACGCCGTAAAAGCAAACTCAAACCTCTCAGTTATTCAACACTTGGCCAAACTAGGTGCTGGTGCAGACTGTGTAAGTATTGGTGAAGTCAACCGTGCGTTAACAGCAGGTATAGCCAGTTACAAAATTATTTTCTCAGGTGTTGGGAAACGTGATGATGAAATCCGTGAAGCTTTAGAAAAAGATATTTTACTCTTAAACTTAGAGAGTGAAGCAGAGATGAAACGTGTAGAGATGGTGGCCAAAGAGCTTGGAAAAGAAGCACGTATTTCTGTGAGAGTTAATCCAAACATTGACCCTCAAACACATCCATACATCTCTACAGGTTTACATGAAAATAAATTTGGTGTTGAAATTGACATGGCAAAACGTATGTATATTTATGCCAACAAATCAGAATTTTTAAACCCAGTGGGTATTCACTTTCACATTGGCTCACAACTGACCAAACTTTCACCTATTCGTGAATCTGCACAAATAGTAGCAGACTTGGTACGTTCTCTTAAAGCCATCAAAATAGACATTAAGTTTTTTGATGTCGGTGGTGGAATTGGTGTGGTGTATGATGATGAAGTGACCATTAAAGCTGAAGACTATGCTCAAGTAATCTTTGACGCAACCAAAGGGCTTGACTTAACTTTACTTTGTGAGCCAGGGCGCTATATGGTAGCCAATGCGGGAGCATTTTTTACCAAAGTCTTGTATGAAAAAGTCAATGACGGTAAACGTTTTGTCATTGTAGATGGTGCGATGAATGACTTGCTTCGCCCAAGCCTTTACAATGCATACCACAAAATAGAAGCCGTTAAGGTTGACGCGGACGCGGAGACTACGCCAGCAGATGTGGTTGGACCTGTCTGTGAATCTGGTGACTTCTTTGGTAAAAATGTGCCACTGCCAGCACTTGAACACAATGACTTGTTGGTCATTCACTCTGCAGGTGCCTATGGATTTACCATGGCATCAAACTACAACACACGTGCCAAAGCAGCTGAAGTTGCTTTAGAAGGTGGAGAAGACAGACTCATACGCAAACGTGAAACGTATGATGATCAGGTGCGTTTAGAATTAGACTATTTACAATAACGAAGGGTTTAGGATGACTTTAGATGATTTAAGAGTAAAAATAGACAGCATAGATGACAGCCTTTTAAAGCTCTATAATGAGCGTATGGAATTGGTACATCAAGTAGGTGAACTTAAAAACACTACGGGCGCGCCTATCTACCGTCCTGAACGTGAACAATCCATCTTAAATCGTCTTAAAAAGCAAAATGACGGGAAATTAACAGATGCAGCTATTGATGCACTGTTTCTTGAAATGTTTGCAGTTTCTAGAAACCTTGAACGTGCTGAGGCAGTAGCATACTTAGGACCTGAAGCTTCATTTACCCACCAAGCAGCAGAGTCTAAATTTGGTGCGATGTCTGCTTATTTGCCTATTGCCTCTATTCAGGGTGTGTTTCGTGCAGTTAAAAAAGGCACAGCAAAGTTTGGTGTGATTCCTATTGAAAATTCATCAAACGGCATTGTCTCCGATACCATCAATTCTTTGGCAGAGTATGATTTGAAAATTATTGCGGAAGTGATGATAGATGTGCATTTGGCTTTTGCTACCTTAAATGAGGACATTCAAAAGATTACAAAAATATATTCAAAAGATATTGCTTTTGGGCAGTGCCGGCACTTTTTAGATGATCTTGGTTTGGGTGATGTAGAACTCA
>CAUZVG010000110.1:0-5186 GCA_963583215.1 Campylobacterales bacterium | reverse complement strand
AGTATGAGTAAATTTTTACTTTTGTTGTAAGAAGCGCGATTGGCTTTAATCACAGAGCCATCATAGGTGACAAGTACTTCACCTTTAGCATAGATATAGTCTTTTTTTACTTCTACCTCTTTGGCTGTTATTTCAACTTTTTTGGGGCTAGAAGTGGCAGCAAAGAGAGACGCCGAACCTACAAATAACATTAAACAAAATATTACAAATAACTTGACCTGTTTGAACATTCAAATCCTAGAGTGCTTGGTAGGCAATATCCGTACGACACTGTTTGCCTGCAAAGTGGATTTGTCCTACGAGCATATAAGCACGTTTTTGTGCTTGGGCAATGCTGTCACCTAAACCCACACAAACCAGTACCCTACCACCCGAAGCATAGAGTTTTCCATCTTCACCACGTGTCACACCGGCATAAGAAATATGTGCATGTTCTTTGAGCTCTTCATGGTAAATATCATCCACAAGTATCTCTGCCATAGGCGAACTTTTATAAGGATAATCTTTAGATGCCATGACCACACCTACGGCGTATTTGTCATGAAACTCAATGTTGATATTTTTTAAGTCACCTGTGGCTGCTTTGTAAAAGAGTTCTGAAGCAGGTGATTTGAGTAGAGGCATAAGCTCCTCACACTCAGGGTCACCAAAACGTACATTGTACTCTAAAATGATAGGCTCACCTTTGACCACCATCACCCCAATAAACAAAACACCTTTAAAAGGCATACCTTCTGCTTTCATACCTTCTAAGGTAGGCACAATCACACGTTCGTCAAGTTTCGCATAAATTTCATCATTGACCAGTGGTGTTGGCGCATACGCTCCCATACCACCTGTGTTTGGCCCTTCATCGTTGTTAAGAAGCTTTTTATGGTCTTGTGCTGCGGGTAAAACCACATAATCTTCCCCATCACAAATAGCAAACACGGAGAGTTCATAACCATCTAAAAACTCTTCAACTACAATGCTTGTTCCTGCTTCTCCAAAAGAGTTTCCAGAGAGCATTTCGCCAGCAGCTTTTTTCGCTTCATCATGGCTTTGTGCAATGATCACACCTTTACCGCCACAAAGACCATCTGCTTTGACAACAATGGGCGCTTCAAGTGTTTCTATAAATTTATAGGCATCTTGAAGAGAGTCTGTTTCAATGTAAGCAGCAGTTGGAACATTATGACGTGCCAAAAAGTTTTTCATGAAGATTTTAGAACCTTCAAGCTGTGCAGCTTTGGCACTTGGTCCAAAGATGTTTAAGCCTCTTGCTTCAAACACATCTACCACACCTGCTACCAGTGGACCTTCTGGCCCAACAATAGTTAAGTCAACACCATTGGCTTCAACAAAATCTGCCAATTCTGTAAAGTCTGAAATACTTAAATTTTCACCCAATTGATCTGTTGCACCATTACCCGGAGCAAAATAAATCTTCTCTACATTTTCATCTTTTTTTAATGCCAAACCTATAGAGTATTCTCTTCCACCTGCACCTAGTATCAATACATTCATCGTTTTCTCCGAAAATTATTACCTGTCTTTAAAAGGGACGTTTAGTAGTGGTAATCTTGTGCGTAGAGGGTTTTAAAAAAGAGTTGCAGTCGAACTCCCTGTTCGTCAATGCTCTTTTTGAAAAGCCTATGCGTGCAAGGATTGCCGCTAATAAATGTCCCCGGGTGAGCGTTCTGTTTAAGTTAGCCCGAAAAAGCCAACAGTGCAGGAGAGAGTCTCTCTTTAGGAGCTAATTTCTCGCTTATTGCTAAACTCAAATGAAAATTGCTACACACCAAAAGACTACATGTCCCACTAAAATTAATGTTGGACCCAAATTACAGTAGTCGCATCACCTAGGTTAAATTGATTATAACCTATTTGGAGTTAGAGATGCTTTGGGCTTTGGCGATACAGGCTTCAATTGTTGGCTTATCCGCTACTTTAGATACGACATACTGGGGTAAATGTTTCTTTGTTGATTTTCCTATCACTACTGCGGTGTAAGAGTCATGCCAAGAGAAGTTTTTAAAAAAACAGCGGATGGTTGAAGGAGAGGTAAAAATGAGTATAGCATCTTTAACAGGGGTGTTTTTAACTTTATAAGCAACACAAAAAGTTTCATAAATCACTTTTTCTTCTAAATGTAAACCTGCTTTTTCTAAAAATGTTTTGCTGTCAAAAGAGACAACTTTCGGCCGTAAGTACAAAATCTTTTTCTCTTTAAATTTCCTAATGATCTCTTGACTTAAGACTTCTGCGTAAAAAGATTCTGCTTGATGGATGACGCGGCCACCTAAAGTTTCTATTTGTTTTGCAGTGGCTGTACCAATGGCTAAACAAGGTAGTTTTTTCCATGAGGGGTTCACAGACTCTGCTGTTTTCACTGCCTGTTTTGACGTAAACATCAAAATGTCTGCTAAAGAGAGATCGATCTCATCCGCAAGCGTTTTAAATTCTATCATAGGCAAAGCTAAAGTTGCCTCTTTTTTCTCAGGTGAGAGTAGATAGATAGGCTTTGACATTAAGGATTAAGCTTTTTTAATTGCTTGACAGATTTTCCATGTAATAACGCCACATTCACCGCTTCATCATCATAAGGGTCAAAATGTGGGGTAATGACCCAGCGTTTTTTTTCAGCTAAAAGGTTGATTTTGTCTTCTACTTCATCTGCTATACGGTGGGCTTCCAATAACAACATATTGGGACGTAATACCATGTGAAACTCTACATAATTGGTAGTCCCATCTGTACGTGTACGTAACCAATGATAAGAAGTTATTTCAGGATGTTTAGAAATAATTTCACCAATATTTGCTACCATATCGCCATCAAGTGCGCGGTCAAGTAAAATACCAATACCCTCTTGAATAATCCCATACGCAGAGTAAATAATATAGAGCCCTATACCTAAACCAATCAGTGCATCAATGGCATGGATCTCAGTAAAATATACTAAAAAAAGTGATACAAGTACTGCTATGTTAGACCAAAAGTCTGTTTGGTAATGTAGTGCATCTGCTTTAATGACTAAATTGTCTGTCTCTTTTGCCACAGATAAAAGATACTTGACCAGTAAAAAAGTGACCAGTAACGAGATAAACATCGCGATGATGGAAGGTGTGAGTAAGGTAGTCTCAGAATTGGAATTGAGTTTTTCCAATGCCACATAAATGATGTACAAACCTGACATGCTGATAATTGTACCCTCAATGACAGCCGCAATCGCTTGTATTTTTCCTTTTCCGTACTGATACGTGTCATTGGCGTCTTCTTCAGATTTTTTAATGGCAAAGAAGTTAAATATTGAGACAAACATATCTAAAAGTGAGTCAATGGCGGAAGCCAAAACAGCCACGGAACCAGAAGCAACACCAATCACAAGTTTAATCAGTAGAAGTATGGTAGCGACAGAAGATGAGACCAATGTAGCACGTTTTTGTGGAGACATTTTCATTTATTTCCTTGTGTCGAACATGAGGTAAGTTTCACGTAAGGTGATGAGGCTTGCAATAGTTACAAAAGATATCAGTGCAAACAAAAAGACATGAGAAAGTTCTAGTAAAAAAGGGAAGAAGTGAATAATCCTATACACCACACCCAAAACCACGGTAAACTTAATGCTATTATGTAAGCGTAGATACACCTTCGCTACATTGTCACTATTATAGCGTTTTTTTAGCAGGATTTTTTCTTCTTGTTTATCTAAAAATGCATAGACAAATTTTAACACGTATCGTGATAAAGTAATAATCACTGCAATACGAATAATGACAAAAAGTGCTTCTTGCCAAAATCCTTCTGGTATCTTAGCCCATAATTCAAAAAGAAGTACTTTAAGACTCATTCCCTCCGAAAGGTAATGGATACAAAAAGCAGACATAGTGATGAGCCCAAACCATAACAATACTTTGAGCACAAAAAACAGATACTTTTTTATTTTGTCTATTTTAGGCTTATTTTTTTCATAAGAAGCAGTATTTTTCATTAAAGCAAAAGCAAAATGATAATGTAACTTAAGCATCATATACACTCCAACCACAGCCACGAGAAGCAGCCCAAAAACAATGATTTCTTCGTAGAAACTTGGAATATCCATATTTGATGACCTAATAGTTAAATAAAAAATGATTTTAGCATAAGTTAGGTTTAAATCGTACAGGTAGAGTTCCCCATGCTATAGAAGTAAAAATAAAGTTAATGTGTTTTTCTATCTAAATTAACCATTTTTCATCCAAATACGGATTAATGTTTATTATAAATTTATAATAAAATAATATAATGATTTATACTTTTGTTTTTTTAGCAAGTACATTTCAATTTATGGATATCCTCAAATGACTCAGATAATTAACGATACAGAAGAAGATACTTTAGACCAAGCCATTGACAATACAGAAATATCATTCGAAGAACGTCTTACCTATGATAAAATAAGCTTCTACTATATCTCATCGCCTATTATGCTTGTCGGAAATATTTTAGGTGCACTCCTCTTGTGTGCCATACAATTGGGGACAGTAGATTTATATTCCATTAGTATCTGGCTTCTAGTCAGTTTTATTATGTTCCTTTATCGATTTTATCACTATTATCTGTTTAAACATGAGAGTGAATCCAATAAACTTAGAGATGCAAAGATCTGGATTGACAAATATTATACTAACACTTTACTCAGCGGTATTGTCTGGGGAAGCAGTGCATTTCTAATCTTTCCTGTATCAGAGCTTTTAAATCAAATGATCGTGATTTTCTTTTTATTTGCTATTGGTTTTTCAGCCATGGGAATATTGGCATCAAAACGTTCTCTGTTATTAGCGTATGCATTGGTCACATATTCCCCTATAATGCTGCGTCTCTTTTTTATGGAAGATGAGATTTATACCAAGAGTGCATACATTATTCTTGCCTTGTTGCTCATCATGATACTCACAGCAAACTATTATGGGAAAGTGATCAATAATGCATTGAATAATCGTCAACACTTCATAAGCATTAAACATACCCATCAAAAACTCAAAGAACGTTTTTTCTCCTTGTTTGAACGTGCACCTGTGGGTATTTACTATTATAACTCTGATTTAGAACTTGAAGATGTCAACATGCACTTTATGCACATCAATAAGATAAAAGACAAAGAAAAGTTACTCAATAGCAATCTTCATGGCTCACCATACAATCAAATGATCGAAGCGCATGAA
>CAUZVG010000109.1:0-5213 GCA_963583215.1 Campylobacterales bacterium | reverse complement strand
AATCAAATCATTGTCTAAAAGATATTTGGTAATAGGATGTTCCGCCGCAAGTGCAGAGTACGTCACACCATAAATAGTATCGGGGCGTGTCGTAAACACAGTATATTTCTCAAAGTTTCCGCCAAGTTTCGCTTTGCTCTCTTCACTTAACTCAAATTCAAACTCAAGACCTTGGGATTTTCCGATCCAGTTACTTTGCATCGTAATAACTTGATTTGGCCATTTCCCTTCAAGGTGTTTCAAGTCGTCAAGAAGTTCATCTGCATATTTAATGATGTCAAGGTAATACCCTGGCATCTCTTTAAGCTCAACGGGGTTGTCACAACGCCAACAACAGCCTTCTTCTACTTGTTCATTGGCAAGTACAGTATGACAATCTTCACACCAATTCACCGTAGTAGACTCACGGTAAAGCAACTTCTCTTCAAACATTTTAATGATGAACTCTTGTTCCCACTTTGTGTAAAGTTCATCACAGGTAGCAAACTCACGTGTTTTTGAAAATGAAAGCCCTAAAGTATTGAGCTCTTTTCTCATATAGTCAATGTTAGCGTAGGTCCACTCTTTAGGGTGACGCCCATGTTTAATGGCTGCATTTTCAGCAGGCATACCAAAAGCATCCCAACCAATAGGGTGCAACACATTAAAGTCTTGTTTTCTGTAGTAACGCGCAAACGCATCCCCAATAGCATAGTTTCGTACATGACCCATGTGCAATCTACCAGAGGGGAAAGGGAACATTGAAAGGATATATTTCTTTTTTCTTGTTAACGCATCATCCGGCTCAAAAGCCTTCTCATCATCCCATTTTTTCTGCCATTTGGCTTCAATCTCATTTGGATTGTAACTCATACTATTCTCGCTTATATTGTGATTATTTAATTAAAAAGATTATATCGAATATGGGGTTAGATGCTTCTGTAGGGCCTGCAAGTACACACAGCACATAAAGTACAGGCAAACTGAAATCTTTACTCTATTATTTTGTAGCCCGTACTTACTTTACGTAACTTTCCCTCTTTCACAAGTTTACGTATATTACGTGAAAATGTTTCAGGAGCCATACTCAAAATAGTAGCTATTTCATACTGTTTTAAATCCAAACTTAACCTTGGGTTTCCCCTATAAAAATGTAAAATCTTCTCTGTAGAAGTCGAAGCAATATTAAAATGAATATTTTGCTGTAATAACTCTACTTTTTTCAAGAGTGATTGTATGATGCCAGAAGAGATATTTGGATGGGTGATAAAAAGTTTTTCAAAGGCCACTATGTCTATCTTGAGTATGGCACCATCAGACTGAAATCTAGCACTTGAGGGTAAAGGGGTATGTCGAAGTGTTGCAGCTTCTGCAAGTAAGGCATAGCGGTTAAAATAGCTTATGACTATTTCATTGCCTTTGTTGTCATGTTTAAAGATACTGACTACCCCATCTATAAGTAACATCAGCGCAGCACTCACTTCACCTTTTAAAAACAGCGTAGCACCTTCATCATACTCAGAGATATGAGAAATTTTCGCCAAAGCTTTCAGTTCCGTATTGTCTAAAGAAGAGAACATTTCCACTTCTTTCAGTATGTCAGTAATCTGTTTATTTTCCATCGCGTACTATACCATTTTTTCCATATTGTGGTGTCTTGCCACCCTACATTTTACACACAAAAAAACCCTAGGGTCTGCCATTGCACAGCACATGCCAAAGAATAATTTAAATTCCAGTATCACAGAGTCTCAAATCTCCTGAGACAAAACCTCTTTTAAACCAATGCACACGTTGCTGCGAAGATCCATGCGCATCTTAGATCCTTTTTACAAAGTTTACATAAGTTCTATTTATACGATTATACCAACCAAAAGTAAAAATTCACTACAATGATACAAAGAAAATTATCTTACTTTAGTGAGATCAATTTACAGGGAACTCGCTTCCATGTAAAGAAGAAATAAATAGGAGTTTTTGTGTCCCTAGCCCTTGCAAGAAAATATCGACCTGCTACCTTTGACGACCTCATTGGACAAGAAGCAGTCTCTCAAACCTTATCACTTGCACTTGACGGCAACAGACTCTCTCATGCTTACCTATTTTCAGGTTTACGTGGTTCGGGAAAAACGTCTACTGCACGTATTTTTGCCAAAGCTTTACTTTGTGAACAAGGTAGCACTTCACATCCTTGTGGTACATGTACCCACTGTACTATGGCTGCTCAAAATTCTCATATGGACATCATTGAGATGGATGCCGCTTCTAACCGTGGTATTGATGACATCAAAGACTTGATTGAACACACCAAATACAAACCATCTTCTGCACGTTATAAAATTTTCATCATCGATGAAGTGCATATGTTGACCAATCAAGCTTTTAATGCCCTCTTAAAAACCCTCGAAGAGCCACCAGACTTTGTAAAATTCATTTTGGCAACGACGGACCCACTTAAACTGCCGGCCACCATCCTTTCACGTACCCAGCACTTTAGGTTTAAAAAAATTCCACAAAATCTTGTACTGAAACATTTAGAACACATTTTAACCCTTGAAAATGTGGGGTATGAAAAAGATGCCCTTGACATCATTGCACGTTCCGGAGCAGGCTCACTTAGAGACTCTCTTACCCTCACCGACCAAGCCATTGTCTACTCTAAAAACTTTGTAGATGTGGCAACAGTGACTGGTATGTTAGGTATCATTGAGCCTAGCCACTTAGAACAACTTTTAGCAGACGTTATGGCAAAAGACACAGGAAAAATCTTAGCCTTTATTAACATGGCACGTGACTATGAAGCAGAAATGATTTTAGATGAACTCACTCTCTACCTCAAAGAGCTACTCCTTGGTGGCAATGGTAAATTTTCTGCCATGATCATAGAGCGTTTCTTTAGAGTCATTGCTGATTCTAAATCTCTATTGTCTCTGGGTACCGACGGTGAATTTGTACTCTCACTTGCACTCTTTAAAATGATGGAAAGTTTAGAGATCAAAGACATAGACACCATGATACGTGGTCTCGAAAATGAACTCAAAGGGGTAGAAGTTTCTGAAATTATGGTCTCTTCTCCTGTCGCAGATGTCTCTGCTCCCCCTAAAATCATCACACTTACACAAGAAGAGATACTCGGAGAGGATAAGCCTCAAGAGCCTGTAGAAAACGTACAAGAAACTGTGCAAAACGTAGCAGCCCAAGCAATAGCACCTGAACCTGAAATACATGAAGTACCTCAAGTCCAGCAAGAAGTACCGATGAATATAAACGAAGAAGTACATGTTGAACCTATTGTTGAAGAGGTCGCAGAACCTGTAGAAACAATAGCTCCCGTAAAAGCAGCAGAAAAAGCAGTTGAAAAAAGTGACAGCGTTCCGACAAACCTTCACAGCAAAAAGTTCGAAGCACTTGTCAAAAAAATCTATGACAGGAACTATGACTTAGGCACATGTTTTGAACGTAACATTGCTTTTGAAAGTTTTGAAGACAACAAACTTACTTGGGGATCGATGGCTGAAGGAGATGATAAAAAATCTCTTATCACACACTGGGGACTTATCAATATGTTTGTCAAAGATGTTTTTGGATTTGAAACCAAAATCGTGAACATAGCTAAAAAAAAAGTAGTTAACACTGCATCAAACCCAGTAAGTGAAACTACAAAGAGTGCTGAACCTGTACAAGCCCCACATGCGGATGCAGATGTAGGTTCCATGATAGAAGACATAGAGATGAAAAGTTCATGTATCTCCCCTGAAGCCGGAGACACCGAAGCAGCCAAAGAGAAAGACCCCTCAACCCTACTCCAAGAACCCATGATCAAAGAAGCCATTGCGCTCTTTAACCCTAAAAAAGTTCGTATTAAAAAGAATGTTTAAAAGAAAATTCAATAAGAAATTAATTGAAATCTCAAAAAGGGAAGTTTAAAGTCGCGACAGTGGTTGCGCTTTTTTCTTTTTTGGTTACTTTTTTATCTTTTGTCGCAGTACAAAAAAGAAAAAAGTAACAGAGAGAAACACCACCACAGTGAATAAACAGGGAAAGTTATAAAACCAACAAACGTCAAAAAATAAAAATCAATCTATCCAAGCCTGCGTAACAATCTTCGGCTTATCATCATAAATTTTAATCTTCTCCGCTCCCACACAACGTCCTTCATCATCCAGTTCAAACACCAGCATTTGAAAAATCGTTTTACACTCTTCTTTGATGTCATAATGCCCACTCAAAGAAGTTAAAAAACGTCGCATAGGAATGACATCATCCATACCAATCACACCGTCTCTACAGCCTGTAAGTCCAACATCTGTCACATAACAACAGCCATCCACTACTTGTAAATCATCTGTTGCTACATGGGTATGTGTACCTAGTATGGCGGAGAGGTCTTTTTTTAACATTTGACGTAAAGCATTTTTCTCAGAAGTCGCTTCTGCATGGATGTCTAAGATGATGTGTTTAAAGCCTCTGGCTTTTAACTTGGCCACCACTTCTACAATCATCGTAAAAGGATTGTCCACCATAGGCATGGTGTAGTGTCCCATAAGGTTTAAAATCGCCACATCTTTTCCAAGTATACTGGTCTCAAAAATGCCTTTACCTGGGGTCTCTTTAGGGTAATTCATTGGGCGAATCAGTGGATACGTTTCATACATTTCAAGGATCTCTTTTTTGTCAAAAGAGTGGTTTCCGCCAGTCATCATATCGACACCATAACCCAGTAGTTCTATACAATTTTTTTCGGTGAGTCCAAAACCATGAGAAGCATTTTCATAGTTGGCAATGGTAAAGTCAATGTAGTGTTCTTGCTGCAGTCTTTTAAGGTGTCGTTTGAGCATCAAACGACCAGGTTTACCAACTATGTCGCCGATAAATGCTATTTTCAAATGGACCTACTTACTTTTTCCAGCAAAAGGAAGTAAAGCAGAAGCCCATGTTAAACCACCACCAAAGGTGTCAAGTAACATAAGCTCACCACTTTGAAGTCTACCAGATTCCCAAATGTCATTAATAGCCATAGGAATAGAAGCCGCCGAAGTGTTTCCATATTTACCCACAGTCAGTACCACTTGTTCTTCTTTCATTTTCAAAGCATCACCCACCGCTTTAATAATACGATAATTGGCCTGATGAGGAATGAAGTGAGGAATGTCCTCAGTGTTAATCTCATTTTTAGCCAAGATCTCTTTCACATCTTTGGTTAAAGTTCTCACGGCTAGTTTAAAGGTTTCATT
>CAUZVG010000108.1:0-5276 GCA_963583215.1 Campylobacterales bacterium | reverse complement strand
ATTCAATTTCATGGCTATTGTTCAAAGGCGAATAGAGCTTTTTTTTATAAAATGCTGCCATCAAACCCATTACGGGCAGCACACATAAGTAAAGTATATAAAGTATGAAAGCCCGTGATAACTCCAGCAATATTTTACTTCGTTTGGTTTTCCTAATGTTGCTAAATTCTTTCATGTTAGCCTCCTAATTTCCAACAGTATCATATATCTTGTTGCATTTATATTGCAGAATTTGCATTTTTTTGAATAATTTCAGCATGCCTGTTCCAGTCAAACTTTTTCACCTGTTCGTATCCAAGTTTACGCATCTTCTTTCTGCATGCAGGGTCTTTTAATATGGTATGCATTACCTCAGAAATATTCTCAGGTGATTCCGGATCAAAATATACTGCAGCCTCTCCTCCAACTTCCGGAAGAGAGGATGTGGATGACGCTGCAACCGGAGTGCCGCTTGCCATTGCTTCAACTACCGGAATTCCAAAACCTTCATAAAGTGATGGAAATACAAAGAGTGATGCACTTCGATAATAGTGCGGTAATTCGTCATTATGCACATAGCCTAAAAATTTAATACGCGTACGATCCGATGAGTTTTTTGCATACTCATGTACAACTTCCGATCCATTCCAATCACTACCAATAAGGCACAGATCATACTTTTGTTTGTAGAGTTCGGGTAATTTTTCATACGCCTTAATAAGATTAAGATGATTTTTTCCAGGATGTTCTATTCTCGCCACATAGAGTATGTATGGCTTATCTGTTTTTAAACATTTTTCATCTGATTCTAAAGCCGGTAAAAAATTTTCAACATTTACCCCATTATAATTAACAACAAGTTCATCTTTATCCATACCATAATGCAAAGCCATATCTTTTGCAGTATTGTCACTTACTGTAAAAATTTTGTCTGCTCGTTTTAGAAAAAATGGGATGATATGCTTTATGTAAAACATACGAAACACATCATATTTTTTTTCAACATTAAATTGAGACAGATCATGCATAGTTACAAGTGTTTTAATTGGATAAAATGACATTAAACGGCGATTTCCAGCTGGAAGAAGCATCCATTCATACTCATCTTTATTGATCTTAAAGGGCAATACCAGAAGATGCCACAGTACATTTAAGATCGGTTTTTTTAAATATAGTGGGACTACCTTAAAAGTGATGTTGTCCGAAATACCTCTAAAAAACTCCACTTCATCCTCATTGATAATGAGATCTATATACATGTCTTTACTTAATGCCATGACAACATTTTCAATATAGTTGGCTATGCCGGACTTTCCTCCATCATATGCCAAAGCGCTTATTAATATTTTTTGCATAATGTTCCTTTAAATTGCATAGTAAATTAAAAGTGTGCATAATATTTGCAGAATGGCAGGAATAGATGCAATAAAAGAAAAAAATATCTTAACTAGAGGAGGATTTTTCACAAGCAAAAATGCAAGACTAAACCTAAAGTCATCAAGTTAGCTGATGGGCTTAAATCTACCATTAACGCTTGACTAAACAATGGGCAATGAGTCCAGAAAAGATAGCCGATAGACTTATATGTCTTTATGATATAATCAAATCAATAATTTTTTTAGGGGAAAGAATGCTTACAGAAACACTCAAGTATGTCGACAATAACTGGAAGATCAGCAATGAAAGTCTTACACTGACAGAAGATGCAGACATTGTCTTTACATTTGGCGACCGAGAGGTATTTAAAAAATTTGATTCATATACAAAACTAAGATCTCTTTACCCTAATGCACATATCGTCGGATGTACCTCCAGCGGCAATATACTGGGCGACAGTCTCAGTGATGCTACGATGGTGGCGACCGCTGTCTCCCTGGACTCTGGCAGCGTCCAAATATCGGTGGAGGACTTTAGTCCTGAGGACGATCAAAAGGAAGTGAGCCAACGTGCAGTATCCCGATTGCCCCGGGAAAACCTCAAACATATCTTTATTTTGTCAGATGGAGTCAATATGAACGGCTCCTCTCTGGCACAGGGTGCCAATCAAGCAATCGACCAAACAGTCTCTATCACCGGAGGGTTAGCCGGGGACGGAACAGAATTTGAAGAGACATGGATCATTGCCGATGAAAAAGCAAAACAAAACAGGATTGTGGCCGTAGGATTCTACGGTGATTCCATCACCGTAGAAAGTGGATGTTTCGCAGGATGGGATGAGTTTGGCATACTAAGAAAAATTACTAAATCCAAAGATAATATAGTATACGAGATAGACCACCAACCAGCACTGGAACTTTATAAAAAGTATTTGGGTGAGTATGCTAAGGATTTACCTGGAAGCGGGTTACGTTTCCCTTTTAGCATAAAAATGAACAAAGAAGAAAATTCTGTGATTCGCACAATACTTGGTATCGATGAAGAGACACAATCTCTTATCTTTGCAGGAGATGTTCCAGAGGGGTACCTTGCCCGTCTCATGAAAACAAATACAGACGGACTTATAGACGGTTCTGAAATCGCCGCAAAACGTATAGAAAAAACCAATACAAAAAATGCCTTAGGGCTTGTCGTAAGTTGTGTAGGCAGACGTATTGTTTTAAAGCAACTCACCGATGATGAACTGGAGAGTATCAGTAGCACTTTAGGGGAGAGTGTACAACTTGTAGGGTTTTACTCTTATGGTGAGTTGGCACCATTTTCAGACGAACTCATGTCTTGTCAGCTACACAACCAAACCATGACCCTAACTGTAATATATGAGGAGTAACCCTGTGAATCGCTTATTGAAACGCCAACTGAAACACGTATATGGCAGTGACTTTGATCTTGCTGCCTTTGACAGTAAGACCGTAGAGATGCTCAAACTGATCGAAGAGGTCTATGACGAAAACGATAAAGAAAAACGTCTTTTAGATCATACCATACAGCTCAACACTGAAGAGTTAATGCAAGCCTACAATACCATAGAAAAACACAACGAATCTCTTAAAGACGAAGTAGATGAAAAAAATAGACTATTACAGCAATACCAAGACGCCATTGATGATACATTCATTGTCGCCAAAACAGACACAAAAGGCATCTTAACCTATGTCAATGATACCTTATGCAAAACGAGTGGATACAGAAGAGAAGAACTTTTAGGTCAACCACACAGTATCGTACGTTCTCCAAATATGAAGAAAAGCTTTTTTGAAGAGATATGGAAAACCATTCAGCAGAAAAAAATATGGCAAGGTACAATCGAAAATAAAAATAAGAATGGAGACTTCTACTATGTAGATGCAGCTATTTTCCCATTGACAGACAGCAATGGTACCATAGTGGAATATGTCACTATCAAACATGATATTACTGCACGCATAGAGACAGAGAAAAATCTG
Source organism: Campylobacterales bacterium (assembly GCA_963583215.1). Lineage (GTDB taxonomy): Bacteria > Campylobacterota > Campylobacteria > Campylobacterales > Sulfurovaceae > Sulfurovum. Next base: position 1,914 of record CAUZVG010000108.1, on the reverse strand, counting down.
GACAGAGCACGCAGATACAGCCAACATTTTTTTGATGAACAAGAAGATATTGTTATGATCATCCACGGAGATCGAGGCATAATCAAAGTAAATCGTAACTTTCTAGAGATACTTGGGTATGAAACACTGGATGACTATAAAGCAGTACACCAATGCATTTGTGAACTTTTTGCAAAAAAAGAGGGTTACTTGCATGAAGACGCATCTCAACACTGGACTGAAACCATACTTACACATCCAAAGGAACAACACAAAGCCATCATCTCCAATAAAAATAGCCAGGATCGAATCTATGCCGTACGAATCAAAGAGGTGAACTTTGACGAGGATAGCTATATGATCGCCAGTTTTACAGATATCAGTGAACTTGAGCTTGCACGTGAACTTGCCGAAGATTCAGAAAAAGCCAAAGCACAGTTCATGGCTCATATGAGCCATGAAATACGTACCCCAATGAACAGCATCATAGGTTTTACCAACCTGCTGAGAAAGGGTGAACTTAACGCCAAACAAGAACAGTACGCTGAACTCATAGGGCACTCTACCCATATACTCTTGCAGATCACTAATGATATTTTGGATTTTTCCAAAATAGAGAGTGGCCATCTCGAGCTTCACATGACGAACGTCAATCCATTCATAGATCTTAGAAACTCTATCTCTATTTTCTCTTCTGAAGCAAGAGAAAAAAATATCTCTTTTACGGCCAATATAGACTCATCACTCAAAGAGTCTATCAGGATAGATGAGCTTAGGGTCACACAAGTACTCAGCAACCTTATCAGCAATGCCATAAAATTCACAGCGGGAAACGGCAGAATTTCTATCGATATTTCACACCTTTCTACGCAAGAGAACAAAGAGGTCATTTTATTTTCTGTCAGCGACACAGGTATCGGTATCTCTCCGGACAGGATCGAACAAATATTTCATTCATTCATACAGGCAGATGCAAGCACGACCCGTAACTTTGGCGGGACAGGTCTTGGACTGAGCATCAGTGCCTCTTTGTGTGAACTCATGGGAACTAAACTTGAAGTCGAAAGTAGAGAAGGAGAAGGAAGTCGTTTCTTCTTTACACTGGAAACAGAGAGCTGCGAGCCAACAAAAACACTGGCAGAACAAATACAAAACCCTCCTATTTATATACTGCATCATACAAAATCTATCTATAATGATGTCATACATCAACTCAAAAATTTTGGCATCTCCTTTAAGGCTGTTACGCTGGAAGAGTTTATCGCTGCTGGAGATAACGAACATATAGTAATCTCCTTTGACTATATGCAATACAAACCGCTCTCCACTCTGACAAAAAAGATCATTTTGTTCGATGAGCATCAAGAGGCATTTGCACTGGCTGAAAATGAGCAATCCATTTACCATACAGGGTCTTTCAAAAAGTGCCCATCTCTACTCTACAATGCGATCTGGGAAATGAACTTATTAAAAGATCAGAAGATCAAAAACGGTACAGAAAAAACACAATTCGATCTCACAGTACTTGTCGCTGAAGATTATGACATCAATCGGATCCTCGTCGATGAAATACTGCAAAGCTATGGGATAAAAGCTGATTTTGCTTTCAATGGCCTTGAAGCGGTAGAAAAAACAATACACAAAACTTATGATATTATTTTTATGGATATCAATATGCCTGTAATCAATGGTATAGAGGCAATGAAGATGATTCATAAACGCAATATACAGACACCTATTATTGCATTGACAGCCAATGCCCTGGAAGGTGACCGGGAATACTACCTTTCACAAGGGATGGATAACTGTATCTCTAAACCTATCGATGCAAATACACTTTATCGTGTACTTGAACAGTATGCAGGCAAAAAAAATACCGTACACATTGAGTATGAACCATTACCTGCAAAGGAGACAGCAGAAGAAAACAGTATA
>CAUZVG010000107.1:0-5408 GCA_963583215.1 Campylobacterales bacterium | reverse complement strand
GAAGGAAAGTGGACAGACGAAAAAAAGCTCCATCTCACTTGGGTCTTTCTGAGCGAACACCCCACAATCAGCGATACAAAAGAGAAAATGTCAGCACTGACAAACCTAGAGAGTAAAGTAGAGATCTCAGGACTGGGGTACTTTGGAAACCCACCTCATATATTATTTGCAAAATCAGAACAGAAAACACTTTATGAAAAAGCCAGAGAGTTTAAAACAGCAGGCTTTGAACTCTATCGTTTCAAGCCGCACATTAGCCTCTGCCGCATTGAAAAGATACACGACTACAAAGCCTACAAAGAAAAAATGAAAGAGTATAAAGAGAAACCTTTAGGCATTATCTTGCCACAGATCATACTCTACGAGAGTAAACGTACCTCCAAAGGATTTGACTATCATAGTCTTTATGAAGTAACTAATAATCTATAAAAATGCAAGTAAAGAAGCTGTTACAGCCACATTAAGAGACTCTACACCTCTTTGCATGGGTATGGCAATGCTTTGATTACAGATGGCTTCTACTTCTTTGCTTACACCTTCGCTCTCGTTACCCAAAACAAAGATAGTCTTGTCACTATAGCTTTGTCCTTTGTAAGAGTTTGAAGCGTGTGATGAAAGCGTGTAAAGACTTGCACCCTCATTTTGAAATGATTTTAAAGTCTTTGAAATATTGCTCGTTTTAATGATGGGCATCTTAAAGAGTGTACCGGCACTTGCTTTTATAACTAGAGAAGATATCTGTGCTCCGCCTCTGGTAGGAAGTAAGATTGCATCTACATTTCCAGCAGCACAAGAACGGATAATCATCCCAAGGTTTTGTGGGTTGGTTATGCCATCAAGTGCAATGATACGGTAACTTTCATGCGCGTCCATAAAGGTATTGGCATCACCCATATGTTCTAAAACCATATCAAGAGCAACACCTTGGTCTTGTTTTGAATTTTTGGAGATACGAGAGAGTGCTTGTTTGTCATGGTAAACCACTTCAATGTCTCTTTTTTTAGCGATCTCTTTCATCTGTTCGAGTACATCCGCATCTTTGTTTGACTTTGAGAGATGCAGTTTATGTATAGTGATGTTTTCATCTTCTAGTGCTTCCATCACAGGATTACGTCCGTAAACGGTGAGCACTTTATCGAAAAATGCTTTCTTGGCTAGGTACTCAGGAGAATCTTCCATCTATTTTTCACCATTCCAAGCTATTTTTGGCTTGCCATCATCATCAAATTCTACAGCAGGCATACCCATAATGTTATAACCAGCATCCACATAATGAATTTCGCCCGTTACGCCAGAAGAAAGGTCTGAGAGTAAGTACATCCCTGAGTTTCCTACTTGTGCAATGGTTACATTTTCTTTCATAGGCGCGTGCGCTTTGTTCCATTTAAGCATAAATGAGAAGTCGCTAATCCCAGCAGCTGCCAATGTCTTAATGGGACCTGCTGAAATGGCATTGACTCTAATGCCATCTTTACCAAGGTCTTCTGCTAAGTATTTTGTGGTCATTTCAAGTGCTGCTTTGGCTACACCCATAAGGTTATAGTTAGGAATGTACTTCGCCCCACCATAATAAGAAAGTGTCAAAACAGAAGAGCTAGAAGAGAGTATAGGTTTTAACTCACGTACAATTTCAATGAGTGAATACACCGAAATGTCCATCGCCACATCAAAAGCTTCTTTGCTAATGTCATAAAAACGACCAGAAAGTCCTTCTTTTGGTGCAAAAGCAATAGAGTGAACGATGAAGTCTATTTGACCCATGTCTTTTTCAAGTGATACTTTCAAGGCTTTTATCTCTTCAGGATTACTCACATCACAAGGGTAAAACTTTGCACCACATTCTAACTCTTCAGCCACAGGTGCAAGTTTTTTCTCAAAACGTTCATTTAAAAATGTAATGGCTATCTCAGCACCCTGCTCTTGACATGCTTTTGCGATACCGTACGCAATAGACTTTTTGTTGGCGATGCCTAAGATGACACCTTTTTTACCCTTCATTATCATTGAACAATCTCCTAAATAGTGGAACCCTCTGACTCAGAGAATTATATTGCTCTCATTTTATCATCATTGAGGTAAAATACACGAAGAGGATAGAAAAATATGAAAAAAATATTAATTATTAGTACGGGTGGCACCTTTTCTAAAGTATATAACCCCATTAACGGTAAACTAGAAATAGACAGTCAACCCCATGCATTAGAAGATATAGCCAATAAATGGCGTTGTGAATTTGAGATACTCAACATCATTGCCAAAGACAGTTTAGATATGACCAACCATGACAGACTTGAACTTTTGGGTACGATAAACCTAAGTAGCTACCAAAACATTATTGTAGTACATGGTACAGACACAATGGATATCACAGCAGAGTACTTAGCAGAAGCAGAACTTGAAAAAACCATTCTCATTACTGGTGCGATGGTACCATATAGCATAGACCCTGTCGAAGCTACAGCAAACCTCTGCGCTGCGTATGGATACCTTCAAACACTAGACAAAGAGGGAGTGTTTATCTCTATGAATGGTCTGTTTGCTAGCTCTGAGAAATTAAAGAAAAACCGTCTAGAAGGTAAGTTTACCTTCTGCTAGTTAAGAGTGATTGTCTACTGTAGGTGGTACGGTATGGCCTGAAGCTTGTAAACTCAGTGCTTGAGGGTACGTTTTGTAGTGACTACGAACGGCTTTAGCCAAAGCTTTTTTTGTCTTTTCATCTACAGGTGTTGGCAATACTTTTGGCAGTGCTTCAAGTAAAGCAAGTACTAACTTATCTTGTGGTGCTGGCATTTTGTCTACCCAACTAGCCAAGAGTTCTTTGTTAACATGAGAAGGAATGGAACCCATAATCCCCACATCATTTTGATCATGTACCAAAAGCCCTGAAGTAGTCCCTCTGTCTAGGGTTAAAACTTGAAAAAGGTAGAGTGTATGGTAAGCCAACTGCTCCTCTTCCTCTTCTTTAGAGTAGCTAGGGTAGACATCTAACTTTGAAGCGACAATGTCACAATAACAGTCAATCACTGCTTCACCTACTTCTTGAGCAAAAATTTTATCTGCTTCAAAATCACCTGAGTTATAATTTTCCAAATAATAGTGACTCACCCCACGTGTACGTGAGAGTACAGGAATGTTAAAGTAACGATCTCCCTGTGCCCTGCCTTCTTCGTAAAGTTTCCCTGTTACTTTTTCTAACATCGTTGAGAACGTACTTTTATCCTCTGCAGATTCTGAAAGTAAAGAGGGATTTAAGTCTGCCATGATACGCCAATACCCTTTTCCATCACGCATCTGTGTCCATGAGATATGCATATGCATAGAAGGGGCATGAGGATTTTGAGGATGTATAATAGTTGAAACGGCTGTGGCAGAAGCGAGTTTTTTTGTTTCGTCATCATCATAGTGCACTTGAGAAACATTGACTGAACCTCGGTTAAACAAGACTTCATCTCTGGCTTCATAACGCACACCACCCCCATGTCTGCCTTCGTCACGTCCCCATGTCACAGCTTCACAGAGTTGGGATTTACCATACTTCTTAGCCAAGTTATTTAGTTTAGCGACAAAATAGCTTTGAAGTCCTTCTGCCAAGAGTTTGGCTTCTTTAGCTTGTGGAGATTTTGCAGGTATGTTCATGTCTTGAGAGCCTTAAATTTTTCCAAAAGTATAACATACTCTAGAACATAATAATATCTGAACTTAAAGATACGATTGTTTCCCTATTATCTATAGATTTACTAGATTAATTATATAATAGTATTTAAAATATTTATATAAAGATTCATCTCATATTAGATATAATAAGTATCAAGAACAATATAAGGGAAATATAATGTCGAGAAAGACTACACTAATACTTACGAGCATCGCCATCTTAGGCTTTAGTGGATGTACAAGTCCAAGTTACTTGCTTTCACCATCAACAGCGAGTACATACACACCACCAACAGAGCGTAAAAATGCACTCTATTCTAATGACATGCGTGCTATCGCTGGAGGTATTCAACATGATACCAAGTATACGAAAATAGAACTCGATACTCCTGAGAAAAAAGCGTGGTTCAGAAAACTTACTTATAGACTTTGGGACAGACAAATCACCAATTCACAATTTATGGCTGAAGGTCTTGCAAAGTACCCAACACACCGTTATGAGTTTGACTTTGTCATCAATGGCTTTGCCTCAGTGAAAGGTTAGACGTAAGGGATGGGGTCTTTGATCCCTGCCTCTTTAAAACCGTTCAATCGTAACCTACACGAATCACAAACCCCACAGGCTAACTCTTCTTCTTTATAACAAGACCACGTACTCTCCAATGGTACAGACAATGCCAAAGATTTTTTTACAATTTCACTCTTTTTAAGGGCTACGAGTGGCATTTTTATCTCTAAGTGTGTCTCATCTTTCGTGCCAAGGTTAATGGCCTCTTGCATTTTTTTAATGTAGACATCTCTACAATCAGGGTAACCAGAACTGTCTTCTTCAACCACCCCAATGAACAATGCTTCTGCGCCATGTTTTTCTGCCACTGCCGCAGCAATGGAAAGAAAAATACCATTTCTAAAAGGTACATAGGTCACAGGTACACCCTCTTCAATGCCACCTGTAGGTATGTCAATGTTTTTATCGGTTAAAGCGGAAGCACCCAGTTGTTCAAAAAATGGTATGTCTATCTCATACAATTCTATGGCTTTGACAGAGTCTGCAATTTTACGAAAACATGTAAGCTCTTTTTGCTGCGTTCTTTGTCCATAGTTAAAATGTAAGGCAATAATTTCATAGCCTTCTACTTCTGCCATTTTTGCTGCTAAAGCTGAGTCCATCCCACCCGATATGATACATACACAAGATTTTGACATGTGAAACCTTTATTTAATTTACTACCATTTTACCAATATTTGGGTAAACTTCATGCATGATAGATTTAGATAATCAAACAGACTTGGACATCAACCTTCTTCCCTTGGAAAAGATAGCAGAAACACTCTCTAACAGAGAAGTCGAACTCATCATTATAGATGACAAGGCTATGTCTGCACTCAACAAAGAGCACAGAGGAAAAGAGACGAGTACAGATGTACTCTCTTTTCCTCTAGAGACACCTTTTACAGAGCAAAGTATCTATGACCTTCCTTTAGGCTCCATTGTCATTGCCGCATCATTTGTCAAAGAGGAAGCAAAGTCTTTGGGTCATACAGAACAAGATGAATTATCACTGCTGTTTATACACGGAATGCTTCACTTGCTTGGTTTTGACCATGAAGAAGATGAAGGTGAAATGAGAGAAAGAGAAGAAGCACTCATTAAAATGTTTGCTTTACCAAAAAGTTTAATTGTAAGAAGCCTTACAGAAAAAGAGGAGAATTAATTTGGATTTTGTAATATTTGTTATTGCCATGGGTGTACT
>CAUZVG010000106.1:0-5626 GCA_963583215.1 Campylobacterales bacterium | reverse complement strand
GAGATAGAAGAACTTTTGGCTGAACTTGTCGATATGAAAACAGACGAAGACGCATAAATACATTAATTTATTCAACTAGAAATTTAAACCGTCGGGGTAATGGTACCCCGACCTACAAAGATTACGCTAACTCCTCTCTTACAATCTTCACTGCTTTCAGCATATTTTCTAAACTCGGTTTTACCTCTTCCCATTTTCGCGTTTTAAGTCCACAATCAGGATTGATCCATAGTTGCTCTTTATAAGGGCGTGTTAGACATCATACATTTGTGATAAATAGTATTTATAGAGTGGTGTTAATAGTGATTTATTTTGAAAGAATGTGGTAGGGAGGGTGAACACCTGTACGTCTAAAGGCAAAGTATGTACAGTAAAAAGGACATCTTGGGATGTAGTGGTTTAAAAAAACAATTACAATGACAGGCTTTGACTTTTAGCAAAGGAGAAGTCGTGACAGCGTGAAAGAGGTGTAAAAATTGTACTGGCATTTGTTCTCCTTATAAAAGTTTTGCTGAGAGCATATCAGACAAAAGATTGATTGTATCTGAAGAATTTAGCTAATTAAGAGGACTTTTATCTTCTTTACACTATATTTGCATTATCAACCTCTCGGGGCGCTGTGATTCTTCTTTATGGAGGAGTCATGGCTGAGAAAGCTAAAGAAGCTTGTCCCGTTGAACTTGAACTGGTTAAGACCAGCGTAAGGAAGAGACTGTATTTACTTCATAAGTAGATAAATCTGATACTTTTGTGTATTAGTCTTATCTACTTATATTTCTATCTACACTTCTCTCTTTTCGTATTTTATTATGAAAGAGAACTACTATGGCAAAAACATTTAAAGACAAATTTTCAACCTCAAACGACGAGCTTACAAGAGAGCCTTTCCCTGCATCTACTAAAGTATATTTAGAAGGTGAAATCCACAAAGACATTCGTGTACCTGTAAGAGAAATTTTACTTGGTAATGAGACAAAACTAAGAGTCTACGATACTTCAGGACCATACACAGACCCTACAGTTGAGATTGATGTAGATAAAGGAATCCCTGGGATTAGAAAAAAGTGGATTATGGCACGTGGCGATGTTGAAGAGTATGAAGGACGTATCATGGCTCCTGTGGACAATGGTTATTCTACTGATGAGCAACTAGACTATGTAACGGCAGGTGCAATAGGGCTTGTAAGAACACCACTTAAAGCTAAAAAAGGGAAAAACGTTTCTCAGATGTGGTATGCACGTCAAGGGATTATTACGCCTGAGATGGAGTTTATTGCTTTACGTGAAAACCAAGATGCTGCTATGAAAGAAGAATACCTCATGGATGAAGAGCGTGAGGCAAGACTTAAAGGTGAAAACTTTGGAGCAAATCTTCCAGATCAAATCACACCGGAGTTTGTACGTAAAGAAGTTGCAGAGGGTAGAGCAGTTATCCCATGTAACATTAACCACCCTGAAGTTGAACCTATGATTATTGGACGTAACTTTTTGGTTAAAGTAAACGCCAACATTGGTAACTCTGCTACGACTTCAAGTATTGCTGAAGAAGTTGAAAAAATGGTATGGTCAACACGTTGGGGTGGAGATACTGTGATGGATTTATCAACAGGTAAAAACATTCACACAACAAGAGACTGGATTTTACGTAACTCTCCTGTTCCTATTGGGACTGTGCCTATTTACCAAGCACTTGAAAAAGTAAATGGTGTGGCTGAAGACCTCACATGGGAAGTATTTAGAGATACTCTTATAGAGCAAGCGGAACAAGGGGTAGATTACTTTACAATTCATGCAGGGCTTCTTTTGCATCATGTACCCATGACCACAAAACGTATTACAGGTATTGTAAGTCGTGGTGGAGCTATTATGGCGAAGTGGATGATTCATCACCATGAAGAAAACTTCTTAAACACGCACTTTGAAGACATTTGTGAAATCATGAAGACTTATGATGTGACATTCTCACTAGGTGATGGTCTACGTCCAGGTTCAGGAGCAGATGCAAATGATGAAGCACAATTTGCAGAGCTTAAAGAGCTTGGTCGTTTAACAAAAATTGCATGGAAACATGATGTTCAAACACTCATTGAAGGTCCAGGTCACGTGCCAATGCACATGATTAAAGAAAACATGGAAAAACAACTTGAGTGGTGTCACGAAGCGCCATTCTATACACTTGGGCCCCTAACTACAGACATTGCTCCAGGGTATGACCACTTTACATCAGGAATTGGTGCTGCGATGATTGGTTGGTATGGTTGTGCTATGCTTTGTTATGTAACACCAAAAGAGCACCTAGGTCTTCCAGACAGAGAAGATGTAAAAGAAGGGCTTATTACGTACAAAATTGCAGCGCATGCAGCAGATGTGGCTAAAGGTCACCCAGGTGCTCGTGCAAGAGATGATGCTATGTCACTCGCAAGATTTGAATTTAGATGGGTAGATCAGTTTAACATTGGTCTTGACCCTGACCGTGCAAGAGAGTTCCATGATGCAACATTGCCAATGGAAGCTGCTAAAGTAGCACACTTCTGTTCAATGTGTGGACCTAAATTCTGTTCTATGAAAATTTCAGCTGAAGTAAGAGAGTATGCTAAAGAATTAGGTACAGATGTAGAAAGTGCTAAACAACAAGGTATGGATGACATGTCTGAGAAGTTTAAAGAAATGGGTTCAGAAGTCTATGTTGAAGCAGACAAGTTAGAAAAAGCGTAATATTTGATCTTGAGGTACCCACAAGGGGTACCCCTACGGTTTTATACACGATCAATGGTAGGGGCAATCCCTTGTGGTTGCCCTAAATTAAAAAAGGAAAAAAATGCATATCGGTATCGCAGGTGTAGGTCTTGTTGGAAGAGTTTTAGCATTAAATCTTTTGCGCCTTGGCCATACCCTTACACTTTTTGATGAAGACAGTGCTTATGGTGATAAGGCTGCAGGTATGACTGCGGCAGGGATGCTCGCAGTATTTGCTGAGTTAGAGTCTGCAGAGTCTATTATCTTTGATCATGGAAACCGTTCTATCGCACTTTGGCCTGACTTGTTGGAGCAAGTAGGTATTCCTGAAGCGTATCAGCAAAAAGGAAGTATCATCACTGCGCATCCTCAAGACTATAAAGAGTTAGATCATTTTATAGAAACTTTGAGAGCAAAAGTAGAAGAAGCTAGCCAGATACAACTTTTAGACAGAAGAGAATTGACGCAACTTGAACCTGACTTGGAACAGCATGCCAAAGCTTTTTTCATCCCTCAAGAGGGACAAGTAGATGCACAAGCTTTTATGAAAGCATCTTCTGACTACCTTTTAAAACATTCAGCTGTCACTTGGATTCAAGAGACAAAGGTAAGTGAGGTTGTTGAAGGAAGTATTAGAGTTGGAGATGAGGTACAAACATTTGACTGGGTCTTTGATTCCCGTGGACTAGGTGCCAATGAGCAAGTGGAAAACTTACGTGGTGTACGGGGTGAAGTCATTTGGCTAGATGCGCCTGAAGTGAACATTACCCGACCTACACGTATGTTGCACCCTAGGTATAAAATATATATCGTTCCGCGTCCCAATAACCGATACATTATCGGTGCCACCGAGATAGAGAGTGAAGACAAAAGCCCCATGTCAGTGCGTTCAAGCTTAGAATTACTCTCTGCAGTCTACAGTATGCATTCTGGATTTGCAGAAGCGCGCATTGTCAATATGGTCACAAATTGCCGTCCAACCCTTAAAGATAATTTACCTAAAATAGAACAAAAGTCTAAACTCACACGTATCAATGGTTTGTATAGACATGGGTATTTGTTGGCACCGGCGATTGTTGAAAAAGCCTTGAATGAGGGGTTATATCACAAGATATAACAATAAACGTAGGGTTGGCTTCAGCCGACCTTTTACAATTGTGGTCGGCTAAAGCCAACCCTACATGTGTATATGTAAATAAGGATTTGAAAATGATACAGGTTTCTGTAAATGGTGAAATGAAAGTACTAGCAGAGGGATTAAATGTTTCTCAAATGATAGAAGCATTAGCGTATAAGACCAAAGGGTTTGCCGTGGCTGTGAACACTACTTTTGTTTCTATACAAACTTATGAAAAGACGATTATAAATAATGGAGATACTATAGATATACTAGCTCCAGTACAAGGTGGATAAGATGACCAAACGTTTAGAAACAAATGACCTGTGGCACATAGGTGGTAAAACACTTTCAAGTAGACTGCTTATAGGTTCAGCACTTTACCCGAGCCCTGCAAACATGGAAGATGCCATTAAGATTTCAGGGTCTCAAATAGTCACTGTTTCTTTACGTCGCCAAGCAGCAGGCAATACAGATTCTAAAGGGGGAAACCAGTTTTGGGATATTATTAAGTCCATGGGTATTGAAGTCCTTCCAAATACGGCAGGTTCACACTCTGCTAAAGAAGCTATTACTACTGCAATGATGGCAAGAGAAGTCTTTGGCACCAATTGGGTGAAACTAGAAGTCATTGGGGACCAGTACAATTTACAACCTGACCCTTTTGAAACTGTAAAAGCAGCAGAAGTACTCATAAAAGAGGGTTTTGAAGTTTTTCCATATACCACAGATGATTTGGTAGTCGCAAAACGTTTGGCAGATGTAGGATGTAACATCATCATGCCTTGGGGTTCAATGATAGGCTCAGGAAAAGGGCTGATGAATCCAGACAACCTTGTAGCCATTCGTAAACAATTTCCAGATTTACAACTGGTGGTAGACGCAGGTATAGGTAAACCTTCTCATGCCACGCAAGCCATGGAGCTTGGCTATGACGGGGTGTTACTAAACTCTGCCATTGCACTTGCCCAAGACCCTGTGAAAATGGCAGATGCTTTTAGGGTTGCAGTGGAAGCTGGGCGTTTAGGGTATGAAGCAGGGGTAATGCAAAAGCGTGAGTTTGCATCACCTTCAACACCTACCATAGGCACACCTTTCTGGCATCAGTTTGATTAAACCCTAAGCAAAATGAATCTTTTCTCATTTTGTTTCAAAGGGTAACGCATTATTTTAAAGAAGACTAAAATACTCCTATTTAAGTACAATGCAAACATATTTTTTATATAAATGCACAAAGAATCTCTCGGGGTGCTAATTTTAGCTGAGACAACCCGTTGAACTTGAACTGGATAATACCAGCGTAGGGAAGAAGATTATATACAAAGCATCACGCAAACTATGTACTTTTTTCCCTTATTTATTTAAGGAAAACCCATGACATCAAAACATTTAACCCTCTCTTTACTAACATATTCCCTATTACTCACAAGCAACACCTTTGCAGATGAAGTAACACTTGATCCTATCGTAGTGAGTGCTGACTTTAGAGAACAAAATCTTTCAAAAGTAGCAGGATCTGTAAGCCTCATTGGCGAAGAAAAGATTTATGACAAATCAACACAGGCATTTGCAGAAGTCATCGCGGCAGAACCAAATGTAAACTTTTCTTCTGGTGCTTCAAAAGCAAAATTCATTCAAATTCGTGGTATTGGTGAAAGAAGTCAATTTGTAACACCGATTAACCCTTCTGTTGGGATTATTGTAGATGGCATTGACTTTTCACAATCTGCTTTGGGTGTGACTATGTATGACCTTAAACAAATTGAAGTACTT
>CAUZVG010000105.1:0-5729 GCA_963583215.1 Campylobacterales bacterium | reverse complement strand
AAGCAAAAGACATTGCCAAAACTGTGACTGATGGTTTGGGTGGACGTGGTATCTTTGGTGTGGAATTTTTTGTAAAAGATGGGGAAGTGTACTTCTCAGAACTCTCTCCTCGTCCACATGACACAGGTATGGTTACACTCATTACCCAAAGTCAAAGCCAATTTGCCCTACATGTAAGAGCGGTACTTGGTTTGCCACTTGACTACACGACGTACGGTTCTGGTGCTTGTGGTGCCTACAAAGCTTCAGGTGATAACGCGAACCCAACACTCGAAATACCAGATGATGCCTTTACTGCAAACTCTTTTGTAAGGGTATTTGGAAAACCAGAGAGCCATGTGGGACGTCGTATGGCTGTTTCACTTGTCTTAGATGAAGTCGAAGCTGCCAAAACAAGATCCTTGGAAATCGTTTCACAAATAACAGATCACTAAAAGCTCTTCCCTGAACTTCACATCAAAAAGGAAAAAAATGCAAACTGTTTTAAAAATATTCGCGCGTATCGTTTTACCATTATTACTCTTGGCTTACATTGCCGTAGAGACTTACCTTAAGTTACAAAATAGCTCACTTTGTGGAGAAGTAGGCTGTAAACTTGCCGGCGAATTACTTAGATTTGACCCTATGTACTTAAACTACTTTGGCATGGCTGGGGCCTTTATGCTTATGGTTTTTGGAACACTCTCCTTAAAAAGTAAACGTTTTGAGACACTCTTTTTTATGTCACTCTACGCTGGCATTGCTTTTGAAGCAACGATTTTGAGTTACCAGTTTGTTGCGAACCCTGCGCCTTGTATCTTTTGTTTTGCTATCTTCGCCTCTTTACTCCTCATTGCAGTGGTTGCCAACTACAAACATTTTGTAATCCTCATTGCTATGGTTTTGGCTATTTTTGTGGGACTAAACACTTTAGCTGTGACTAAAAATAAATCTTTTGTGACTGCACCTGGAAACTACCTCATACAGTCAAAAACTTGCCCGCACTGCATTAAAGTTAAAGGCTATTTGACGGACAATCACATTGCCTATACAGGCATTGCCACCACAGAAGCTTCTGCACGTTCCTTCTTAAAGTTTGTAAGTACCAAAAGCATTCCTGTACTTGTGATAAAAGAGAAAATGCACACACAACTCATCACAGGTGACAAGGCAATCATTGCACACTTTGAAGCTTTAAAAGCAAAAGAAGTACAAAGTAAAGTCATACAAACTAATAATGTACTCTCGGAAACAAACACAACAAGTACACAAGTCTTAACAGAAATATCTAGCTCTGCTGACCTGTCTTCTGGAGGGTTGTCAGAAGATTTCCTTTCAGCAGGGGGAGATGAGGACGGCTGTGCCATTACGATCACAGAGACGCCAGAGTGTGAAGATGCAAATAAAAGTGCAGAGCAGAAAGACTAGAAGATGAAAAGGGGTGAACATGAATATTGTATTATTGGATGCTAAGACACTAGGTGAGGACTTGAACTTAAGTGATTTAGAACAGTTTGGTGTCTTAACAAAATATGAAACTACTTCAAGTGAAGAGACATTGTCTCGTAGTGAAAATGCAGACATACTCATCACGAACAAAGTTGTCATTAGCTCAGAAGTAATGGCCGCTTGTCCTCAACTTAAACTCATTTGTATTGCTGCTACGGGTACGAACAATGTAGACCTTGAAGCAGCCAAAGCCCAAGGTATAGAAGTGAAAAATGTTGCGGGTTACTCTACGAAGTCTGTGGTACAACATACCTTTTCTATGGCACTGTATTTACTTCAAAAAATGGCTTATTATGACTCTGTGGTAAAAAATGACACTTGGACGAAGTCTGGACTTTTTACCGATGTTTCACAACCTTTTTATGAAATTTCTGGGAAAAGATGGGGCATTATTGGGCTGGGTGCCATTGGAAAAGAGGTGGCCAAAATTGCTGAAGCATTTGGAGCAGAAGTCTCTTACTATTCTACTTCAGGCAAAAACCTCAAGTCTGCTTACCCTCACCAAAGCCTAGAATTCATTTTAAAAGATTGTGACATCATTTCTATTCATGCACCACTTAATGACGATACCTATAAGTTGATTAATGAAAACAACCTCTCTTTTCTGAAAGAGAAAGCCATTTTACTTAACCTTGGACGTGGAGGCATTGTAGATGAAACGGACTTGGCTTTTGAGTTAGACAGACGTGAAATTTATGCGGGGTTAGATGTCTTAGAAAAAGAGCCAATGTCTCAAGATAACAGACTTAGAAAAGTTATCCATCAAGAACGTTTACTTATCACCCCTCACATGGCATGGTCAAGTATAGAAGCACGAGAAAAACTTTTAGAAGGTATTGTCAACAATATTTCAACATATTTAAAAAACGCCTAAGGAGAAAGAGATGATTGATGTTCTTATTATTGGGGCTGGAGGCGCAGGCTTAACCGCTGCACTTTCCGCCAAAGAAGCAGGTGCTTCCGTACTTGTGGTGGGGAAAGCTTACCCTACTAACTCACAAACTTCCATGGCACAAGGGGGTATGAACGCCGCCCTTGGTAATGTGGGAGAAGACAGCATAGCCCTACACGTTCAAGATACCATCAAATCTGCACGTGGGCTCTGTGATGAAAAGATGGTAGAACAAATGTGTACCGCTGCTCCCAAAGCCATACAATGGTTAGAGAGTTTGGGTGTACCCTTTTCACGTTCAGATAATGAAGGAGTAGGCACAGATACCGTGGCCCAAAGACAAATGGGTGGGGCTTCGGCCAAACGTGCCTGTTATGCCCAAGACTACACGGGTCTCAAAATCTTACACACCCTTTATGACACTTGTCTTAAAGAGAAGATTGACTTTTTAGATGAACATTATTTGCTCAACCTTATCAGTCAAGAGGGTACTGTCACAGGTGCCATATTTTTAGACATCAGAACAGGTGAGATAAAACAAATTGACGCCAAGTCTGTCATTGTGGCTACGGGTGGGTATGGTTCACTCTACCATGGCTACACGACCAATGCTTATGGGGCTACGGGTGATGGCATTGCTGCTGTCTTACGAGCTGGTGGTTCCGTCTCTGACATGGAGTTTGTACAGTTTCACCCTACGGCACTTAAAAGTTCAAGTATCCTCATCTCCGAATCTGCAAGAGGAGAAGGTGGCTACTTGGTCAACTCTGATGGAGAACGTTTTATAGATGAACTCAAACCTCGTGACGTGGTGGCACGCGCCATTTTTGCAGAGTTTCAAAATGACAAAGAAGTCTTTTTGGATGTACGCCACTTGGGTGAAGAGAAACTCATGGAGTTACTTCCTCAAGAGCTAGCTTTATGTAAATTACATGAAAATGTAGACCCAGCCAAAGACCTCATCCCCATTAAACCTGTGGCGCACTACTCTATGGGTGGTATTGAGATAGAGAAGTCTTTCGAGGTACAAGGCCTTAAAGGATGTTTCGCTGTGGGTGAATGTTCCAATGCCAAAGTGCATGGTGCCAACCGCTTGGGAGGTAACTCTCTACTTGAAATTACTGCCTTTGGTAAGGTGACGGGTAAAAATGCAACTGCCTATGCACAAAATGTTGAGTTGAAAAAGCATGATAAAAAACAAGTCAACGAAGACAGACTTCACATTGAAGCCCTCTATGCCAATGAACATGAGATCAACTTTTATGAAAAAAGAGAAACACTTGGGAAACTCTTATATGAAAAAGTAGGTATTGTACGAGACAACCAAGTACTCAGCCAAGCCATGGAAGAGGTCAAAAGTATGCAAGCAGAACAAAGTAAAATGGGACTGAACGATAAAAGTATTAGTAACAATACTAACCTCATAGATTACCTAGAGTTTTCTTCTGCATTACAGCTGGCTTCCATTATCATCTCAGCAGCACTCACTCGGGATGAGAGCCGTGGTGCACACTTTAAACTGGGCTTTGAAGAGCAAGATGATGAAAAGTTCAAAATGCACATAGTCAGCCAGGCACATAAGGAGCACTCATGCAAATAAGCATCTTACGATCTGAGACCAATAGCCCTCAATCTTACACAGTAGAAGACAAAGAGATGACCCTTCTTTCTGCCCTCACCCACATCAAAGCAACAGAAGATGCAAGCCTTACTTTTACCGCTGGATGTCGTGCTTCTGTTTGTGGTACTTGTGCCGTGAGAGTGAATGGTAAAGAAGAGTTGGCTTGTGCCTACAAAGTGCAAGATGGCGATGTGGTAGAGCCTCTACAGTACCACCCTGTACTGCGTGACTTAAAAGTAGACAAAAACAAAGCCAAAGAGACTTTGCTAAAAAGTACTGCATGGCTGCACAGTTTTGCAGAAGCTTCCCTCACACACGCAGATGAAAAGTTTTCTGAACGTCAAACGGACTGTATACTTTGTGACTCTTGTTACTCTGCTTGTCCAGTCTATGCAGTCAATCCAGACTTCTTAGGGCCTTTTGCACTCACACGTGCTTACCGTTACAGTACAGACAAACGTGAAGGTGATGTCAAAACCATCATCGATAATGTACAGACAAATGGAGTATGGGATTGCACTTTATGTGGAGAATGCACCTTGGCTTGTCCAAAAGGCATAGACCCAAAGATGGACATCATGATGTTAAGAGGAAAGTCTCTAGAAGCGGGTTATGAAGACCCCTCTTTTGCACAACAGAGTTTTGGGACACCAAATTTTGGGTTTGATCCGAATGCTGGATTTTAACTAAATGTATCATTTTTTGTGTTTCAATATTTAGTTGAGATTTGACTTGCCTTTTAGCCAATAGTGAGGTGATGTTTCTCTCTTCATTCGTTTTCTTTTTTTGCAATACGCAAAAAAAGAAAACGAACCCAAAAGAAAAAAGCATAAACTGCTGGCGTGTTTCACTACCTTTTCTCTCAAGTCAAACTTTTACAGGCATCAGGTTTCCCCATAGTAAGCAATAGCATTTTATATCAAGCTGTACATACGGCAGTAGCCTCGCCATATTATAAATCATTGTCGTGGCGAAGGCCCTTGAAAGCGGAGCGATACGAGAGCCACGACGCTTTTTTGCTTCGTTTTTTCTAAAAAAGTGAAGAGAGAAACAACGCCACGCTACGTGATAAGAGGAAAATACAATCAAGAAAAAAAGAAATTAATACTTTTTGAAACCCTCAGTAATCTCAGATGCTATCTTCATTCTTCACATGACCATTAAAGTCTATCGCTTCTTTGGGGACAAGGAAGCGATAAAAGTAAGGTGTCATTTAGATGTCTCGTGGATCTACAATCTTCCCTGCAATGGCTGAAGCTGCTGCTACTGCTGAGTTTGCTAAGTAGATTTCAGAAGTTCTTGCACCCATACGGCCAACAAAGTTACGGTTTGTTGTAGCAACACATACTTCACCATCACCCAAGATACCCATATATCCACCTAAACATGCACCACATGTAGGGTTGGAAACCACGGCACCTGCATTAATCAAAATCTCCATCAAACCTTCTTTTTGTGCCTGAAGCAAGATCTTTTGTGTAGCCGGAGTGACGATCATACGTGTATGACGGGCTACTCTGTGCCCTTTCATAATCTCTGCAGCGATACGTAGATCTTCGATACGCCCATTTGTACAAGAGCCTATCATCACCTGGTCTACTTTAATGTCATCCGCCACTGCCTGTTCTACAGGTTTACCGTTTGACGGTAAGAATGGATACGCGATCACAGGAGAAAGGCTTGATGTATCTATCGTAATTGTTTGACAGTACGTTGCATCTGCATCTG
>CAUZVG010000104.1:0-5741 GCA_963583215.1 Campylobacterales bacterium | reverse complement strand
CAGAGATTGAACATGGCCAAATTCCTCTGGAGCAACAGCTACTTATAGACTTAGAAAACAAATGGACTCAGATGATGTCTGAGGGTACACTGCTTAAAAACTCTGTAGATGAAGAGATGATAGCAAGTATCGTAAGCCGTTGGACGGGTATTTCTGTTTCTAAAATGCTGCAAGGTGAAAAAGAGAAAATCTTAGCCATTGAGAGCATACTTAAAAAAGAAGTAATAGGGCAGGACGAAGCACTTAAAGCTGTAGCACGTGCCATTAAACGTAACAAAGCAGGGCTATCTGACCTAAACAGACCTATTGGGTCGTTTATGTTCTTAGGACCAACAGGTGTAGGTAAAACGCAAGTGGCTAAAACGCTTGCAAAGTTCCTCTTTGACTCTGAGAAAGCACTCATACGCATCGATATGTCTGAGTATATGGAAAAACATGCCGCTTCACGTTTAGTTGGGGCACCTCCAGGCTATGTAGGCTATGAAGAGGGTGGACAACTCACTGAAGCAGTACGTCGTAAACCGTACTCCGTAGTACTTTTTGATGAGATAGAAAAAGCACACCCAGATGTCTTTAATACACTTTTACAAGTGTTAGATGATGGACGTTTAACAGACAACAAAGGGGTGACGGTTGATTTTAAAAATACCATTATCATCATGACCTCAAACATTGCCTCAGATAAGATTATGACTATCACTGATAAAGAAGAGAGAAAAGAAGCTGTAAATGAAGAACTCAAACGTCACTTTAAACCAGAGTTCTTAAACCGTTTGGATGATCAGGTTATCTTTAATCCTCTGGGATTGGAAGCCATTACAAGCATTGTCGATATCTTGTTTAAAGGCATACAAGACAAACTTTCTGAACGTGATATTACTATAAGTCTAAGTGAGTCTGCGAAAGCGTATATCGCAGAAGCGGGGTTTGACCCTGTGTATGGTGCTAGACCACTTAAACGTGCACTCTATGAAGTGGTAGAAGACAGATTGGCAGAGCTCATACTGGAAGACAAAGTTGTAGAAGGTTCTTCTGTAGCCTTTGATGTCAAAGATGGTGAGATTGAAGTAAAAGTCTCTTAAAAAGATGATTCCTTTTAACATTTTGGGAAAAGTCTTTAGTACTTTTGGTCATTTCATTTACCCAAAGTCTGTGTCTGAAGCACTTTGCACATTTTTAGAACCATTAGCGAAAGATGCAAAGGTTTTAGATGTAGGTGCAGGCACAGGTCTGCTTTGTGAGTTTGCATATGCATGTAGAGATGACTTGGTCTATGTAGCACTAGACCCTTATGAAGGCATGTTGAAGTATGCCAAAGACTTTGTTGAAACAAAAATAGGCACAGCGGAAGATTTACCTTTTGAAGACAGTAGTTTTGACGTGCTGATGATGGGAGAAACTTTACACCATTTTAAAGATGTAGAGTTGGCTTTGTCTGAGGTTATAAGAGTTTTAAAACCTGAAGGAAAATTGTTTATATATGATTTTGACCTGAGTACTTTTAGGGGCAAAAGTATTTGTAAAGTAGAAAAGCTTCTAGGAGAACCTGGAAACTTTTTTGACCCAGAAGTTTTAAAAGAAAAACTTCAAGGCTATGGTTTTACTGTAGAGGTAACAAGCCATTCCTGGCGTTATACTCTCTGCGCAACATTAACTAAAGACAATTAATATCTTTCACGATCTTTTTTGTCTTCATTATGTCCAATAGCACCACCGGCTACTGCACCAATTGCACCACCAACTAAAGCACCAGAACTTCCACTAACAGCTGAACCAATGAGCGCACCAGTACCAGCACCTACAAGTGCACCTGTTTGTGTTTTAGTGGCACATCCAGTAAATGTCATGAGTCCTATACTTGCTACAACAAGTACAACTAAATTAAATTTTTTCATAAGTCAATCTCCTATTTTTTGAGTTAACTTATTATAGCATAAAATTATAATTAAGTATTTTAGCGTAAACCGTGATATTGTTCATACACCCTTTTTGCATATTTTGGTTTGAGACCTGTAGTCTTAATTTCTGCTATCTCTTCAGCAACATGTGCTTTTTTAATAGAAATAAGATTGTCCCATCTTTTGACTAAAAGTGCTCTCACTTCTGCTTCAAAGTCATTCGTAGCATCAGGGTAGGCTGTAGATAATTTTTCTACAACTTCGCCAAATTCTGAAGCCTTCACAAGTTCTAATTGCTCTTGTGGATGCGTTTTCTCAACTTCTACAGCATTCGTCCAACCTGCATCTAAGATTGTTTTTAACTCTTTTGCATAATCTCTTTCTTTGTCTTCTTCTGGAAATTCTTTGATGAGGGCTGCAGCAATATCTTTAAGTGCATTGGCCTTAACAACCTCTAACTCGTCTTCAAAACCTTTTAAGTCTGCTTCATATTCTGCTGCATCTTCATAGAGTTTTGCAATTTCAGCATTTTCAGGACTTCGTGCGCTATTGGTATTTTTCTTTTTTGGGGTAGGGTTCTCATCTTCTATTCCCAAAGAATCTTTAAGCTCGTCCATTTGTAACTCTAAATAAAGTTTTTTGTCATCTTTAGCCATAATATCGGTACTCCATAATGATTTTTTCGTATTTTAGCATACTTGTATTAAACAAGTAAACTTAAACAAAAATTAACATTTTATTTGATAGGCCTTCTTCACCTCTTCAATCAACGCAGGGGTAAAGATTTCACTGTACTCTTCATCTTCATCATGGTATTCTATAAAATCAAAGAAATCATCAGCTGTGATGTCAAAGGCACACATTTTTTCTATGGCTTCCTGAGACTTCTCTGCAGCTAAAAGGCCAGCTATCTCTTCGCCTAGGTAGTCATACTCATCATGTTCAATTTCTATATAACACTTTTGCTGTAGCAGTAAAGCTTCTAATACCTCAATTCTGTTCGATTGTTCTACGGACGCAGCACCACTTTTTAGTATGCTCATAATAATCTCTTGTAGCTCTGCCAATATTTTTGCTTGTTCACTCATTTTATTTCCTTGTAACTCTTATTATTTTGATGTTGTTTTGTGCTCTATTTATGGCGTAATTATAGCTTGTTCTAACCATATGTAGATAAAGTCGTGGTTAAGATATATTTCAATGAAAAAGATACTCTTGAAGCGTATAAGTTTAAAACTAAAAATGCTAAAATACCCACATAAATTAAAAAATCAAAAGGAAGATATAATGTCTTATACCCTAAAACACAATGCCGATGAATGTAAATATGAATACCATATAGAAGGTCATGTTGCATATATTACTTATGATGATCAAAATGGAAACATGCATTTAACACATACTATAGTCCCAGAAGAACTAGCAGGTAAAGGTCTTGCGCGTACACTTTTAGAAGAGGTATTACAAGAGATAAAAAAAGAGAATAAAAAAGCAGTAGCTAAATGTTCATATATCGTAAAATATCAAGAGAAACATCCAGAAGTGAGTGATTTATTTGCTTAGCTAAGGTATAAGTCTAAAGAGATTTAGACTTATACTTTGTTGTGGGTGTTCTTAACAGCCACAAGACCCAGTGTCACAACTTCCAGCACTGTCATCTGGTCCACAAGACCCTGTACTACAGCCACCTGCATTAGGATTATTCACCACTGTAATAAGAAAATCATCATTCTCTAACTTTTGTGCAGCGAAGAGGTGTTTCCCACAAAAATCTTCATTCATAAACTCTGCTACGGTATGTGCGTAATTGTAAGCTTCTCTCTGAAAATCAAATGTTTTTGTACTTTCATATTCACTTTCTTTAAAACATCCACATTCTTGTTCCATATGTACTGTATACATCACAGTTCCTTGTCATTATAGTTTTACAAGCGCATCATTATCAAATGTAACGATACGCTTGTTCAATGTGTATAGCTTATATCAGGTGTTTGCTTAAATATTTATTATTGTAGGTTCTTTTATCCTTAGTGGGGTAAGAGATCTTATAGTTTCTCCACGTAGCAAGTAAGCATATGATTTTGGAAATCAATATAGCATCGCCAGAATTAAAGTAAAGTAAAGGAATTTAAAGTAGAATCCAAAAACATAAAGTAATCTAGTTGATAAGAAATGGGACATAATATAGAGATGACGTAAGTTGTTAAAGGTATGAATGTGCGCATTTTTTTGAGGGGAAGTTACTGATTGGTAATTAATCTATCTTAGAAGGGAGTCAAATGTACTATATAGCAAAAGTTGATTCAGATAAATGTGCTGAGTATAAATGTAACGCCTGTACACTATATTGTCCAGAGGCAAATACACTAATGTTTAACGAAGAGGGTAACACTTCTTGGGTTGATGAAGACAGATGTAAAGGTTGTGCACTATGTGTATACGTATGTACTGACATGTTAGATCGTAATTGTATTACGATGGAAATGCCTGATACAAGTGCAGCAGTAGAATAAGTCTAGAATTTAATTCAGACAATAAACAAAATTTAGAGGAGAACTTATGGCAAAGCAAGGCCCCGCGTATTATTCACCGTATCCTGCGGCATTATATGAAGGTGTAATTACACCACCAGAAGGAAAAGCACTTTTACTAGAAGAAGTAGTAGACGAAGAAACTGCAATGAGAGAAGTTGCAAGAGTCATGCTCACTAGCGAAAATGCGACTATTTTCCCTGGACCACAAGTATTATATGCTTACAACGAAGAAGCGAAAAAGAAAGCGACACTTATTAAAGAGATGTCAGAAGTACTTAACGCTAAAATGATTCCAATGTACGATTATAGACCAAAGTATCCTAAAATTGATGCTGCCGTTGAGATCAATCCAAATCACCCGAACTTAACGATTTGGCATAACAACATTAAAGCAGCAATCTTTATTGGTGTTCACTGTCACTATGCAAACGTTGCATTAAAAATGGTTAGATGTGAAACTGATTGTTATACAATCGCAATTTGTGGTTTGTCAGGGCATGAAGATGCTATGGCAACATTAAGAGACCAGCATTCTTCAGAGCTTGAGAAATTTATCAAGATAGCTAAAGAAGTAAAAGCTGAGCTTGGTAAATAGGTAAGGAGACAATATGAGTACAATTAAAGATATGACAGACACACATAACTGGTCTGGACAAAGACTAGTTACAGCAGATGAAATGCTGTTTGAAGCTCCTAGAACTAAACACTTTATGACAGGTTCAGAAGTTTTAAAAGAAGCAGTAAAAAGATGTACAGTAGATGCATCAGTATCATACCCTATTACACCACAGTCAGAAGCAGCTCACCTTATTGGTGAACTATGGGCTGAAGGTTATGTTGGTATGTACTTTAGAGGGGAAAATGAGTTCGGTGTAATGTCAGAAGTTGCCGGTTGTGCAATGGCAGGTGCTAGAACAATTACTACGACTTCAGGTCCTGGTACACTTAGAGCAATGGAAAACTTTCCACAATGGTCAGGTACAAGAATTCCTTGTCAACTAATCTTGATGGCTAGAGGTATTAACTCACCACTTACAATCCAACCAGATAACTTGGAAGTTTCTTTCATGCTTGAAACTGGATGTATGATTTGGTATGCTGAAAACGTACAAGAACTATTTGACATGTCAATCGCTGCATTTATTGTTGCTGAAATGCCTGATGTTCACGTTCCAATTATTACTGTAGTTGATGGGTTCTTCGTATCTCACACAAGAGAGTCAGTTATGCTTCCAGCAGATGACATCGCTCTTATGCCTTACGAACCATACAAATCACCACTACCTCCAATTGATTCAGAAACACCTCC
>CAUZVG010000103.1:0-5788 GCA_963583215.1 Campylobacterales bacterium | reverse complement strand
AGCTTTGTAGAAGAGTCTTTAAAAACCTTGCATGTGCAAGACGTAGAATCTTACTTTGTGACCCATCTTCTTAAGCTACATGGTTGGGCAGGTTTCATCAAGTACCGTTCCGAGGATCCAGACAATGCTTCACAGCAAGAGTACCCTTCCACACTCATAGACTATATGGCTATCAGGCTCTACTATGAGTTAAAGGCTGTAAAAAATGCTAAGATCAAAGACTTTGAAGCTTTTGAAGCCTATGCCAATGAAAATATTTCGGATGTTATTTTACTTCTTTTGAAACACAAAAACATGCTTTTTGGCCAAGCACTAGATGAGCTTGAAGACAAAGAAGAAACTTCTACAATCTTGGCGGATCATATTTATAATGAACTACATTTAGATGCTTTACAGATTCAGCACTCTAATGATGTATTAGAAAGTAATCTTCCTTTGACCCAACTTGCGACTATCTTAAAACAATTAAGAGAAGAAGAAGGCTATATTTGGCTTAAAGCACTTGAAGATACCTACATCAATCATTATGTTGATGAGATAACCGCCATCGAAATAAAAGAAGAAAAAGAAAATGTTATCGCTACAGCAACCTTTTGTTTAGATGTACGCTCAGAAGTAATGCGTAGACATTTAGAGAGTACGGGTGATTACAAAACCTATGGTGCAGGTGGTTTTCTTGGCCTGCCTATCGCCTTTGTAGAGTTTGACAAAGCACATGAACTCTTTTTAGCCCCTGCTATTATCAAACCACAGAATGTAGTATTTGAAATACCCAATGAATCACATGAAGAGTACTCTTCAAAAAAAGGTATGAATAAAACCACTAAAAAAGTTTTATCTGACTTAAAAAACAACCCGTACACACCGTATATCATGGTTGAAGCGATTGGATGGATTTTTGGAATTAACCTTTTTGGAAAAACCTTCTTACCCAAAAAGACCAATAAGTTCTTTTCTAAACTCAAGCCTACTAAGCCAAAAACATCTTACACACTTGATAAACTTTCAGAAGATGAAATTGAGTTTTATGTCAAAAAACTTCATACTAAGATCATTCACTCCATCGCAGAGGAGAGTGCCAAAAAAGAGTTTACAAAAGATGAGATAGAAGCCATACGTGACCATCTTGTGTTTGAGAAAGCCTTAAACCTTGAAATCTCGGAAGAGATTTTAGACAAACTAAAATCTACGTATAAAATCACAGCTGAAGATTATGATTATCAGAAAAATAAGTTAGCCATGGTTGGATTTACCCTTGAAGAGAAAGTCCACTTTTTATATAAATATTTTAAAATGATAGGTCAAGTAGATAACTTTCCTGACTTTGTAACCATTATTTCCCATGGATCGGTCTCAGACAATAACCCTTTTGAGTCTGCGCTTGACTGTGGTGCCTGTGGAGGTAATGTCTCTTTACCAAACACACGCGCACTTTGTATGATTGCAAACACCCCAGAAGTAAGAGATGCCATGAGAGAAAAAGGCATTCACATTCCTGAGAACACACGTTTTATGCCAGGTATGCATATCACAACCACCGATGAAGTTAAATTTTACGATACAGACATCCTCTCACCTGAAGAGATGAGGAAATTTACACAAGTGATGTTTGACTTTAACACAGCTTCTAAACTCTCTAGGGCTGAAAGATCCCAAACCCTCCCCTTCACGGACAGTGAAGAAGCCCTCATGGTCAAATCTATGGACTGGTCAGAAACAAGACCTGAGTGGGGCTTGGCAGGGAACATGGGTGTATTTGCAGGGCCTAGAGAATACACCAAACATTTAGACTTAAGAAATAGATTTTTCATGCACTCCTATGACTGGAAAATTGACAATGACAATGCCGATATCCTTAGGGGTATTTTTGATGGGCCACTCGTCGTAGGTGAATGGATTAACTTAGAGCATTACTTCTCGACGGTTGACAACCACGTCTATGGTGCTGGTTCAAAGGTTTACCATAATGTCGTTTCAAAAGTAGGCGTTTTTAATGGAAATTACAGTGACTTAAAAATAGGACTCCCTGTACAATCGGTTTTCTTAGAAGGTGAAGCGTATCATGAGCCTGTAAGGCTTTTGACATTCATAGAAGCACCGCTAGAACTCGTTGGGAAAGCCGTTGAAGGCTCCATTGCAAAACCTTTCATTCTTAATGAATGGATTAGACCTATTATCCTCGATAGAGAGGCTAAAAAAGTGTACTCGTATGAAAACGGCGAGTTCATTGTCATAAAAGAACTTGCATAGTTTTAGCTCAATTGTGGTATAAGAGAACGAATTAAACTAAATAGGAAACAAAATGTATACAATAGAAATTGAAAAAGAATGCCGTTGCGTAAAAGAAAGCGGAATGGATAAAAACTTGACGTTTGACTCAAGAGAAGACATGATCAATAAAGCCCGAGTTATGGAGTGCCTTATGAACCAAAATTTTTGTATGACACACTTTTTTGACGCTGTAGATTATGGTGACAAAATCATTATTCATAGCTCTGTAAGAGAGATAGACGAAGAAGATGAAGATGTTGAAGATGCAAGAGATCTTATTTCTAAGAGTAATGTAGTTATTGGTTTTGATGCCAGTGAAGAACCACCAAAAAGTGCTGGTGGAAACTAGAAACCAAGAGACGTTAGTCTCTTGATAAAAAGTAGTCTATCTAGACTACTTTTTACACTTCTTCAATCTCAATCTCTGAAGAAACGATGTACAATGGTGCATTATGTACATGTAACATCGCTGTTCCACTTCCTACTGCAAACCCATACAAATCATTCTCTTTGATAATACTAATTCCAAATCCCGTATCCATATAAGAAAGTACAGAATTTACTAGTATTCTTGATTGTTTAATATCTTTGAACGTGATACGCACAGTATGAAGGTCTTCACCCTCATCATCTAGTTCAACAATTGTAAGTACTTTTGAAGACTCTGAAATGTTCTCTATCGAACGAAGCTGCGCATCTTTAAAACGGTTGTACTTTTCTAAAATTTTATTTATCTCATCCATATTTTTTCCTTTTTGAAACCTCAAATATTATCATAATGACATCTTAGCGAAAGAAGTCTTGTTTAAGTTGTTATATCTCTATTGATAAGGATTAAAGTCCGCAATGGTCTCTAGCGCTTGGTCAAACTGACTTGCTTCTAACTCAAAAGCATGTATACCCAAATCGGCAATCCCATAGAGTTTGTCTGTGTCTTTTGGCGCCACCAAGACAAAAATGCATTGTCCTGGCTTGATGTCCATAAGTTGTTTCATAAAGGCAAGTTCTTCAGGCTTCACCGATAAGTCACAAATGACCATATCATAGCTAGACTTATCAAAAAAGCTTAGCGCTTCTTCTCTACCTACAACTTTGTCTACCTTAGCAAACAGGACAGAGAACATGTCAGTATTTGCATTGAACAGTGACATTTCATCTTTAATGAAAAGTACCTTCCATTTTTTATCTGTATGCATTTTTTTCCTTTACTTTCAAATATCTATAGCGTCATTTAAACATTAATAATAGACATAAATTGATCCGATAAAGATATGCCTTTTTTCTTAAACTTCTCAGCAAGTTCTGGGACATACACTTCGTCCGCTGCTTCAGAAAAAAGTATTAACCACTGGACAAAACTTTCTCTTTTAATATGCGCAATTCTCACATGTGCACCCACAAAGTTTCCTATATACGTTTTCTTACCTAAAAGTTCTGCCAGCCAAAAATCTGCTAAAAGCTCTATATGGTCTATCCACTCTTTGCTGCTAAGGTCGTCCCCAAGTTCTGTTACGAAAAAAGGTGCTAACTCTTGATTGTGCATTGTTTTTTCATAAAACAAAGTCATCAAAACCCTAAGATTATCTCTGCTGATACTATTTTGAAGTTCTATCTTTCATCCTTTGGAGCAAATCATCTATGCACACCTCTACTTTCAAGGCTAAAGATAATTTTTTTGTCTGGCATTATAGCAAAATTCAAAAAATATATGCGCTATTTTCACTAAGTAAATCTCTCTATACAAAGGAAAGCAGAGACTTAACTTAAGCAAAACAGAGGTTTGTTTGATTATAATTCGGACAATAAAATGAGAGAGGACTGTGATGCCAGTTACTATTAAAATGACAAAAACCATTAAATCTTACTTGAACACAGAATTCAGCCAACCTACCCTGTGCCTCGTCTCTATCATTTATGATAAACACGTTTCATGGGAATTTTGTATGCGTATCCTTGACACTGTCTTTCATAAGACACAAGAAGATGCAGAAGCCATTGCACATCAAATTGTCACCGATGGTGAAGGGTTTTGTGGTGGGTACATGGCAGAAATAGCTGAGACCAAAGCAGAACTCGTTGAAGCGCAAGCCAAAAAAGAAGGTTTTTCTTTAACCTGTCTGGTTGAAGAAGTATAAATTTTTCTTCTCTCTTTGTCACTTTCTCAAAAAGAGGGATGTTTACCATCTCTCCTCCCACTTCAATTAACACTTAGTTCGCGAGTATCTTCTCCAACTCATCTGCATAAATAATCTCTTTCTCAAGAAGCACTTTTGCTAAGCCCTCGATGGCAGCCCAATGTTTAGTGATCAAGGCTTTTGTATTTTTTTCACCTTCAGACATCCATCTTTCAAGTGCCGCATCAATTTTTTCATGATAGTGCTCTGTCTCTTTGCCTGTAATGACATTTCCTCTTGCATCCATGACACCATTGATGTTGATGTATCCTACTTCTTTATCCATACCATAATAGGCTATGGCTGCGTAAGCATCTCGCGTGGCTTGCTGAATGTCATTTGAAGCACCCGTATCCATACCCTCAATCTCACCAAAACGCTTGATTTGCGCCGTTCTACCTGCTAGGGAGACACATATCTTGTCTTTAAAGTCTTTGACTGTCATATGGTCTTGTACGTCATTGTAGTTATGTGCAACAAAATGCTCATTATTCTCTCTAGGTGTGAGACTCACATGTTCAATATGGGTATGAGGCATAAGGACTTTGGAAATGACAACCCGCCCCGCTTCATACATGGCTGTCTCTTCAAAGAGCTCTTCAGGTGACATATAAGACTGTTGTTCACCGTATTTTACTGCATTTATCTGCTCAATTAAAATCTCTTGAGTAATCGCAGGTAAAGACTGACGCAGACAATAAAAGGCCGCTTCTTTACCTACAAGTTCAAGTTGCGCACCGGAGAGTCCCGCTGTATACATCAGAAGTTTATTCATATCAAAGTCACCAGAACTGGGTTTCTTTTTAATGATTAGGTTCAAGAAGTAGAGTCTTGCATCTTTATCAAGGTTATTGATCTCAATATGGATTTCTATTCTTCCTGGTCTGACGATGGCAGCATCGATATTGTCTTTATAGTTTGTCGCTGCAATAACAAAAATATTTTCACCCTTATTGTCCGAGAAACCATCCATCTCAGATAAAAGTTTATTGATAGGTATTTCTCTACCATTCTCTCCACCACGTTTTCCTAGTGTATCTATTTCATCAATAAACACAATAGCCGGTGCATACTCTTTGGCTTTGGCAAAAAATTGTTTTGTTTTTTCAGGGTCAAGCAACTCAAGACCCGTTGTAGAGATGAAAGGCAACTCCGCTTCTTTTGCAAAAGCTTTTGCCAACATCGTTTTTCCTGTTCCAGGAGGTCCGTAAAGCAACATCCCTTTAGGAGGCGTAATGTTAAAGCTTTCTAGTAGTTTAGGCTCTTTAAAGAACTTAATGACTTCATGCAGTCTTTGTTTGGCTTTATGGTGACCGGCAATGTCATCAAAAGAAATCTTTGGA
>CAUZVG010000102.1:0-5939 GCA_963583215.1 Campylobacterales bacterium | reverse complement strand
ATACTGTCAAATACTTTTGATCGGGACGAATAAACTCAGAAATGTAAGTTTCCACATCATCATCAATTTTAGCATGAGGATGACGTGCATCACGTAAATGTATAAAAAGACGAATAGAAACCCGATGTTTGATAAACTCAACCAAGTTTTTTTGCCAAACTTCTTTTAAAGACTTAGAAACTTTGGCATAACCAAAACCAGGTAGATCCACAAAACGTACAGGATAACTCTGTTCATTGTACAAATAGCGTGTTTCAAAGAAATTGATCAGTTGTGTTTTTCCAGGTGTTGCAGAAAACTTAGCCAAGTTTTTTCTTTGTGTGAGACCATTAAGTGTTGAACTTTTACCCACATTTGAACGTCCCAAAAAAACCACTTCACTCATGTCTTCAGGTAAGGAGTCTGCTATACTCTGCGCAGATTTAATAAAGTTTGCTTCAACAATACGTGCATTCATTTTTCATCCTTCATTTCAAAAATAAACTTCACAGGTTTTTTCCGACTTCCCTCAACAATACTGTCACCAGTGAGCATATCTACGGTAATTTTATCACCTTTAACAGATCGTTTATTTAGTAAGTCATCCACGTTTGATTTTCCTGTAAGTATATAAAGAGACTTAAGTGGGAAATATTCCACTGTGTCTGCTTTGCCTTTGTAGTGTGCTTTGTCATTTTTAAATTCAAAGTCGACATTTCCAATGGCTTTATATTTTTTTGTTTCATTATTTTCATTAAAATATACAATAATTGTATCTGCATGTATCCAGTCTTGCTCTTTTTTCACTTTTGCATGGCCTACAAAATGTACTTCTTTTTTAAGGCTTTCTGTATGCATGGCATCAGAGACAATTTCCACTTTTTCCGCCAACAAAAATTGTGTAAATAAGAAGAAAAATAGTATGTGAAAAAATTTCAAGTCTGCCCTTCTGCTAGTATTCTAACAGTATTATAGCAATACTTTACTTTTCTATGGTATAAAGTATGGCATCAATTGACGTTCCATTCGTCTCTTTACTAGGTACATGATATCTTAGGGTTTCCCCTTCAATGATATTTTCTCTTTGAGTGGCAACATAGGGTGCCGTAATATTTAAAACTTCTGTTTTTTCGTTATAGTTTGCTGCTTGTGTTTTATAGGTATAGCCGTTATTGGCATGTAAAACAACATCTCCTTCTAGGTAGAGCATATCCCCTTCAAATTTACCATTTTTAGCCACTAGAGATTGAATATTTTGGGTCTGATACTTCACATTCTCCACACTTAAAACTCTATTGTCACGTACCCCATAGGTACTATAGGCTGTTGACTTTTGCATAATGGTATCCACTTCTGTAAAAGTCGTGTTGGTAAAAACCAACTCTTTTGTAAAACTTTGTTTTGATTTTTCATCTTCTTTGAGTACCACAGTAAATGCAGCTACGCTAATGACAATACTTGTTATAAACAGTAGATGTTCTAGTCTTAATACCATAAGTCCAAATACTTTTCTTCCAAACTTTCTTCCACAATAAGCATTTCAATCATTTCTCTTACTACCCCATCTCCACCTTTTCTACTTAAACGTAGGGGCGAAATAGTGTTAAGGTACGTTGTGGCATCTAAAGGTACAAAAGCCTTTTTGACTGCTTTTAACATAGAGAAATCATTTAAGTCATCCCCAATGGCTGCAACATTTTCCATCGTTAAATCTAAGTCTTCAAGCAAGGTATCTAAGACCTCTTTTTTATTCTCCACACCTTGATAAAAATGTGTGATTCCTAACTCTTGTGCACGTCTTTGTACAATACTTGATTTTCGTCCTGTGATAATAGCAACATGACGTCCAAGTTTTCGCCAAGAAACAATGGCTAAACCATCTTTGACAGAAAATGACTTTATTTCATCACCATTTTCTGTGTACGTGATGCGACCATCTGTCATGGTCCCATCCACATCTAAAACAACCAGTTGGATGCTCACAGTACACCTTTTGTACTTGGTATACCTGCATTTTCATTGACAGTCACCGCACGTCTTAGGGCCACAGCTAAAGCTTTAAATGCCCCTTCAATGATGTGGTGCTTGTTTTTTCCACGGTTATACACAAGATGCAAAGTAAGCGGTAAGTTAAAAGCAAAAGCTTTAAAAAACTCTTCTACGAGTTCCACATCAAAGTCACCCACTTTTCCACCAATAGGCAGTTCAAAGACAAGAAACCCACGATTAGACAAGTCAATATCACAAGTGATACTCGCTTCATCCATCACAACTGTAGCATTACCAAAACGTTCAATGCTCTGTACTGGATAAATGGCTTTTTTTAAGGCTTGTCCTATCACAATAGCCACATCTTCAACCGTATGGTGGTCATCAATGTGTGTGTCACCTTTACACTCTACTTCCATGTCTATGTGTGCATGTTTAGTAAACGCCTCTAACATGTGGTCGTAAAAACCTACACCTGTGTTAATCTTGGCTTGGCCTGTACCGTAAAGGTTTAACTTTACTGAAATTTGTGTCTCTTTTGTTTCTCTTGTTATTTCTATCATTACTATTCCTATTTAATTACCTATTAATTACGCACGATGAACGCACCTGCTAAATCATGACTCTCTTTAAAGTCACGTGCTTCTTGTTCTGAACCAAAGCCCATAAGCCAAACTCTATACAGTGGCGCACCACCTTCATCATGGAAGTACTTCACAATAGGTTTATAGCGATCATACAATCCTGTATAATGCCTTTTTATTGTCTGGGCACCCTCTTTACGTCTAAAGGCACCTACTTGTACACCAAAGTTAGAAAGTCTCATACGTGTTGGCGCAGAACTTTTACTCACATGCTGAATGTTTTTACCTGTCTGTATTTTACCAGCAAAACCAAGCACTTGAATGGAGACTTTAGCAATACCCATTCTGTCTAAACCTATCTCTTTACCTGCGGTATATGAACAGTCAATAATACGCCCTCTTACAAAAGGCCCCCTGTCATTAATACGTACAATGGTACTTTTTCCATTTTGTAAGTTTGAAACTTTCACCATGGTATCCATTGGCCAGGTTTTATGGGCTGCTGTACGAGCATGCATGTTATACACTTCCCCATTACTCGTGTACTTTCCATGGAAGTTTGGTCCATACCAAGAAGAGACACCTTTCATTACTTGACCCACTTCTACATAAGTAGGATGGTATCGTTTACCTAAAACCTTATAAGAACGCATGGTGGATTTATGTCTGGCGGCTGAAGTGTATTGTGTTGCACCTGGTTTTTTCTTAACCTGGGTTTTTTTAGCACATCCTGTAAACAGACCTGTAGCGAGTAATAAAACACTCAAAACTATAAGATGGGGCATTCTCATCTAAGAACCTTTACTTCAACGATATCTAGAGCAGATTATCTCTTTATTTGTCTTTATTTTCGCTTGACAATTCAATCCCACAATGTCTAGAGATAATGCTTTTGAGTGTCTCAATTTCAAGTGGTTTGGTAGCATAATCATCCATACCTTCAGCCATAAAAAGATCTCTATTTCCCTCTGCAACATTTGCTGTAAGCGCAACAATAGGTACATGAGGTAACTTCTGCTCTCTTTCATACTCCAATATTTTGTGCGTGGCTTGTACCCCATCCATAATGGGCATTTGTATATCCATAAAGATGATGTCATAAGATCCTTTTTTATAAGCATCCAAGACCTCTTGACCATTAGAAGTTAAAGTAACCTTTAGACCTACTTTTTGCAAAATAATATTAATAAGTTTTCTATTAATCAAATTATCATCAGCAATTAACGCATGTACTCCCGTTAAAGTCTCTTCTTCTCCTGTGTTATCTGCAGTGAGTACTTCTTGTTTTTTGACAGCAATGTTGTTTAAAATACGTACAGTTTTACGTAAGGTAATAGGTGCATAAATGATGTCAGAGAAGTGATGTTCTCTAGGATTAATATGTATGCTAAGTCCCCCATTGGTCAACAAAATACACAAACAATCCAAAGAAGAACATTTAGAAAGTTCCCCTTCAAGTCTGGCATAACGGTGGTCAAATATCATAATATCCGGCAAGTCAATCTTTGATCTTTTATCAAAAATATCATCATAATAATAGTAAGAGACTTCTGCACCCAAATAACGTAAATAATTTTCAATATTTTTCTCTAATTGACGGTCAATGTGTTTCACCGGCAGAGCCAAACCTACTTTTTTATTTGAAAAGTCAGGATAAGCTTCAAAAGTACTTTGGCTATCTTCTTCAAGTTTTAAAGTAAAAAAGAATTGCGTACCTTCATCTAAAATAGACTGCACTTCAATTTTACCACCCATGAGTTCAATGATTTTACTTGAAATGGTTAAGCCTAAACCTGTACCACCATACTTTGAACTGGTACTTTGCGTTGCTTGAGAAAAAGCATTAAAAATATTTTTAATGTGTTCTTGAGAAAGTCCAATCCCATTGTCTTGGATTGAAAATCTAATCTCACTCACAGCGTTTTTCTCTGTGATTTTTTCTAATAAAATGTTGATTTTCCCATACGGTTCTGTAAACTTCACTGCATTGGCAATAAGGTTTGTTAAAACTTGGGATAACTTTGTGGCATCTCCTAAAAAATAGTGTGCTAAGGTGGGGTCAATGTAGAGACCCAATTCAATATCTTTTTGGTCAGTTTGCTGGGTAAAACTAGCCACTGTAGATTCTACTGTTTCAAAAATATTAAAAGGAATTTGCTCTATTTGCATCTTCTCTGCATCCATTTTTGACAAATCTAAGACATCATTTACAATAGAAATTAAAGTCCGTGATGAACCTTCAATGAGTGTGAGAAATTCTTCTTGGTCTGCCGTGGTTCCCATGTCTCTTAAAAGTTTAGAGAAACCAATAATACCGTTGAGTGGGGTACGTATTTCATGTGAAAGTGTCGAGAGAAATTGTGTTTTACATGCAGCATCATCATTCGCTTGATTACATTTAGTTTGTAAAACTTGAAAGCTATCAGAAAGGTAATTAAAAATGTCTTTAGGTGTATCTGCTGCTGCCAACATTTCATAAAGACTTTGGGAGTCTGAAGAAGCGTAGGTAGAGAGTGCATGGATTTTCTTAACCGCGGCGAGTAAAGCTTTATGAGCTTTTTTCTCTTCTTGATGTTGTTTATACATATACCCTAAAGAGAGTAAGGTTAATATAAACAGACTCACATAGAATCCAAGGGTCCATAAATGTTTGTTGAGTGTTGCCTGAGTGGCTGCATCTATAATGACATGTTCATGGTAAAGTACTTGGTAACTCCCCCAAGAATTTAATGAAAAGTAGAGTGATAGTCCCAGTAAAATAAGCACAGGAAAAACCGTTAATAAAAATCGTATAAGCTTCTCTTTCAACACCTGACTGCTCCCTTGTCTTTGGTCTCATTTTAATACTTAAAAATATAAATTATTTTTATTCTAGCATAAAATTCTCACTTATTGATATAGATTTTCAAAACTTTTTTGACTAACAGGAATTATAAGTAACATATCAAGCACTAAAAAGTCATCTTCAAGATGATTGGCACGCTTAATATCTTCTGTAGAAGTATCATAACGTTCCACTAAAGTCTCTAAACTTTCACCAAGAACCACACGATGGTTAATCATATAGGATTTCTCTTTTAACGCTTGGTTTGGCATGTTATAACGCAGATAAAAACTAAATATTTTTTCTATAGGTATACGTAAAATATACGAAGTTTTTCCTTTGCCTAAGATCTTAGATTCTAAAGAAATATTCAGGGCGTTAAGTGTCTCACTATCCATAGAGATGAGTCTAGCTACATCTTCTAAACTTGAATCTTTGGCTACTTCTACTTCAACACATTTGCGCTCATCACTCAACTCAGCTTCTATGTCATACACAGCATTTTCACCTATCATAGCCACAAGTAAAATCTTTTTTATATACGCCCTGGTCTCTTTTGGTAA
>CAUZVG010000101.1:0-5992 GCA_963583215.1 Campylobacterales bacterium | reverse complement strand
GTTAGTGCTGCAAGCCAATCCCAATTTCCATGATGAATTTTATCCTACCCTGAGTACAGAAGAACAAAAGTCTTCTCAAGTCTCTTCAGAACTTTTAGTAGACAGTGGTAAAAAACTTCCCTTCATCCAAAAAGTCATTTATACACTGGAAAAAGAGAGTATTCCTCTTTGGAATAAATTTTTACAGGGTTACTATGATGCTTCGGGCATCTCTTCAGAAGCTTTTGATCAGGCAGTACAAATTTCTGCTGCTGGTACCATGGACTTAAGTGGTGAAATGTCACAAAAAGGCATTGTGCTCAAAGGTTCTGTGCAACCGTCTATTTTTTACATGGCATTTAATATGGAAGACCCAGTGGTAGGTGGCTACAATGAGGAAGCTAAAAAACTACGTCAAGCCATTGCTATTGTTCAAAATCAGGAAGAGTACATTTCCATTTTTATGAATGAACGTGGTGTCGCAGCACAAGGCCCGATTCCTCCAAGTATTTTTTCTTATGAAGAAGGTAAAAAAGGAACCAATACCTTTGTTTAT
Organism: Campylobacterales bacterium; assembly: GCA_963583215.1. GTDB lineage: Bacteria > Campylobacterota > Campylobacteria > Campylobacterales > Sulfurovaceae > Sulfurovum. The sequence goes on along the minus strand of CAUZVG010000101.1, from coordinate 5,457 downwards.
ACTTGGAGAGACGGTAAACGTGTGCGTAAGTCTCTGCAATATGCTAAAAAACTTTTGGCAGAAGCGGGCTATCCTAATGGTATCTCTGAGAAAACAGGTAAACAGTTAAAGTTACATTATGATGCCACTGCAACGGGCCCAGATGACAGAGCGTTAATGGACTGGAGAAGAAAACAGTTTGCCAAACTAGGCATACAACTGGTCATTCGTTCTACAGACTATAACCGTTTTCAGCACAAGGTGAGAAAAGCTAAAGTTCAAATATTCTCTTGGGGGTGGAATGCCGACTATCCAGACCCGGAGAACTTTCTTTTTTTACTGTATGGTGGTAATGCTATAGTGAACACCAATGGTGCGGGGATAAACTCTTCCAATTATCAGAATCCAAAATTTGATGCACTGTTTGATGAAATCAAAACCATGAAAAATTCCGAAGAGCGAAAAGGAAAAATAGACGAGATGTTAAAAATAGCCAGAGAAGATGCTCCTTGGGTGTGGGGTTTTTACCCAAAATCTTTAGCACTCTCTCATGCTTGGTTTAAAAATGTACTACCTCATGCCATGGCAAACAATACATTAAAATACAAACGTATTGATGCCAAGCTTAGAGTGAAAAAACAAAAAGAGTGGAATCAGCCGGTTATTTTGCCTTTGGTACTCTTTTTCTTCTTTGTGTTAGTGGCGGGGGTTCTGCTGCATAAAATTTATAAGAATAGACAAAAAGCAGTCATTCGGGAGGCGTCATAAATGTTTGGCTATATCTTAAAACGTATGCTCTATGCAATTCCCATTTTAATTGGGGTGAACCTCATTACTTTTGTACTCTTTTTTATGGTGAACTCACCAGATGACATGGCAAGAGCACAACTAGGTGCCAAACAAGTCACCCCACAAATGATTGAAGCATGGAAGGTGGACAAAGGGTATGATAAAGCACTTTTTGTCAATGAAAAAGCCAAAGGCATAGAAAAACTCACCGATACACTTTTTGTACAAGAGTCTTTAAAACTCTTCTCTTTTAACTTTGGCTACTCTGATGCCAATAGAGACATAGGAACAGAGATAAAAGAGCGTATGGGACCAAGTTTAGCCATTGCCTTGCCTACGTTTATGATAGCGCTTATTACGAATATTTCACTGGCACTCTTACTGGTACTTTTTAGAGGATCAGCACTCGACACGGGTATGATGATTGTTGCCGTCATGATTATGTCTGTGTCAGGACTTTTTTACATCATCGCTGGACAAGTGCTCTTTTCTAAGATGTGGCACTGGGTACCCATCTCGGGTTATGAAGAGGGTTGGTCTGGCATTAAGTTCATCCTTTTACCGGTACTTATTGGGGTCTTTTCTGGCATAGGTTCTGGAGTACGTTGGTACAGAAGTATTTTCCTTGAGCAAATTAACCAAGACTATGTACGAACGGCACGTGCCAAAGGACTTTCTGAACTCAAAGTACTTTTTGGACATGTCTTACGTAATGGTATGTTGCCCATCTTGACAGGTGTAGTGGTGGTGATACCCACACTCTTTATGGGAAGCCTTATCATGGAGTCATTTTTTGGAATTCCTGGTTTGGGATCTTACACCATTGATGCCATTAATGCACAAGATTTTGCTATTGTCAAAGCGATGGTCTTTTTGGGTTCTGTACTCTACATTATCGGACTCATTTTAACGGATATCTCTTATACACTGTTTGATCCGAGGGTAAAGTTATGAATATGACGCTAACTTTTTTATGGACAGACATCATGGTGTGGTTTTTGGTTGTAGTGCTGATTGCATGGGGATGGGTGATCTCCCGTTCTGGGCAAGTCAAAAAACAATGGCATACCATCTTTAAATCGGGTATTGCTATGGCATCAGCACTCGTGCTTCTTTTTTACTTGTTATTTACTTTGCTGGACTCCGTGCATTTACGTTTTGTGGCGGATGTCAATGAGAATAAACAAAGTGTACAGTACCAAGGAGAGATGGTCTCTCTTTTAGACTTGATGTTTACACATAACATTGAAAACTCGGAACGTACGTACTCAGCACCGTTTGCTACACATGAATATGTCAAGTCCATCGTGGTAGATGAAAAGGGTGTCTCTCAACAAGTGAATTTACCTCTCAAACATGTCTCTTCGAGTAATCATTTCTGGAAAGATTCTCTTTTTGCTTTACTTGTGGGTGCCGGGATTGCATTTTTCTTTATTGTCCTGCATCTCTTTTGGCGAAGAAGAACAGGCAAAGAGAGCAAACTCCCTTGGAAGATTGCCTACCTCACTTTGGCCATCCTAATCATAGCGTTTACATGGCTCTATCTACTCTCTTTTTCCTACCATGTGTTAGGGACTGACAAGGTTGGTGGGGATGTACTTTACCAGAGTTTAAAGAGTATACGTACGGGGGTACTCATTGGTATTTTGACGACACTCATCATGCTACCTGTTGCCATCATTTTAGGTGTGTCTGCTGGCCTTTTGGGTGGTTGGGTGGATGATGTCATTCAGTACCTTTATACGACGCTGAGTTCCATCCCTGGCGTCTTGCTCATTGCAGCAGGCGTACTCTCCATGCAAATACTCATGGACAACAACCCTCAATGGTTTGAAAGCACACTAGAACGTTCAGATATACGTTTGGTTTTCCTCATTGTTATACTAGGGATTACTTCATGGACAGGACTCTGCCGTCTGCTTCGTGCGGAAACACTCAAAATCTCACAAGTAGAATTTGTGACGGCTGCCAAAGCTTTTGGGGTAGGGAAGTGGACGATTATCAGAAGACATATTATCCCTAACCTCATGCATATTATCCTCATCTCTATTGTCTTAGACTTTTCAGGCTTGGTCTTAGCCGAAGCTGTACTCTCTTACGTAGGGGTAGGGGTAGACCCAACGACGTTCTCTTGGGGAAATATGATTAACCAAGCAAGACTAGAGATGGCAAGAGAACCCATGGTTTGGTGGTCACTTTTCTCCGCATTCATTTTCATGTTCATTCTCGTACTTGCAGCCAACCTTTTTTCAGACCGCATACAAACAGTCTTGGATCCAAGGAATAAAACATGAGTCCTATTTTGAAAGTAGAAAATTTATCGTTGATGATTGATGCTAACGCTTTATTGAAAAACATCTCTTTTGAAATTCAACAAGGAGAAATTTTCGCTTTAGTAGGGGAGTCAGGTTCTGGGAAGTCTTTGACTTCTTTGGCCATTATGCGGCTTTTACCTGAAGTAATCTCTGTGACGTCTGGAGACATAAGGCTCAATGACACATCTCTTTTTACTTTACCCGAATATAAAATGCAAAAGGTACGGGGCAAAGCTATTGCGATGATTTTTCAAGAACCCATGTCTGCACTTAACCCCGTAATGACTGTGGGAGAACAAGTGGCTGAGGTTTTACGTATTCACTTAGGTTTGAAAAAAGAAGAAGCAAAAGCCAAGGTCATTTCTCTTTTTGAAGAGGTGGCACTTAAAGAACCTGAAGAGCGTTATAGTTGGTACCCACATCAACTTTCAGGAGGACAGAAGCAGCGTGTGATGATTTCTATGGCTTTGGCTTGTGAGCCAGAAATCCTTATAGCAGACGAACCAACAACCGCTTTAGATGTGACCATACAAGCACAAATTTTGACACTCTTGAAGCAAATTAGAGAACAAAGGGGTCTTTCCATTTTGTTTATTACCCATGACATGGCAGTCGTAGCAGAGATGGCAGACCGTATTGCCGTAATGAAAGAGGGAAAGATAGTAGAACAGGCCTTACGTGAAAACTTCTTTACAAACCCACAACACCCTTACACGAAGGCATTGTTACAAGATGCACGTGCTTTAAAAGAGGAGAGAGACAACAGTCAAAGTGAGACTTTGCTCGAGGTGAAAAATGTGAAAGTGTATTTTCCCATTAAAAAAGGTTTTTTCCAAAGAACTGTGGGCTATGTGAAAGCAGTTGATGGGGTTTCCTTTTCCATTGCGCGAGGTAAGACTTTAGCATTGGTAGGGGAGTCTGGTTCTGGAAAAAGCACCATTGGAAAAGCCATTCTTTCTTTGGTTCAGAGCAGTGAAGGTGAGATCACTTTTGACGGACAAAAATTGACAGGTTTGAACAATGTCGGACTCAAACCGTACCGACGTAAAATACAAGTGATTTTTCAAGATCCTTTTTCTGCTTTAAACCCACGTATGACTATTGCTAACATCATCCGAGAAGGGATGGAGAGTTTGAAAGTAGGCCCTCAGACTAGAAAAGAACAAGATGCATATATTTGTGCTTTACTGGAAAAGGTTGACCTTGATCCGAGTTATATGGAAAGGTATCCGCATGAGTTTTCTGGAGGTCAGAGACAGCGCATAGGTATTGCAAGGGCATTGGCAGTGGAACCTGACTTGATTATATGTGATGAACCAACATCGGCGTTAGATGTCTCTGTGCGAGCGCAAGTACTTAGCCTTTTAAAAAAATTACAAAAAGAGTCAGGTTTGACTTACCTCTTTATAACCCATGACCTTTCCATTATTGACTTGGTAGCTGATGAGGTGGCTGTCATGAAAGAGGGAAAAATTGTAGAACAAGGGCCAGTTCAAAAGATTATGAATAATCCTCAACATCCTTACACGCAGACACTTTTAGCTTCTGCACCAAAATTACCAACAAGTGAGTAAAAATGAAAAAAATAATACTGTTTGACCTAGATGGCACTTTGATTGACTCAACCGAAGCCATTTTAGAAAGCTTTGGCGTGGCATTTAAGACATTTGAAGAAGAAGTGCCTCATGAGACGCGTATTAAAGCGGAGATTGGACATCCTTTGGATGTAATGTTTGTCACTTTGGGTGTAGATGAGACCATAGTAGCAGACTATGTGCATGCGTACAAGATGCATTACCGTGAAATCTCTTGTGCCAAAACAGTCTTACTTCCTCTTGCAAGAGAAGCGGTAGAACTTGCGAGTAAACATGCCACATTGGGTGTGGTAACTACCAAAACAGCGAAATACTCTATAGAGTTATTGGAGCATATGGGATTGATGTCTTACTTTGAAGTGCTCATTGGGAGAGAAGATGTACAAAATCCAAAACCTCACCCCGAACCCATAGAAAAAGCACTTGCGAGCTTAAGCGCTGACGCAAGCGAGATTTGGATGATAGGTGATACCGAAATGGATATGTTTGCGGCTAAAGCAGCAAAAGTAAGTTCTGTGGGTGTGACTTGTGGGTATGGATCTGCTGAAAGTTTGATACTTTGTACAGATAACGTCTGTGATACTGCGCTTAGAGCTGTGGAATTTATAGTCAAGTAGAAAGTGAAAAAGCCAATTTACAAGAAATTTCTAGTTTCTAATTTCTAATTTCTAATTTTCCGTTATAATTGAAAAAAACCAAGGATATTTCCATGCCATTATTAGACAGTTTTACCGTAGACCATACAAAGATGATTGCGCCAGCAGTGAGAGTAGCAAAAA